>NZ_CP066167.1:3466190-3772380 GCF_016132545.1 Spongiibacter nanhainus
TCGCCCCGCTGACGTTCGTGCGCCCAGGAGAGCTACGCACCGCCAAATGGGCAGACATCGACTTCGACAAAGCGGAATGGCGCTTCCTGGTTACTAAAACCAAAACAGAGCACATCGTTCCACTGTCTCGGCAGGCCCTAGAGATACTGGAAGAGCTGCATCCCCTTACCGGACGTAGTGAGTACGTATTCCCCAGCGCACGATCCCCCCGGCGCCCAATGAGTGACAACGCGGTATTGTCAGCGATGCGGCGGATGGCGATTGGGAAGGATGAAATGTGCGGCCACGGCTTCCGGGCTATGGCGCGGACGATTCTGGATGAGGAGCTGAACTTCCGGACCGACTGGATAGAGCACCAGCTAGCCCACGCGGTCAAGGACGTTCACGGCAGGGCCTACAACCGGACTGCCCACCTCCCCCAACGCAAGAAGATGATGCAGGCATGGGCGGACTATCTCGACAACCTGAAAGCCCAGGCCGTCAATAACAACGTGATCCCGGCCAAGTTCGGCTAGGCTCAGTTGTAAGCGGGCGGGGATGGTGGTGGAGCACCACCCCCGGCCTAACCACAAAATGACTGAAAAGGAGTCACATTATGGCTGATGCCAATACTACCAAAGCCGAGTTCTTTCAGCTTGGCGCACGATATGAGATTTCCCATGACGCGGACTGGAAGGGATTAGCAGAGGACGCTAATTCTTTTCTGACCTCAGCACTGGGGATGGTTAGCTCACTCGCTCAAGAGTTCGGGGAGAACCGCCAATCAATGACCCGCCACGATGTGGCCCACACCCTCTATTCGGCGCTGTACCTGCTGGAAATGGGCAAGAACGCCGCCTATGAGTCTTATGAGCGGGCTTGGAAGCAAGAAAGGGAGGCTGCGGCATGAACACAGCAAGCAACGAACAATTAGCCCTGGTCATGGAAACCATTGCGCAATCTATGGCCCATGCAAAAGAAGTCGCAATGGACGTTCACGAAGCGGACGACATACATCACCGCTGCCACCTTTTGGGAGTCATTGAACGAGTACTGGAACACACAGGGGCCATTGCTGACCGCTGGGCTAAAGAGCTTGGGGGCAATCAGTGGCGTGGCGATTTAAATGAGTGGTTTTTGCCGCCTAGATTCCATGAATTAGCGAAGACCGAAGATTAACCAGAATTACTGCCCCTTACCCGACGGGGGACAGGCCGGACACCTTCACCGGCTTGGGGCAGTAACTTGTGAAGGCTTGCACTGGAAGGAGTGTTGATGGCTGACCTTACCGAGTACTTAGGCCGGGATTGGCGAGTGAGTTTCACTGAAAAATGTGCGGAAAATAATCATGTTGGAGAAGTTGAAAGGTTGTGCGAGATTTTAGCGCACAGAATTGAGGAGGAGGAGATAACCAAACCTACAAAAGAAATATTGCTGCGCACACTTATTTTTTTACGCGAAAACCCCTCTATCGCGAGGAAGGCAATGTTGAAAACTCAGCCACAAGGGAGGCCGGTCAACCCAGAGACAAAATGGAAACGTTTTGAGTATGCATGCCATGTGGCTGAATTAAAGCTAGCGGGTAAACCTTTGTATGAAAATAGAGAATCAAAAGGCGCTTTTGTCTTAGCTGCCGAAAAGATATTTGGCAATGGCCCCAGTGATAAACAAATCAGGCTAATGCGCCAAAGCTGGGAAGAATTTAAATCTACTGATGCTAATCAAGGCTTGGCAGCTCTTGATTGGCTGGACGAAGAATAACCAGTAAACCCTGAAACTTTATTGGTGAGACGCCCAACCCACATAACCAGATCATACAGCCATGTTCCCCTAGATACCCACGAGGTAAGAGCATGGCAGAGCAAGTCCGAGAGTCGCTACTGCGGCGCAAAGAAGTGGAAGCCCGCACCGGGCTAACCCGCAGCACCATCTACGCCCTGATGGCAGAGGGCAAATTCCCCAAACCTGTTCCGCTTGTCGGGCGCACTGTCGCCTGGACCGAGAGCAGCATCGATAAGTGGATTGCCGAGCGTATCAGCGCTGGCAAGTCCGCAGCATAGCGGGGGTGGAGAGATGAAAAAAAAGGCCACCCCAAAGAGCAGCCAGTCACGGACTAAAAACGCTAATTCGGTTGCCGCCCAGCACCTACGCATCGAGGAAGCGCTAAGAGCAAACCCGGCAGGGCTGACAACTATAGAACTTGTTGAACAATACGACATTTTGCGCCCCGGCTCACGTATCAACGAAATGCGCTGGTGGTTGGGCATGAATATACAGTCCGTTCGAGTATCAGACACTACCGCTAAAGGCCACTCACACCGAGTAGTTCGATACGTGCTTCAACCCGGAAAATGGAAGCCTAGCGGGCCGGCAGGGGGTAATGGCGTATGACAGAAGCTAGCTATCCCTCACTCTGTTCTGGTAACGGCCAGTATCACACCGACAGTAACAACCAGCACGGGCCACTGATTGGCGTATCGCTCCAACAAGTTCGGCTAATGGTGAACGATCCAGTTGACTGTAAGAAATCGGAGGCCCCGTGGATCATTCCCTCGACACTTAAAACCCGCAGTAAGCAAAGGCAGCTCAAGGAGGGCCAATTCTACGCCCTGTGGGCCGATCTCGATAATTTGGAAGGGATTACATGGAGTCTAGTAACGGACGCTGTGGGAGTTATTACAGGCTGGTCAGAGGCTTATATTTATTCCAGCAAAAGCGCCACCCCAGAAAACCTAAAGTGTCGCGTATTAATTCCTTTGGCGGAGCCTGTCAGCGGTACTGACTTTCAGTACGGTCAGCAAGTGCTAGACGACTACCTATCCGCAGAAGGGATAGAACCCGACCGCGCTACGGAGTCAGCTAATCAGATTTGCTACTTACCCAATCGCGGCGAACTGTATAGGCACCACGTATGCGAGGGAGGGGCTTTTAGCCTATCTGGTTGGTCGACGGAAACGGACGCTCTCAAGCATTTGGAGGCCCTGGCAGAAGCCAACCGCAAGGCCCGACTGGCCGAATCAATGGAGAAGCTACGGCAACGCCTGGAAAGCGGCCAAAAAAGCCCGCTAGACGCATTTAACGCCGCTTACAGCGTTGAGCTGGTACTTGAGACCTATGGATACCGGCGCCGGGGTAATCGCTGGCTCAGCCCATACAGCGAGAGCGGGACGCCGGGGGTGGTCGTTAAGGACAATCGCTGGATTACCTCACACCAATCAGACCGTGACGCCGGGCTGGAGAAATCGGGGGATGCTTTCGACCTGCTAGTGCACTTCGAGTATGGCGGCGATTTCACAGCCGCCGTGAAGGCTGTAGGCGAGCAATTCACCACCCCCGATGGGCTAACCATTACCAAGCACAACCAAAGAGAGTACATGCGCCAGAAATCAGCTCAGGACGATTTTATGAGCACCGAGGATGAGGGAACACCAGAGGCCCCACTGCGGTGTATCGACGTATCAGAAGTGATGGTGGCACTGCCGGAAAAGCCTAGCTTTGCGATGGCACCTTGGCTGCCTCGTGGATACCCCACATTGTTCGGTGGCCACGGCGGCATGGGCAAAAGCTATGTGGCCATAGTGTTAAGTGCGCATATAGCTAGCGGTGACACCTTTGCAGGCATGGCCGTTGAACAGGGGAAGGTCTTGTTCGTCTCTCTGGAAGATGAAGCCGCAATGGTGAAGTACCGCCTTCGCCGCGTCATTGAAGAATATCAGCTCAATGAATTCACCGTGCTGGAGAACTTTGAACTGCTCGACGGTACAGCGGAGTACGCCGCGCTGATGACCACAAAAGGGGACGGTCAGAATGCACCGACAGAATTAACCGCCGCTTACGAACAGGTACGTGAGCACGCAGAAGGTAAGACACTGGTCGTAATCGACAACGCCAGCGACGCCTTTGACGCTAACGAGAATGTCCGCCGACTAGTCCGGGGGTTTATTCGCTCCCTAACGACCATTGCCCGCGAAAATAACTCCGCCGTGCTCCTACTCGCGCACATAGACAAAAGCGCCGCCCGCAACGGCTCCAGCGGTAATAGCTACTCAGGCTCCACAGCTTGGCATAACTCTAGCCGGTCGCGGTTGGCGTTGATTGAGCGAGACGGCCAGCGCGTAATCGAACACGAAAAGCTGAATGTGGGCAAAAGGGCTAATCCGTTACCTATCACCATTACCGACGAAGGTGTGCCCGTACCGATGATGCAACTAGGCGCTGCGGAGGACTTTACCGAGGCACAGGACCGGCGCGACCTGATAGCCGCATTCCGAGCAGCTGGAGAAGCGGGGGTAACGGTTTATTCTAAATTAGAGGCTGGAGGCTACAGCGCAATGAGCGCCCTCGCCAACCTGGAGGAGTACCCGGAGCGGTTTAAGAGCGTCCGCAAAAGAGATGTCCCAAAACTAATACTCGCCATGATTCGGGATGGCGTCATTGTCCGCAAGGCTTATACCAAACCGAACCGGCAACGAGGTGAAAAGCTGGTACTTGCTGAAAGCCAAAAGGGTGAAATCTGCTCCGACGGTCAAACCGGAGAGGAAATTAGCCAGTCTGAGGGGGCAGAAAATGCTGCTTAGAAATCTGCTCCGTCACTCCCCCCATACCCCCCCTGCACCGTTGGTGCAAGCAGGGATGCTTGCCCACCAGTGCTCTAACAGTGTTGAAGCAGCGTTAGAGCACCGTTGGAGCGTTAGAGCATAATCCGCCGCCACCCCCCCCGATTGGCTAAAAACCTCAGGAGACCAAATAGTGAAACAGAAAAGCGCCAGCAAACCCTTCGAGTTTACCGCCCGCATAGCCAAAGGCTTACACGTCACCATTTCGTGGGGAGGGGGCACCGCTATCAATTGTGAATGGAACCCATATAAGCCAGAGCGCTTATCCCGGCAGATGCGCAACCGATATGACTCGGCGATGAGAACAGCTGCAAACTTAATCCAAGAGCGAAAGGATAACCCGCCGAGGATGCATTAACAGGTGCCGAGTGGCCCCATCGACGCCCCTGGTCAACATCGGGTAATTCTAGGTGCCGGGAATTACTTGCGACAGTAAAAAGCGGAGTTTCTTTAGTCCTAAAAAGGGCCGAATTTTTTGACACTGTAAAAAGGGCAAATTCTGTGGATGCGAAAAACTGAGTTCCGCTGCGGTGGAGCAGTCAGCCGCATTTGAGGATTTACCCGCCCCCGCCCATCAGGCACTTACCGATTGAATCAATCCATTTTCGGACATATTGGGCGCTCCGGTTATCGCGAGGGTGCGAACACCGCAACCCTTTGACCTACCGCGAAAACTCAGCGAGCTGCCAACCAATTTCCGGAGGGGTATTTCCCGTCTATAAAAAGACCCGGCAAGGATCAGGCAAGGTTTTATGGGGGTCACTACGCGAGAGCGCCACACTTCGTGCTATGGGGCCGCATAGGGGCCAGTTTCGGGACCAGTACGCACGGGGGCCTAGAAACCTTAATAAACCTTAACCAGTCAGCCTAGAAAACCCTAGGCAGATCAGGCCGCTATCATCACCGCCAGATGCCCCCAGCAACAGCAAACCGGGGGCATAAATGGGGGCATAAACAGATAAGCCATAAACGATAAATATTAATATTCAATCAGTTACGATCTATATTCGGTAGCTGCAAGGCCATTAATCCCATGGATATTCCGCGCGACCAGCTCCCTCCACAAGCGCTCGTGATTACCCAATTCCAGATACTTCGCTGTACCCTGCAACTCGGCGGGGAGGTCTACAAACTGAGCCGCGATTTCTGCTTGGCTGGAAGAGGCCTCAAACAAAGCAAAGCCCAGCGTCATCCACAGCAGTGACTGAGCATGCCTCACCGCCTGTGCTTCATTAATTTGCATATCCATGATGGGGCGAGCCAGCTCGGCAATGGTGGCCACCATCACTTCGGCGGGTAAGGCGGTGTTAAATTGGGACAGCAACCCAGGGAGAGTGAGCACCTGTGCTCGCAACTGATCCAGCAACTGCTCAAGGCGCTGCTCGCAGGACTGGTTCGCAGCGAGAGTTCCCCCATCCAGGGCCAGCACCTGCTCACCCAGCGCTTTGACCAACTGCTGCTTGCTCTCAAAGTAGCGGTATAGGGAAGTCGCACTGACATCCAAATGTTTAGCAAGCTGCCGCAAGCTCAGTTCTGAGAGCTCTTCCCTCTGCAATAACTCCACTGCAGCAGCGAGGATTGCCTCTCTGCTGGTCACAGCGGGGCGCCCTACGGGTCGCACGTTTTTATTCATTACCAGCCCTCCAAGGAAATATATTAACACCGTTATTTAATTCGTGTTAGCATCTTTGAATCGGCTACTTAACAACATAACAACGAGCCTTATTATGAGCGACGATCAGCGCCCCACGCCGGTTCTGGACAATCCTGAAGAGACCCGGCAAAAACTCGAGCATTGGCTGGCTAGCCAGCTCAATAGCAAAGTACGAATACCGGCCCTCAACGTCCCCGAGGGTACCGGCATGTCTAATATCACCATGGTATTTGACGCCGTCCACGACAACGCGCAAACCAGCACCACCACGTCTTATGTCGCCCGTATTGAGCCCCGGGGCGATTATTTGGTCTTCCCGGAATACGACTTGGATATTCAGTGCCGCGTCATCGAGATGCTGAGTCAGCACAGCGATATCCCGATGCCGGAGATCGTTGCCAAGGAGCTAAGCGGCCAAGTGCTGGGCAAGCCCTTTTACATCATGACCAAAACCGAGGGGCATATCCCGCCAGATATGCCGCCCTATCACATGGATGGCTGGCTGACCGAGCAGACACCGGATACGCGCCGCCAACTCTGGCAGGCAGGGCTCTCGCGACTGGCCCAGGTCAGCAAGCTAGATATTCACGCACCCGCCATAAAAGCCGTACTGACCAGTCTCGACATTCCAAAAAACCTGGACGAACAACTCACCTACTGGGAGAACTACTACCGGTGGGGCTACCAGAGGGGTGGCGAATTTTTGCCTCACGACTCGGCGGAACGCGCCCTAAAGTGGCTGCGAGTTCACCAACCTGAAGAGCAGGCCATTGCTCTGTGTTGGGGCGACTCCAGGATGGCAAACGTGATCTTTACGCCAGACAAAAGCGATGTGGCGGCGCTGCTGGATTGGGAGATGGTGGCCCTGGGCGACCCCCTTCAGGATCTGGCTTGGTGGATTTATATGGACGAGCTGTTCTGTCACGGGCTGGATTTCCCGCCGCTCGAAGGCTTCCCTTCTCGCTGGGAATCCGCGCAGCAGTGGGCGCAGCAAAGCGGCTACAGCATTGACCAACTGCACTACTATCTGGTGTTTGCCGGGTTGCGATTTGCCCTGCTGCTAGGGCGTATGTCAGTAGGACAAAACAACGAAGACAGTATCAACAGCCACTTCAGCAGCTGCTTTGAAGTGAAGTACCTGGAAAAAATTCTCTCAGAAACACCAGCCTGAGGAGCGTCAGTGATGATCAGCAAACTGGATGACTACCCCGTACATCAAACCGCCGAACCGATTGCCCTCACTGCCAGCAGCGACCGCTTCACCTATGACCGCTTCTGGTACAACGGCCACGCCAAAGACGGGAGTTTTTATTTTGGTATTGGCCTGTGCCGATACCCCAACCTGGGCATTGTGGATTGCAGTTTTAGCGTGGTGGTGGATGGCAGGCAATACGCCTTTCACGGTTCGCGCCGGGCCTCAGCCGAACCCACGGACCTGGACGTGGGGCCGTTTAAGCTGTCGATTCTTGAACCCATGGGTCGACACCGCCTGGTCATTGAGGCCAACGAGACCAACATTGAATGTGACCTGGTGTTTACTCCTAAAACCGGTGTGATCCCCGAGGGCAGACAAACCCTGCGCAACGAACGTCACTTGGTGATGGACGCCACCCGTATCGACCAGTTCGGCGGTTGGCAGGGCACCATCCGCATCGAGGGACGAGAGATCGCTGTCGACGGGGATAATGCCTTTGGCCTTAAGGATCGCTCCTGGGGAATACGCCCGGTGGGCGCCCCTTATGAGGGTGGCGCGCCGATAAACAGCTTTCAGCCGCTACATTTTATGTGGCTGCCGATTCACTGGCAGGACCGCTGCACTCTAGCTGGCTGGTTCGAAGATGAGGGCGGCTACCAATGGCATACCGATCAGGCCATTGTCCCAATTCACAGCAAGCCAGAAAGCATTGAGATTAACGACCCGGAGATGCAACTGTGGCAAGGCTGTGTCGGTCATCAGGTGAAATTAAAACCCGGCACCCGCCAGGCGCTGTCGGGAACGTTCAGGATGAACAACAAAGATGGCGAGCATCTGGACATCACCATTGAACCGGCCTTAGTCCACAGAATGAAAGGCCTGGGTTACATGCACCCCGAGTGGGGACACGGCAAATGGCAGGGCGAGCTCGCCATTGCCGGGGAGAGCTGGAATTGCGATGACGCCGACCCTTTAGCACTGGAAAACATTCACATCCAGCAGACCGTGATCGCCCGCTGCGGCAATGAAGTCGGCTACGGAGTGCTAGAGCAGCTTCACATAGGCCCCCACCAGGGGCACGGCTTCAAAGACTGGTTCGACGGTGCATAGTAGGGTGCAGAGCAGCCAGTGACCGGCTAAGCCGCTATGTCAGGGCAGGCGCTCCTCAGGGCTCTGCGGAATATCCTGAATTCGCTCGCGAATATCAACCTGCGATTCCAGTCGGCGCAGCAACCAATACGCCCCGCTCAGCGCGCGCATCACAAAGGCTAGCTCGGGAATCGGCTTAAAAGCCCGCCATTGGGGCAGCGCTCGCCGCCCAATAGCCCTGGCGTCAGGTATAAAACTCGGTTCACTGAAGTCGAAGTACGGCACCTCCAGCATGCGCTCCCGCAAAAACGCTGCGCTCTCGGCATAGATCGGCTGCAACTTATCCGTCAGGGGCGCCTCGGGGGTCGCCAACCCACCCAGCTGTCCCAGGTGATAGTGAAGGCCCTCATAGTTTTCGGCCAACACGGCATGCATCAGCGCCGCCATCGACCCGCGATGCTGCGGCGACACCCGCTTCACACAACCAAAATCGAGAAGCACGATAGTGCCATCTTCACGAAACTTAAAATTGCCGGGATGGGGATCGGCATGAACGATACCGTGCTCAAAAATCTGGGCAATCAGCCAATCCACATAGCGCGCCGCTATGGCATCGCGAAGGGGCTGGGGCCAAGTTTGCGCGACATCAATAGTCTCGCCCTCCGCAAACTCGGTAACCAGCACCCCTTCTGCACACAGCTTCCCCACCACGGCAGGCACGACCAAACCCTGCATACCCGGCAGGCCAGCAAAGAGTTCAAGGTGTTCCCGCTCACGCTGGTAGTCCATCTCTTCGGCCATACGCTCACGAATTTCTGCAAGCAGCCCCGCCAGGCTGGCCTTGTCCAACTGGAGGATGCCGGCGGCCGACAAAATCCGACCCAACTTTTTGATATCTGAATCCATTGCCGCCGCAACACCGGGGTAACGGACCTTAACCGCGACTTTGGTTCCATTTTTCAACCAAGCAGTATGCACTTGACCGATAGACGCACTGGCCAAAGGTTCCGGATTGATCTCACTGATCGCATTCCACTGGGATTTCAACCACTGCTGATGCAGCACCTCTTCCACCACCTCCCAGGGCAGTGGCTCTGCACTGCTTTGTAGCCTGGCGAGTTGCTGAGCTAGCTCAGGTGGAAGAAGATCGTGGTACTGGGAGGCCAACTGGCCCAACTTCATGGCTGCGCCTTTCAACTCCCCGAGAGTCTGATACCAGTCCTCCCCCACTTTGGCCCAATGGGCCCCCGCCTCGCTGCGGGTAAGGGTGCGCAGCATTCCGCGACCCACTGTGCGCACGCCGGCAGCAAAAATACGACGGCCACGCTTGTCCTTAACAGCCATACCGGCCATCTCGCTGGAGTAGAATCATTGGCAAAGGCTGCTCCGTACTTGTCCAAAAAAAGGCCCTAAACGGTTAAGGGTACCGGCAACACCCTACACGCCTATCACCGGTGGCGGTACTGGCTTGGGCAATACGCGCGGATTGTACCGGGATGGCGCAACTGCTCGTGCTTGGTCTTGCGCCCAGCAACGCGACGTCGCCACAGCCGAAATGACGAGGGCTTCAGGCGGCGCCGCATCAACGCAATCACCTCGCCCTCGGACAAACCGTAGTTAAATGCGATCGCTTCAAAGGGCGTTCTGTCTTCCCAGGCCATTTCGATAATGCGGGACTCGTCTTGCAGAGTCATTGCCATCCTCCGCCTTTAATCAAGTATTTTCTGCGGCAGTAAAAATCTACGAGAGTTTGGTCGTCGTGGATCGCCACAAGCGCAGGCAGTGTCGCTATCACCGCGCAGCCCCACGGGGATGAGCTCGGTGGCCCTGTGGAGTACTACTTTAGCTGTGTGTCCGGCGGCGCAGGCTGTACCGACAGTGGTTGGGTGAGCAGCAGTGATTACACAGCGGACAACCTCACCGACGATTCCAGTTATGCCTGGCAGGTCAAAGCTCGGGATCTCAGTGGCAACGATACAGAACTCGCTGCGACCACCGATGCAGCTTCGCAAACCCACTCTGCACTAACGACACCGTCCAATGCTGTGGCGACTGATCAGGGTAATGGCAGAGCTCTAATCACCTGAAGCGACAGACGACAATGAAGATGGCTTTGAGCTGCCGCATTTCGTCACCGCCCTTGTTTCGACACCCTGCCAACCCCCCGTAGCGTAACGGCCACCCTCAGTGAGACACGTGGGTCGCCAAGCAATCCGGAACACTACCCGATTTGTGGTATCGCGGTTTTAGCACAGAACCCGCAATCTTTAGCGCTGATAAAAAGGCGAGGTATCCATGGCGCTGATCCACCACATCGACCACCCCTTTGTAGAGGGCGTCCGGCTTGGTCGCGTTAACCGCAAAGGCCAGTACAACCTGATTACCTCCTGTATTGTCTATCGGTTGGGGAATACCACCATCGACACCGGCCCCCCAAGGGAATGGCAACACCTAAGAGGCTTTCTGGAAGGTCAAACGGTGTCCCAGGTTGCACTCACCCATCATCATGAAGACCACAGCGGTAATGGCCATCAATTACAAAGGCAGTTTGGCTCCACCATCTACAGCCACAGCAACAATCATGAGCTGCTGTCCAATGGCTTAAAACTGTCACCCATTCGTCGCGCCACCTTCGGCAACGTCAAACCTTTCACCCCCAACCCACTGCCCGCATTCATCGAGACCAACTGTGGCAAGCGCCTTCAACCCATTCACATGCCCGGCCACACCAACGATCTGGTGTGCTATCTTGAGCCTGATGAGGGCTGGCTATTCACCGGCGACCTGTATGTATCCAGCAAGCTCAAATACATGACGGTGGCAGAGGATGTGGGCGACTGGATCAGCAGTCTGACGGCAGCGCTGAACCTGGACTTTGACACACTGTTTTGCTCCCACCGAGCAGTGGTCAACAATGGCAAGGCCGTACTTGCAGAAAAGCTGGCCTTTTTTCAAGAAATGAAACAAAACGTCTACACCCTCTGGCAGCGGGGCGACTCACCCAAGCAGATTCGCAAACGCTTGTTGGGTAATGAGGATATAATGTCATTAATGTCCGGCCTGCATATGAGCAAGCAAAAAATCATCGATTCCTGTCTTGATGATTTGCAAGGCCAATGAATTGCAGCCAGCGACATTAGGGACATTTTTGGGAATGAGTGGATAATATAGTGAAAATCTACGCCGCCGTACTGAGTCTTGTCGTTGTCACTATCCTACTCAAGGCATTCTACCAGCCGTCCGACGTGCGAGAACTAAACGCCCTGCTCGCACAACAGGAACAACTCAAAGACTACCCCTATCAGTTCCGTGTGTTGCAGATCGACAACGGCGTCGCTGTAATTAGCTCTCCTCGGGCAGCGGGGGTTTCTGTCCCCGCCATCGTTAAAGTCCTCGACCCATCTCTGAAAGACTTGCCTATCACTGACGACCGCATCTTCGAGGCACAGCGCCGCTTGGCCGAAATACAATCTGCTGTCGGAAACCTGGTCGAGGCCAGCCCCAATGTATCGCGGATAAGATGGAAACTCGACGAGGAGTGGTTGCGTAACCACGGTATTGCCTTCCCCCACTAACTCATTGATGCCAGCTCCCTGCCAAGGTCATTCTGCGGCAAATGCCTATTGATTGACTATCGTGATATTGAGAGCCTGCAAAGCCATAGAGTCGAATAACCTTTGCACATGCCTGCGAATGCCACGAGCCAGACGCTGGATGCCAAGTCGCGCCTACTTAAGGAAATAGCAACCAGCATACGGGATGGCAGCCTGGAGCTACCCAGCCTGCCGGACATTGCTATTGAGGTGAGAGTCGCGATCAGCAAGGCCGATCTCGATATCAACAAGCTCGCCCGGCTCATCCAGCAAGATCCCGGGCTCGCCGCCTACTTGATGAAAGTCAGCCACAGCGCGGTGTACAACCGCGGCAACCCGGTAACTAGCCTGACAATGGCGGTCAGTCGCCTGGGCCTCAACACCACCCGGGATCTCACCATGAGTTACGCGCTCCGGGCGCTATTTTTGATCAACGACACCGGGGTAAAGAGGATGCTTCGTCAGTACTGGCAGCGCAGCGTACACACTGCCGCATTGGCCCACACTATGGCCAAGCGGTATGGCTTCAACCCGGACCGGGCCATGCTGGCTGGACTACTTCAGGATATTGGTGCGCTTCCTATTTTAGCCAAACTTAAATCTTACCCAGAACTTTTGAATGCACCGGCGGACACTGAACGTCTGCTAAGAGAATACACCGGCAAAATAAACGGCTTGATATTGCACGCTTGGCAGTTTGATACCGAAATGAAAATAGCGGCGTTGAACCGAGAAAACTGGATGCGAGACAGCGACAACTCTGCCGACTTGACCGACCTAATATTGATTGCTCGCTATCACACTTATCTACACAGCGGCAGTCATAAGACATTGCCGAAGCTGTGGGATCTACCGGCTTTCAAACGGCTAGGGTTGGAGGACGTCGACCCAGCTGAAGGAATCGCTTTTCTCAAGGAAGCTGAGCAGGAAATTGAGGACCTGCGCTGCACGCTGCAGGGGGGATAGCTTCCTGCGTTCAATCACTGAGACGAATAGTAATCTGCCAGAGCTTCAATATCGGCGTCAGTAAGCCCCATTGCAGAAGCGGCCATCACTGCAGCCATGCCGGTTTTCCGCTCACCGTCTCGATAAGCCTTTATTGCTGATACCAGATACGCCTTATTTTGCCCCGCCAACTTTGGATAGGCTGGCATGATGGGTGCCGCTCCAGCCTTACCATGGCAGGATCGGCACAGCGCTTCTTTGGCAGGTGCTTCTGCAATCGCTGTCAGTGGTAATACTGCCACGGCTGTAAGAACGACTCTTTTCATCACTGAAATCATCACAACTCACCACCAAAACAATAAACAGAAAAAAAGCGGTCATCATAGTGACCGCAAGCTAGGGTAGACAGGTTGCAGTCGCAACCTGGAAGGGAACCTGGGTAGAGTCTCTTCACAGCCCGTCGCTTTTTTATACTGGGAGCCAATAAAATTGGATCACAGCGACAGAGATAGTTCTAACTCTTCTACACGGCTGGCAGCACTTTCCTCAAGCTCAACATCAACTGATGACAGCTTTCCCCAGACATGTGATAAGGGCTGAATTCGCCAGTTGGAGAATAGCGCATATAGAGTGATCGCGTTTGCTCGGTCTCGGGAAGATAAGCCATTTCCCACTCTGGGAAATCCCTCACCTCGATCTCTCGATAGTCCAGTAGTAGAGGCTCTTGATGGCGGCAATCATTAAGGATCCTCTGATAAATCTTGTTGATATTTGACCGCGAGCCTTCCAGGCATTGTAGGAAGTATCGATGATTAAAATACAATAATCCCGTTATCGAATGCTCACGGTTGTTGTGCCTGGCCGTTTCAAGAATGCCAGATATATCGTCGGGCGAAAAATCGTGGGTTGGTACACTGGTGTATATTAGACGCGCTAGGTACATAAGTGGTCCCTCCAATACGTCAGGTTTCTACGTAATGGTTTCTACTTCAGAACCAAAAGAAACCCTGCGACTTATACGTATTGCATCGACAGCAGAATACCCACCTCGGTCTAGCAGCACTTATCTTGCTTTTAGAGCAGCACCGGAACCATCAGGCTGACGATGGCTACACTGCTTAAGGTGCAGCGCAGGCTGAGGTACCAGCGCGGCAGGGCATACCGGTAGTAACGGAAAACGTCGTATGCCCAAAGTGTCGCCAGGATGACAGAGAGTGTAGCGAGGGATTGATACACCGGCATCCAAACAGTAAAGGCAGTCGCCAGTGCGGCGACCATCCCCAGCATTGCATCCGAAAAACGGGCCACCGTGAAGGTCCCGCCCCATAAGGTGCCGGCCATAAAAGCTGCTATTGCTACACCGTAACTGTGTAGTGCGACTTCGCCGGTCAGCCCCATCCAGCTGCCACCCACGAGTGCGCCGAAGGACGCTACTACAAAGGGAAGGGACCCTAAGCCGCCAGCGACGATATACCAGAATGGACGCAATGTGGGTGAGGAGTGCTGATCGCACACAGTAATTCCTCGCTACAAGTGTTACGGTGCAGTTACGTATTTTCCCAACAAATGGATTGTGTAAACGTATTAATAAGTAGCTGTGATCAGGAGAGATAAAAAATAGCCTGGCTTTAAGATTCAACACCAAAAATAACACATCAACTAAGTCGCAGTAGATTAGTGCACACTGGCCCTCTACTGGGGCGCCTTATCGCTGCATTAGTGTCAGCGAACTTCGAAACCGTAACCAATCCCAAAAAAACCAATTAAAAACAACATGTTGCAATCTTCCCGCGCACGACCATGCAATCCAGGAGTTTTGGCAAGCCCTTTGCTTAGTGCTCAGTGAGGAGGACGACTATCAGGAGAGGAAGTCCTCCATTGCGCCAACCGCTAATTACAATGAGGTGCCAGAATGCTGGTTGTAGAGATTGTACTCAATGGATTCGTTGCCGCCCGGCCCTGTCCGGAATACCGCAATGATCAGGGTCGCTTTGACAGGGATGCAATTCGCGATCACTTTATTTCCAAAGGCTATCGCGTAGGTGAAGTGCGCGGCATTGCCGAGATTACCCCACCGCCACGAACTAGCTGAGTGCAACGGGTCGCCGGTAGCCGTCTTTAGTCGAACGCGCCATATAAAATAGGCGACTCAGGCGGCGTTGGAATGGGCGACCAACGATTTTGGAAGGTGTATCGCAGATACAGGGACAGGTGATTGGGCTCGTAGAAATCGGCTCTCTGAATATCTCCTGCAACCCCGATATACCATTTTGCCGCGATACGCTTTTCGATGGCAGCTTCTACACTAAAGCCGTTGCCGCCACCGTCACTGCTTTGGCCCGGCAAACCCAACGGCGCATCTTCCTTTTTTTGGGAGCGGGAAACACTGGCTCCTATTAAATAGGACCAATCATCCCGCCAACGGCCAAATACCCTCACAGGCAGTGACAGTGATAAATACTGCTGAGGACTGTAGTAACCGCCATGCCTCAGGGTAAACTCCTCCAGGTTTTTGTCATACTGCATATGCAGCACATTAACGCCCAGGCGCCACTGCAGGTCGTCGCGATTAATAACCCGCCAGTAGACGCCTCCCAACGCCGCGAAGCGATCGTTGTCTTCCACTCTTTGGCCGGTCAACTGGTGATACTGCAAACTCCACCACGCTCCCAACGCACGCCCCCGATCGAGGCTGAAGCCCAGTTTGGCACCAGAGCGCACCACGCCGCCCCACTCTGCCCCGGGGCGGTTTCTGGCAGTCGCTGGCACCGCCATACCCGCGTAGGACAGTGTGGTGCCCATCTCAGGTCGACGAGATAAAACGGCGCTCCACCCCAAGCCCAGCAGCGACCCATTAACGCCGACACCGCCTACCCAGGCTTCCTCCTGAAATCCGATAGGCGTAGTACCTAGGTCGAACCACCAATTTTCAGCTTGCCAGCCGACTCCGAGTGCAACGCCGCGATCTCGCACGGAAAAGGGCAGGCGATCAACACCATTACCCGCGTCGTTAGCTTGCAAGTAATTGACATTGCCGGAGTGGACATCCACCACATCCAAGCGCGCGATCAGATGTCCAGACAAGGAAGGGATAGGTAACTTCAGCTCCACCGGCACCTGCCAGCGCCGCTCCCGGGACTCACGCTCACTGAGATCGAGTGCTATTTTGACATGCCCATCCACTCTGGCTCGCTGTCGGTCCACACTGGCTCGCAAACTGTTACTTAGCCAGTCACTCCCTAGCTGTCGGTACAGTTTTTCGGTATCGGCATGTTGCTCAGCCAGGTGTGTCCGCATTGCTCGCACAGTAAGTTGCTCGGCGAGCTGCCACTGTGCTGCCGATTCCGCTTGCAAAACGCCATTTCGCAGTATATAGGCCGGCGCATTGGGCTTGTCGCCCAGCGCTCGTAACGCTTCCAGCTGTAACTCAGGCCGCCCCATACGATCGGCCTCCTCTGCCAGGGACACCAGCTCCACCGCTGATAGTGACGGCAATAACTCCAACAATGTTGCCAGGCTTTGGGGATTCGCGTCCGGATTGCCCGCGGCCTGGCTGGTTCGCAATACGCCCAGCAAGGCCGGCACCCTATGCGGTCCTGGACGCTGCGCCACTTGATGGTAGAACGAATATGCCAACACGGCTTTACCTGCCGCCTCGCTGGCCCGAGCGCGATTGAATTGATGGCGACTGCGCAACTCGGTGAATGCCACTTGCTCTGCCGCCGAGACATTGCGCCGATCCAAACCCAGAAACCACAGCTCAAACTGGCGAAAACGGGACAAGTCGATTAATGCATCACCATAGTCGAGATTGGTTTGTAGAGACCAATCGTCAGCTGGCGTTAGCCTGTCAATCACCGCCCCCGCACGCTCCATCTCTCCAGCTGCCAGCCAGATCTCAGCTATGCGCAACTGGGCCTCTTCTTCATCGGCATAGTGCTGTTCTAGTTGATCGAGCTGTCGACGCTGGGCTTCGGTCAGCGAACCCTCCCTAGGCACTGATAAATCGTCAAAAGCTAAATCGATCTGCCAACGCGTCAAACTGCGAGTCATCGCCGCGCTGCGCTCGGCCTCTGGCACTCGACTTAACACGTCGCGGGCCGCTGGCAGCGCCCCGTTGGATGACAAATACAGTGCGTAGGCAAACTGCATTTCTGTATTGAGAGCATCATCGCCCCCACGCCCGTCCGCCCCAGCCCAGCCTGCCATTAATTGGTCTGCCCACTCGGGCTCACCAGCCTCCCGTAAGGTCATGGCCAGGTGACGCCGCTGCCAGGGAGAGAGTGTGGCGCCTTGCTGAGTCGCGGCAAGCAGTGCCTTGGCACGGTCGACCACTTGCTCAGGGTTAGCATCGGCATCCACAGCCAGTGCCTCCAGCTCTGCTAAATGCATTGCCAGCTCGATAGCGTCTCGCTGGGGAGCCAAGATACGGCGTTGATTGGCAGTGAGAGATTCTAGCCAAGCCAACGCCGCCACACGTCCTGCGGTTTGTTCACGCAGACGGAAACTACCTCTGAGTGCCGAGGACGATTCGGCATCTAGCCGCAATGCCTGCCAGTAGTAGTCCAAGGCATCGGCACTGCGTCCCTGTGCCTCGGCCCACCCCGCATAAGCAATCCAAAGACTGGGATTATTGGGCTGCAATTGGTAGAGCTGATCAAGTCTCGCTTGGGCGGCTGTAAACCGGCCGGCATCAACTAACTTCGACACCTCCTTTAAGCCCCCCCAAAACGCCGCCGTCGCACTAAGAGTACGCCATTTGCTGCGTAGATCTGGATCGCGATTAACCTGCAGGGCCCTCTCGAGTAGCGGGTAAGCTTCGTCTTGTCGGCCCAGCCTGATTAATGCCAGCCCTAGATTCCCTAGCACCAGCTCGTCATCGGGACGGCCCTGTAACGCAAAACGCAGCGAGCGCTCAGCCGCCACGTTGTCACCGGCTTCAAGCTGAGCGATACCGCGCTTTCGGGCTCGATAGTGAGGGTCCCGCAACCGCTCGCGCTCCTCATCCCGGGCAGTCAGGGCCCGCTGCAGCGCCTGCTGAACGGCCAGGTCCCGCGGGTAGCGGCGTGCCAACAAAGCATAATCGTCCAGTACGCTGGGGGTGGGGTCACGGGCGGCGAGCTGCTGCAACCAGTCCCCGGCGGCGCGGCGACCCAATCCAGGGCCCTCTGCCAACTTGCGATACAGCGCCCACGCTTGGGCTTCAGTGGCAGCCCGCCGGGCATAATGATTGGCCAGCGCCAGTTCAATGTCCGGAAAGCGGGGGTAGCGCCGGTTCAGGGATTCGAGTTGACGACGGGTTTGCTCCCAAGCTTGGCCGGCCCGCCCCCGCAGTAGGGTGATGTCGAGCTGTAGCCGCAAGGTCGGCATACCTGCCGGGTATAGATCTTCGTACAGTGATAGCGCCTCATCGAGCCGCCCCGCGGTAGCCAAAATCTGAGCCTGCTGCAGCTGCTGGCGTTTTTCAGTTTGGCTATCCAGGTAGCTCTTCAATTGTGTCAGCCGACGCTCGTCTATTGCAGCGTCCCGAGCTACTTGATAAGCAAGCTGGGCATCTTCAACGCTTTCTTCACTAAGGGCATAGTAGGCGCGGTAAAAAAGTACATCCGGGTGACTGGGGGCCAAGGCATTGGCTCGGGCCAGCAAACCCGCCATAAGATCCAAACGGCCACTAAGCTCCGCTAGCTGAAGACGGCGCACGATGTCTGAGATATCGTCACCATCTGGTGAGAGAGTTGATGTTTCAACGGCAGGTTGGGCCGGAGATACCGACACCTCAGCAGGCTTGCTGTTTGACTCATCAAACGTCTGCGAGCTTTGCCACCACCACACGCCCGCCGCCACAGCAAGCAGTGGCGTGAAGCGAAGTGCCGTCCAACCGTCTAGCCGCATGACGGTGCCCAACTAGCCGCCTGCAGCTGGCCAGATTCCTCAAAGAAAAAACGCTGTTCAAGCCACCCGAGCCCGAACAAGCTCAGCACCCGATTGTAATAACCGTCGTAGCGTTCCGACTCTTGTTTACTTCCCCCTGTGTTAACCGGCCAGGCATCATCGACACGCTGCCGGTGGTTCGCCACGGCCTCGGAATAGTTGAGTTGTTTCATTAGAGGTAGAACTGCCGCGGAAAATCCATAGGGGCCGGCACCCTGCCGCCGGCCGCTAACAGTATCGATTCGCTCTGGTACTGGAAGCTCACGCAACGATAACGCCATGGGCTGCATGGCGTTCAGTAGAGGCTGTCGAAGTGGATGAGAATCTGCCAGCATTCCCACCCAGAGATACACCCGAATGGCATCGTAACTACCTATACGATCTGGCAAGGTCCGCTGCCATGCTCCATTGTCAAAGCGAATCCAATCTGGCGCCGCCCCCCGGGGCTGGAGCGAATCGAGTAGCACCCTAGCACTGCTTGCACGCAGCGCCGGCCAATGACCGGAGGGGAATCGTTCTGCCAAGTAATCTAAGAGTGGCGGGGCAAGATAACTGGGGTTGAGCCGTACCGAGCCAGACTTACCGGCAAAACCTTCAGGACCAGGCAGCAGCACGGTCCCCAGGTCCTCGACAGAGTGGGCCTCTGCGCTGGCAATTCGTCTGACCAACAAGTAACCCAAGCTACTATAGCGATGAGATTGCCATCGCCGCCCCGCTTCTAGGAGCGCGTAGCTCATCCATAAATCGGCATCACTAGCGGCATTGTTATCAGCGATATGGCCCTGGCCGCCAGACGACTCGACCCACAACCATGCAGGCAATTGGGCGGTAAGGTCACCCCTAGCCAGATGCCGTTCCGTCCAGTTAAGAATCTCATTGAAGGCGCGTCGATCATCGGCCACCAGGGCAAAGAACAAACTGTAGGCCTGACCTTCCGAGGTGGTGCGCAGCTCCTGCGCCCGCTTCTCAAGGACCTGCCCGTCACGAATATGCTCTGCCTTGAACTGCTGCCAGCGCGGCCACTCACACAGCTCAGTGGAGGCGCTTACGCTCCCACTGAGGCATACACCCACAATTAGCCACTGCAATGCGCGATGCATTTACGAGTCGTTACCCTGCTTGAGACGCCGCGCTGCATAAACAGCCAGTATCCGCCACAGCGCTAGCGTAAGCAGCACGATAAGCAGTAAGGCCATAAAGGCAAGCAATACCGGATGCTTGGAAAAGTGGAACCAGATTAATTGCAGTAGCGGCAGCTCACCCACGTAGTAGTTATCGCCCACATGGAAGCTGGCAACCCGATCACCCCGTATGGTGACCACCGAGCCAAACATATAGGGCAGCTTACCCGAGTCCCGCATCGCCACGCCGACATCGAGCAAATCCTTGGGCTTATCGGCGACAATCGCCACCACACTGCGATCCGCCTTAAAGGGTGACTCCATGCCCACTATGGCGGCAAACGCGCCCTCGGCGCGGAGGCTCACCTGATCCACCGGCGCACTGTCTTGCGTCTCGCGTTCGGCATTGAGCCGGCCACTGTCGTTGCGCAGCGGTCGACGTAATTGCCGCTCAGCGTTCTCCACAAGTAAATGCAAGTTATCGTTATTGCCCACCTTGCCGCCAAGTCCCGGTGCCACATCAATCAGTAAAAGGTTCTTGGCTTTGACGTCATCGCTTTCAAGGTTGTCAGTGACAGTCATGGCCAGCCCCGGGTAGCCGGTGCTGGCGCCGATAAAGCCACTGACGTCCAACAATGACTGCACAACAGCAGGCCCCGGCTGAGGCGGAACCACCATCGCGGTATCGGCGAGATCCGCCAGACGGGAAAATGGAAAGCCTGCGGTGACAAAGGCGTGTAGGTTGGGCATTTCTATATAGTGGGGAAACCCAGTGAAATCGATGGTGGAATCCCCGGTGATCGCCGCCTGGTAGCTGCCTGCTGGCACCACACGGCAGCTACCGTCCACCTGCGCCGAGAAGGCAAACTGAAAACTAAGACGATTGCGGGTGCCCACTCTGAAGGCGGGAATCCGCACCCGGTCGCCAGTGCCCACTAAGCCGTCATCCAACAGCGGTACCCGCAGCTCTTTTTCTTCGCCGTCAATACCTCGCGGCGTGAGATTAAACCCTTCCACAAACTGGTTATTGACGAAAAAATTCATCTTGGAGCCAGTGGACTTTCCCGCTGTCGGCGAGTAGCGATAGCTGACATCCAGCGGAATGCCGCGGCTCTGCCAAGTAAAGAGATCGGGCGGGACCTGCAGTGAGATATTAACTGGGCCCGGTAACCGCCCACTGACTTGCAGTTCGGTTAGGTCGTTGACCAACTCCCCCAATTTCACCGGCCTGTCAGTGCGCACCCAGTTGGGCGCATCGTAGGGTTGGCGGGGCTTAAGTTGGTCCACACTGTTAATTTCTGCCACCTGGCCGGTTAACAGCGACTGCCCCAATGCAAGTCCCTTAACGGCCGTTATCAATTGACTGTCATCGCGCCCCTGAATCAAAAGTAGTTTGACATAGGGGTTGTCGGGATGACTGATAACCTGCAGGGTTGGCTTATCGACCTGGGGGAATTCCGCGAACGCCCGGGGGCGCTGATTATTGGTCATCAACACGATGCTGTGACGCTCTGGCAAAGTATCAATCTCCACCGGGAAGCTGGCGCCCCGCCATGTCGACAAGGACCCAAAATAGGAGCTGGTTAACGCCGCCGCGTGCACAACCCCCAGCGAATAATCCGACGGAAGCACCACCGGCAATTCCAGCGCCGTAAAATCCCGCTCATCGAAAAACGGTGCCGGCAGCAACGCTAAATCATTGCGCAAGCGCCGCTTCTTTACCGACAGCAACACCTCACTGGACTGGCTGAGCTCTGTCCAGATAGTAGGCTCATCTGGATTCCAGCAGTCGTCAGTGAGATGACCGATTAATTCCACCCTCACACTGTTGAAGTCGCCAAAATAGCGCGGATCGAGAGAGACACGGGACTGGCGACGCTGGCCAATGTCAGCCTCAGAGAAAGGGATCGACCCCATCAACTCATTGTTGAGGTAAACCTTTAAATGCGAATACACCGCGCGAAGCGAGGGCGAGACAGTGTAATCAAGCAATAGCTCAGCTTCATCGACGGTCTCGTCTAGGCGAGAGCCAAAACCTAGGAAGACACTACTTTCACTGCCCTGTAACTCCAGCGACTGCTGGTGACCTAAATCTGCAAAACTGAGTCGGCTTTGGTAAACCGGCACCGGCTCAGCACCGTCAATGGGCTCGGCAGCGAAAGAGAGTGTCGCCATTCCCGCCAGTAGCACCGCTGCCACTGCCCCGAACGCCATCGTGCACCGAGGCAAGCTCAACCGTCCTTTCATCTTCATACTCCCACCGCCTGAACCGGTACCGGGCGCAAACTAGCCAAGCCCGTCGTTACACGCTGGTACAGCCGGTAAAGCTGCGGCAGCGGCGCGGGTCCCATACTCACCATACGCTGATATCCTCTCACCGCAGCGCTCAAAATTTGCGCAAAACTCATCCCTGGCTGATCAGCCCGATAGTTATCTTTCCAGCGCACCCACAGGTCGCCTCTGGCAAATGTGCACTGCACATAGTTTATCAACTGCTCATTGCTCAGCTGCCCCAGGCGAAAGCCAATGACATCGTCATTGGCGAAAACCTTCTCCACTGGAAAAGCAAAGCGCTCGCTGCCACGCTCCAGCACCACCTGCATATGGCGCTGATCGCGCATTAGGTTCATATCCTCCACCGCAACTCTGACGCCACCCAGAGAAAAATCCCGCAGGCTGCCATGCAGCCGATGACCCGATGTCAGTAGAATTGAAGCGGGGATATCCACCTCCACCCGGGGCGCACTGCGCACCTGCTTCACTTCGCGTGCGACGGCCGCGGCAGCCCCCAGCAACATCATGTTATAAACCACCCACAACATATTGATGATCACTGCTGAACGCTCGATCTCGGCCCCTGCCGCTAGCCGGTAGCCCCCCCACACCAAACCGGCCAAATTCAATAGCACCAGCGTGATATAGGGCTTGGAGATAACCCAGTCGTAGTATTCCTTCTCTACCTTGCCGCCCTTTGCAGTCACGTTGAATTTGCCCTTGTGAGGCGCAAAAAGCGCCACGGTTGTCGGCCGAGCTACGTACCAAGCCAATACCGACTCATACACCTCTCCCCAGAACGAGTAGCGATACCGCCCCTGAATCAATGAATTAACCACTGACGAGTGGAACATATGGGGGAACACATACAGCAGGATCATCACCGCCGGTGCGTAGATCACGTGGACGTGCAGCAATAGAAAGACCAGCGGTGCGGTAAGAAAAATCAAACGCGGCACCCCCGCCAAAAAGTGCAACATCGCGTTGAAATAACACAAGCGCTGTTGCCATTTAAGTCCCGGCCCAACCAATGGATTGTCGATACGAAGTATCTGAGCCATCCCCCGCGCCCAACGAATCCGTTGGCCAACGTGAGCCGATAGAGTCTCTGTGGCAAGGCCCGCTGAAATAGGCGCCCGCAAATACGCTGAGCGATAGCCCCGCCGATGCAAACGCAGCGACGTATGGGCGTCTTCAGTCACCGTCTCTACGGCGATTCCCCCAACCTCTTCCAATGGCTTGCGACGGATAACCGCGCACGAACCACAGAAAAAACTGGCGTTCCACATATCGTTGCCATCTTGAACCAAACCGTAGAACAGGTTTCCCTCACTCGGTACTTTTCTGAAGTTGGCCAGATTCCGTTCAAACGGATCTGGTGAGTAAAAGTGGTGAGGAGTCTGCATCAACGCCAATTTGGGGTCGGCCAAAAACCAGCCCATAGAGACCTGAAAAAAGGCCCGGGTGGGGATATGGTCGCAGTCGAATATCGCAACAAATTCGCCATCGGTGTGCTTTAGCGCATAGTTAATATTGCCCGCCTTGGCATGTTCATTGGTTGGACGCCGGATATAACCCACGCTCAACGCTTCGGCGAACTCTTTAAAGCTGTCTCGCTTGCCATCATCGAGGATATAGATATTGAGTTTACTTTTCGGCCAATCAATGCCCAGCGCGGCATAGACCGTCGCCCGGACGACTTCCAGGTCTTCGTTGTAAGTTGGAATAAACAGATCGATGCAGGGCCATTGGGTTTCATCCTCCGGCAGCGGCACCGGACTGCGATTCAAAGGCCAGATGTTCTGGAAGTAACCCAACACCAGGACTACCCAAGCGTATATCTCGGCAAACAAAAGCAACAATCCAAAGGACAGGCCTAGGGTCTCATCCCAGTTAAGCGTGGACGTGGTCCGCCACCAGATATAACGGGTTGATACCACCAGCGACAGGACGATCAGCAACATCATCGAAAAACGTCCGGGCATTTGCCGCAATACGATGGCCAGTCCCAACAAAGACGCCACAAAAACGGCCTGCGCTGCAAGGCTGAATGGTACGGTAATACACAACAGCGCCAGCACAATCACCACGGCGATCAGAACTATCTCTACCACCCCGAGGCGCAGAGATTGCATCGCGGCAGCCTCCTCATCAGGCACCCGGCGCCAGGCCAATCGCAGCAAGCGCCTCACCGACAGACGAAGCCATGCCAAACTGTGAAAGAGGAAGTGATGGGTACGGCGCAGCGCCAGACGATAGGCTGGTCGCGGTGACGAGCTCGCAGGTTTAGGCTGACGAATAAATAACAACCATACGCTTTGCACCAGGAAGCGAGGCAAATCGATCAAGCTAGGGTGGTTAAAGTTGATATGGGGAAACAGCAACAGTGGCCAACGCCACATATCAACACCACGGATAGCGGGCTTGAACATGATCAATGCAATCACCAACCATGTTCCGACCAACAAGCGCCCCATGGTGTTGTAATCCCGACCATCTCGCCGGTACGCGCGAAACTGAGGCTCAAAACGCTGCGCTGCTTGCGAGGTCAAAAGCAACTGGAGGATACCGCTTTCATTGCGCTTGCGGACCATCAACGCGACTCCAGTTGGCTGCGACACCAAACGCCCAATGCTCGAAAATCCGCCGCCAATTGGCTAGCCGGGGCATGGCTGATTACACTGCGTTGACAGGCGGCCGCTTCCGGGGCCGATGCATCTTCCGGCAACACCACTGGCACCATACCGCCGTCAAACTCATACCGAAGCACCGTAGCAATGTCGCTATCAATCATGCACTCGGGTCGATAGCGATTCAGTAATTGCACGTCCCCACTAGCTGGCAAGTTACGATGCAGTGTGGCGTAGCTGCGCGGATCTGCTGCGATTACCCAGATCCGCAGCACTGCAGCATTCGTCGCGGCCTCCGCCACCCGCTGTAGGCTTGCGGGGAAGTGCTCCGGTAAGCCAGACGGCCCATCCAAGATCACCGTATCAATATCCGCAATATCCTGTCGGCATATCCGCGCAACGATATCGGCATCAGACCCGTCCAAATTAGTGAGATCTTCCCGAGACAGTTGGCCGAAAGGCAAAATCCGCCGCCCATCATCACTTTGCCAAACCGCATCGCCAATCCGTTCTCCAGCAACAACAGAGGCGGCCCAGCCTCCGCGATGCAGAGGATCGACACCGAACTGCAGGGTGAGAAGGTTGGCGGGATTTAAGTCGATGCATAAGGTCCGACAGCCCAACAGCTCCAAAGCATGGGATAGATTGGCAACCACCGTAGTAGCACCAGCGCCGCCGCAGAGGCTGTTAACTGCCACAATCTTCAATCACTATCCTTAGTCATACTCTGGGTGTCATCGCGATCGGCGGTCAAATCAGAATGCCCCTCAGGGCTACAGCGAGCCAACAGAGGCCACTTGGCGACGGCGTAGCGATAGCGCGTCAGGGAGGCAACCTCTCGGTAAGGCAGATCACTGTGACCAAATGCACGGTATAACACTCTGATATCGTCGCTTTGCTTGGCCATTGACCCACTCTTCTCTTACACTAAGCTCCTAGATTACACCACGCGCATCATAGCGTGAATAGGTGCATTGGTGTGGGATTGAGACCGCGGCAGAACCGTGCTCTCAACTTCTTTCTGGCGGCATGTTTCACAGATAGGGGGGCTAAGGTCATTCGCGTCGACACAACAGTGCAAACATCACTGCCGGTAGACAGTAGTGAACTGCTACCCGGAAAGCTATACGCACTGCTGTGCCAAACACAGCCGGATGCGCTGTTGCTACTACAGCTGTTTTCGCAGGTCGATGCCCCCCGTATTATCGTTATGCAATCTCACCAAAGCCTCGCTCTTGGTGGCCTCTCTAAGGGACAATCTTCTCTAGTACGGAGGTTGATGCTGAGTAGTGAAAGTAGCTGGTTTTGGCCCGATACTGAGCAAGGCGATACCACCAGGGACTTCGATTCATTGCTTGATGAGGTCAAACGCCTACATCCCCGGCACGGCCGCCACATTTTGCTTTGCACGCCCGAATCGGCCTTCGATGGACTCACCGAGCAGTCATTGGAAGTACGACTGGAGGCTTTTGCAGAGTGGGCAGACAAACGCGACGTCGCCGTACTGTTCTTAATACACGGCGAATTCAATCATTTGCGCAGACGCTTGATTGCCAGCCACGCTTTATCTGGCGCAGCGTTTTGCCAATCCGTCGACGACGCCCACCTTAGCTACCACCTCCTGCATTGGAGCAGCGGCGTGGGCGTGCATGCAGACCGCGAATGGCTACTACAGCACAACGCCGACGGCGAATTAACCGCGCTCCACGAGATAGGGGGAGAGCGCGGCGATGTCCCTAAAGTTCCGAAGACTGGTAACCTCGCGAAAGCAGCAACTGTGCCTCAGCCCGGAGCGGATGATGGCATTATCTTCGCGACTAAAGCTTCGGTGGCAGACGGTGGCGACAGCTCTCTATTACCCCCGGAATTTGCGCCACTGGCAGAAGACAACGCGAGTCTGCTGGCACAGCTCGCCGACGTGCAAACCGCAACCATTGTACTGGATTGTGACAGCCTCGAACGCGCCAAGGAGGTTGGGGCCCAGTGCTACCAGCTGCGACGTCGATACGGAGCAGGGCTCAAAATTGTCGTGCGGGAGACACAGGATAGCCTGCGCTACGCCGAGGAGCATTATTTGCTACTGGCGGGAGTAAACCTGTTGGTTCCGCACTCGGTGGTATTTTCACTGTTTTTGACTCAACTTGCAGCGCTAGAAGGACAGTGGTTTTACCGAGACATCCCCGCAAATTTGGGTGCCCTTTTGGAAAGCTGGCCTCGCTACGCGATACTGGGTTATGTCGACGCCAGACTGTTTGTCGATCAAAGTCGCAGCGCCTTTGACCAAGCCATTAATTCAGACACCGACAGTGTGCTTGTCCAACTGACCCCTGCACGGGATATTACCGATACAGATTGTTTACCGCTATGCCAACTGCGACGTACCGGCGATGCCGTTACTGCCGTTGACGGCCAGCTATACATGCTGTTCCGGGCCTGTCGACTCAGTGATGCTCACATCGCCCTGAAAAATAGTTTCTCTCTACCGGTGAGCGAGCTATTCCGTTCCTATCAGTTTTTTACAGAGAACGACGAGGTGGAGCAGGTACTAGGACGGATAAACCAGGGCGATACGTTTATCGACAGCACCACAGGACGTCGTCTTATGCGACCGGGCAGTGGCGACCCGTCCGTTAACACCCTCTCGGTAACAGGGCAGAGCTTTACAGCAGGCTACGCTCGTCTTAGCCCTCTGCCGCTGGATTAGGATAGATCTGAATCACAATGGGCTTAAACGCATTTTTAGTCACCGCAGCGCCTTGTTTAGTCGCCGGAATCCTCATCGGTATATTCATGAGGGATATCGTCGAACTACTCTCGGCATTGTACAAACGTGTTTACCACCGACCCCGACTACTCGAACCCTATCGTGATGAGGGCGACAGTGACTAACTCCAACTCACCGCAAGCCGCAGCAATATCTACGGCTCCACCTGCCGTCGCAACAGGGCTGGGCTGGTGGAACTTGTATTTTCTGATTAAGTTAGGCTTATATGTAAAGGGAGCGATAGATTTTCACCTGCTGGAGAATATCGCCTTCATCGCCGCGCTTCTAATCCCTTTACAGGGGCGTTGGCTCCGGGTTTTTCGGCAGGCTATTGCCGTACCCGCTGCGCTGTGGCTGCTGCACTTTGACTCCTACCTGCCCCCACTTGGCAGACTGACGGCTCAGCTCGACCAGATTATGAGCTTTGAGTGGTTCTATCTTGCCGAGCTGCTACAGCGTTTTATCCCTGCCGATGCGGTGTTTGGACTTATCCTGCTAACGGTCGTTTTTTATTTTGTTGACCAAATCTTGCGTGTCACAACGATTGTGATTTTTGCAGTTGCCGCTATTGGCCTTCAACAGTGGTTTTTTATGGCCGGGAGCCAAGGCACAGCCACTACAACACCCGCTCCGAGCTTAGCCAGCAACCGGGAGCCAAGCGGCGACATCAACACACAACTTAATCGCTATGTGAGTAACTTCTTTAGCAGCGAGCGTCAACGGACGGTGAGCTTTCCAGATACTATCGACAGGGAGAATCAGTTTGATATTCTGCTGATCAGTGTATGCTCCCTATCATGGGATGACCTGGACGCTGTCGGCTATCGAAATCACCCTTTCTTTAAGCGCTTTGATATTGTCTTTGAGCAATTTAATTCCGCCACGACGTATAGTGGCCCCGCGCTACTGCGCCTAACACGCGCCAATTGCGGCCAGCCGACCCACGGTGACCTCTATCAGCCGGCTCCGGCAGCCTGCAAGACTTTCGAGCTACTGGAAGCAAGGGGCTATCAGGAGGCTTTAATCATGAACCACGATGGCGAGTTCAACGACTTACTGGAGCGAACCCGTCGCTTTGGCGGCATCGAGGCAGAGTTGATCTCCCAACAGGGTATTGAGGTAACCCAGAAAGCCTTTGCCGGTTCGCCGGTGGTCCGTGACGGTCCGCTACTTGAACGCTGGTGGGAGCAGCGCCAGCAGCTTGGGGAGGATCCGGTGATTGCGCTCTACAACACCGCCACCCTGCATGACGGCAACCGCTTGGTGGGTAAAAATGTGACTGGCTCGGAAGGCTACAAACTGCGCCTGGACGCATTGCTGACTGATCTCGAGGGCGTCTTTGACCGCCTGGAGCGCAGTGACCGCAATATTATGGTGATACTGATTCCTGAGCACGGCGCCGGGCTAGAGGGCGACCATATGCAAATTTCTGGTATGCGAGAAATACCCTCCCCCGCCATCACCCATGTCCCCGTCGCCGCCAAGCTTATTGGCCCGGATATGAAACGCATCGATGAGCCAGCGTTTGTGAGCGGACCAAGTGGCCACATGGCACTCTCAGCGCTGATCGACGCGGTTATTCGTAACGATGTTTTCGCCAACCAGCGTTTCTCTGCAGGCTCCCTTGTGTCTGGCCTACCGGAAACTGCTTCAGTCTCTCAAAACGAGGGCAGCACGGTAGTAGAATATCGCGACGAGCATTACCTCAGCCTCGACGGCACTACATGGAGCCGCTACGCCTCACCCTAGCCTAGAGGCTGGGTGAGTGGGCTTGGCACGTTGACAAGGCAAGAGTACTTTAAGATATGGAATTCAGACACATCCGGGAACTGGGCTGGTGGAATGTATTCATTCTCACTAAAGCGGTGCTCTATCTTACCGGCAGGATGGATTTCCTTATCGGTCTTAATATTGCTCTGGTGTTATTTCTATTGCTGGAAGCTGACTCACCAACGGCTAGGACAATCAAAAACAGCGTCGCCATTTTACTGTCGATTGTGCTTGTTATTACCGAGCTGGGATTCCCGATTTTCTCCCTGCCGACTCTTGTTGCCGATGGCGATTTCGACGCCATTATACAACCCATCTTTGGCGCTATTTTATACCGCGAGTTTGTTCTGGCACCGGTGCTTTTAGCCACTGCTTACTACTATTTCTCCCGCATCATTGAGTTCGGTATAGTAAGCTGTATCGCCGTCACTGGTGCTGCGTTACTCCACAGCGGCATACTCGAGGTACTGCTCCCTCAACACAGCAGCACGGTGGTGGAGCAGGCCGCTGCCCAAGCCGCTGAGGGTCGCCCCGACGATACAGAGCTGAATACTTTGCTCTCGTCCTTCTTTACCAACGAATCGTCCCGCAGCATCGAGTTCACCGACAATGCTCCTGGGTTCGATATCGTAATTCTGAGCGTGTGCTCCCTGGCTTGGGATGATCTCGATCTCACCGGCCTTCGGACACATCCACTGTTTGATGAATTCGACATCGTTTTCGACAATTTCAATTCAGCCACAAGCTACAGCGGCCCCGCGCTAATTAGACTGCTTCGCGCCAACTGCGGACAACAAGACCACCCGGCACTGTTTAAGACCCCCTCGTCTTCTATCTGTTTAATGGCCTCCCGACTCGATGAGCTGGGTTACAAGCAAAGCTTGGTTATGAATCACGACGGGGTGTTCGACAATTTTCTGGGGCTGATGCGAGAGTTTGGTGGCTTGAAAGCACCACTGCTGGACCAAAGTAATTTGGAAGTGGCCCAAAAAGCCTTCGATGGCTCTCCGGTTTACGACGACGGCAGCGCACTCAACAGTTGGCTCAACAACAAGGGCGAGAACGGCCCCCGCATGTTGCTGTATAACACGGTCTCCCTTCACGATGGCAACCGGCTCATCAAAGGCAAATCTGGCGCCGGCGTCGCCGGCTACAAAGTCAGAGCTCAAAGAATGCTGGACGACCTGCACGCATTCATCATGGCACTAGAACAGCAAAACAAACCGACCCTGCTACTCTTTGTGCCAGAGCATGGCGCAGGGATGAAAGGCGACCGCCTACAGCTTAGCGGCATGCGGGAAATACCCTTGCCCGGCATCACTCACGTTCCCGTCGCCGCCAAACTCATAGGCGCTACGCGGCGAGGGCCGGTCTACCGCGTACCCGATGCCACCAGTCACCTAGCCATTACTGCATTGATTGACAGGGTAATACAGTTTCAGCCTTACAAAGCTGAGCACTATTCCGCTCAATCCCTCGGCGAAGACCTACCCCGGACCCGAGCTGTATCACAGAACGAGGGAAGCACTGTTATTGAAACCGAAGGCAGCCACTATCTAACTCTGGACCGGCAGCGCTGGCAGCCATACCCTGCCCATTAAAACTGGAGAACATTACCTTGGCGTTTCAGGACTACATGAAAGACAACCACTGCTTTGGTTGTGGCGCAGAAAATACCTTAGGGCTGCGGGTAAAAAGCGAATGGCGGGACGACAAGGTGGCAGAATGCATCTTCCACCCCCAGCCTCACCACTGCTCCGGCTCACCCCGCTTTCTCTACGGCGGCATCAGTGCATCAATTATCGATTGCCACAGTGTGTGTACAGCAATCGCCCACGCCTACAAGCAAGCGGGGCGGGACATCGGTGACGGCGAGCCCATCTGGTATGTCACTGGCGAAATGTCCCTAAAGTACCGCCGCCCTGTACCGGTAAATGGAGCGGTTATCCTGCATGCCGAGGTCATCAGCTATAACGATAAACAAAGTCAGGTTCGCTGCACACTAAGCTCGGGCGACAAACCCTGTGTCACCGCTGAAGTCTTGGCTGTAAAAGTCGATAATTCTTGGGTAGCGTAGAACCAGCCACCGTATTTGCGCTATTAGCTCAGGCGGTTCAGATAGCTATAGGCAATGCGGGGAGGTCGCTGTAGCATCGTAAAATAAACACCATCGATTCTGGTTCGATACCCATGGCTTACCTTAAGCAGCAAAGCTCTCGCGTATTCATATCTATCGTCGTTACTTGTTCTCTGTTATTTGGCACCGGGGTAAGCCTGGCTCAACACAGTGAGTTTTCGGCTCAACTGCTATCCGCTACCCCATCACTGGCTGCAGACTCAACACAGCGCTTTTACCGTCAGTTTGGCCTCCAAGCCAGGTGGAGCAAGCGTAATCTTGCCGCGCTAGTAAGTGCCATCGCGGCAAGTGAAAGTCACGGTTTAACGCCAGTGGAATATCATCAACAAGCCTTACTGCAAGCCTCCGGAGCAAAGCGGGATATCCTGGCAACGGATGCCTATCTAGCTCTCGCCGGTCACTTACTGGGTGGCAAGCTCAATCCTATTTCTATAGAGCCGACCTGGACGGCAAAAGGCCGTGAGCGGGACTTGGTGGCATATTTGCACCAAGCTTTAGAATCGGATGCTGTAGTTGAATCGCTAACCACACTTGCCCCCCAACAACCTAGGTATCAGACCCTACTTGAGGCCCTGGAGCGCTATCGCCGAGCTCTTTCCCTTGGTGGCTGGGAGCCTATTGCAGCGGGCCCACTGCTGAAGCCAGGGATGCACTCGGAGCGGGTGACCGCACTGCGAAATCGTCTTAAAGCTATCGATGGCAGCCTCCAGGCCGAGGGCGATGAACACCGCTATGACTCAGTACTCGTCAGCGCCGTTAAGCGCTTTCAGCAACGGGCAAACCTAGAGCCAGATGGCATCGTCGGCCCGGATACCTTGGCAAAGCTCAATCTGAGCCCCCAGGACCTAATCGATAAACTGAGAGTAAATTTGGAGCGATGGCGCTGGCTACCCGAGGACCTGGGGCGAAAGCACATTCGCGTCAATATTGCCAACTACCATCTCGAAACTCATGAGGGCAAGGATATTCGCGCGGTTCACGATGTTGTTGTGGGGCGAACGTACCGGCAGACACCTATTTTTTCTGCGAGTATGAGTTACTTGGTACTCAATCCTTGGTGGGAGACACCGTCTAAACTGGCCCGCAAAGACCTGCTCCCCAAGTTCCAGCGCGACCCCAGTATCGTGCAAAGCCTCGGCTATCAAATTCTCGATACACAGGGCAAAGTAGTAGATCCCAGCAATATGAATTGGAACGAATACACCGAGAGCCGATTCCCTTTCCGGGTTCGCCAACAACCGGGCCCCATGAACGCCTTGGGTCAGGTGAAATTCATGTTTCCAAACTCCCACGATGTCTATTTGCACGACACACCTTCCCGGGATTTATTCTCCAAAACCCGGAGAGACTTCTCATCAGGTTGTATACGTGTTCGCAACCCCATCGACTTGGTAGAGTGGGTTATTGGGCCCAACCCTCAGTGGTCTCGGGACAAGCTGGAAAACGTGTTGAGCAGCGGCAAAGAGACCACGGTCAAGCTCACTGAGAAAATCCCGGTTCACCTACTTTACTGGACGGTAGTCGCTGACGACGACAACGACGACATCCGTTTTGTTGCTGATATCTATCAGCGTGACCAGCGCGTATTACTGGCACTGAATAAACTGCCCGACAACAAAACAGCAGAGCTACCGTGAAGCGACTGAATCGTTGGCTACTATTAATACTCAGCGGCGCCCTTTTTTCACCTCTTGCGCTAATCGCAAATGAACGCGCTTTCGACTCAGGCTTAGCCGGCTTTGAAGTGAATTTAAATAAGCTGAGCAACCCGTATCGGGTCTTTGGCTATTTTTTGCTGCCAAATGCAACTCTCACCCTCGACAGCAGCACCAATTTCACTGCTACATATGACGGCGAGGGCAAGTTAAATCAAATTTCTCCGCGGCGCTGGCAGTGGTTAGCGCCAAGCAACAGCGGCGTACATAAACTGCACTTGATATCGGCAAATGAGCAAGCAATGCAAATTAATGTGTTTGTTCTGGAGCCTATAAACAAGATAAAAAAAGGATGGTTAAATGGGTATCAGATTGGCAATTACCCGGTTAAAGCCTTCCGCGGGCTGCCAGAGTATCTTCCACCACCGGGCCTATTCGCCGTGAACCCCGAGAATGCAGACATTGCCGTCTCGCCTCACTTTGTCTTGGGGCAGTTTATTTGCAAGCAAGCAACTCAAAGCCGGGACAAGTACCTTATTCTACGGCCTGAAATGCTGCTTAAACTGGAGACCATACTACAGGCGACCAACCGCTCAGGCATACGCACCGACACCTTTCATATTATGAGTGGTTATCGCACGCCCTATTACAATCGCGCCATTGGCAACACCCCATACTCTCGGCACATATATGGCGGCGCGGCAGATTTTTTTATTGACGTTTCCCCTAAAGACGGCCGCATGGACGACCTAAACCGCGATGGGCGCTTCGACCAAGCAGACGCCGCCTGGCTATACGAATTCATCGATGGCTTGTCACAAAACAACGGCTGGCACTTTATCGGCGGTCTCGGGGAGTATGGCGCCAACGCGGCCCACGGCCCCTTCGTGCATATCGATGTGCGGGGCTATCGCGCCCGTTGGGGGCACTAGTTCGCCGGCCGGAGTTAGCGCATCAGCAACACCGGCTTTACCGCCGCACCACTATGGGCGTCGTCTACCGCTTGATTGATCTGCTCAAAGGGGTAGGTGGTCACCAGCTTTTCCAGCGGTAGTTGGCCCTGCTTGTAGAAACCAATCATCTTCGGCACAAAATCCGCCGGCACCGCATCGCCTTCAATCGCCCCGCGTACCTGGCGCCCCGTAGCCATCAACATACCCATATCGATATTCAGGCGGGCGCCGGGTTTACCTACACCGACACAGACCATGACGCCCCGGGGTTTAAGCACATCAATGGCCGCTTCCGCAACAGCGGGGACCCCGGTAGTATCCAAGGCGTAGTCCAACCCGCCAAGTTGAGCCAGATTCTGTAAAAGGTCGTCACCGCTCAAACAGTGGGTCGCCCCCAGTTCTTTGGCGAGCTCCGAGCGCGACGGCATCCGGTCTACGGCAATAATCGGATCGCAGCCAATGATCTTGGCGGCAATGATGGCCGACAAGCCCACCGTACCGCAGCCCAATACCGCTATCGCCTTACCGGGCTTGGCAGCCATCGACAGCATGACCGACCCCATGCCAGTCTGCACACCGCAAGCCATAGGCGCCAACAGTTCAGCCGGCATATCCTCCGGTACTTTAACCAGGTTGGTCGCAATGGCTACTGTTTTGGTGGCAAATGATGATTGCCCGAAGAAGTGTCCGGTAATGGCTTCGCCGTCACAGGTCATCGGTGAGCTGCCATCCAAGCGCGAGCCCTGCAACAAGAACACGGCGCCAACATCGCAGTAACCCGGTGCCTGATCCTGGCAATTGCCACACTGACCACAGGCACCAAAGCCCAACAACACACGATCGCCAACCTGGAAGCCCGTGACACCCTCGCCAAGCGCTTCGATACGGCCAACCCCCTCATGGCCCAGCACGGCAGGCAAAGGCAGAGGCATATCCTGATCCCGGGCGGCAATATCGGTGTGACACAAGCCTGTCGCTTCCACGGTAACCAAGACCTCCCCGGGAGCGGGGCCATCAAGTTGACAAGTCTTTAGGCTAAAGGGCTGATTGGGATGATAGGCGACCGCCGCCGTAACAGGAGTGGGCATAAGAAAATAGTCTCCGACTGAAATAGTGGTGGCTGAGCCCAACAAGGTGACTCGGCATACCTCTTGTAGTGCTTAATTGAGTTGAGAAGGACCGAAAACACGCACAGAGCACATCAGGCTTGAGCACATCATTTTACATACTTATGTATGGTTTTATAATAACCCAGCTCATTTTGAAAGGCCAAAACAGCGGTGCAAGAGTGGGGTTATTCCAGAGTCAAAAGGCTGTCGAGGCAGAACTAAGCCAGTAAGCTGACCATTATGATTTGCTGCCCTTTATCGCGTCGCGATAGCGTCCCGGTGCTTGCCCAAACCAACGCTTAAAGGCCTTTTGAAAAGCGCTTTGATCATTAAAACCCAGTTCAGCCGCAATATCGGGAAGGTCAAGCGTCTCGTCCCGTATTAACACCACGGAACGTTCGCGCCGCGCCAGCTCTACCAACCCCTTGAACGTATTGTTGGTTAAGTACAAACGACGTTGTAGGGTGCGGGGCGTCAGGTTCAGCTCCTCGGCAATCACGTCCAACTTAGGCAAGCCCTCGGGCAAGGTACGGCGTATAGCTTCGGTGACCTCCCTGACAATCTTCTCTTCCATGTGCAAGGTTGCCAACTCAGCCTCAGCGGAGGCCAACAGCGAACGGTAGATTTCAGGGTGGGGGTAGCGGGGTACGATATCGACGTAGCTGCTCTCAAACACCACACTGTTTGCGGCGCTGTTGAAGTGTACCGGCGCGCCGAAAATGCGCCGGTATTCAGCGCTGTCACCAACACGGTTATGGGTAAAGTAAATCTCGCGCTCGCGGCACCAGCGATCCACCTGTTCCTTGTCGGCCCAGTACCAGCTGGCAAAGAAAAACTCAACTACATGTCTTGACGGCAGCTGCTTTGCCGGCAAATCCCAACGCAGCCTAGTGAGATCACAGTCCAGCGGCTCGTAGACCAAATCTCCCAAGTCAATCAGCAGTCGGGAGTGATCGACAATCGCCATTACCGCTTCCCGGTTGGTCGGGGCACTGATGGCAAGATAAGTCAGCAAACCCCATGGCTGGCTGGCATTACCGACACCGGCGTGAAGCCCTAAGTGAGGGTCAGCTAGCAAGCGGCTACCCACATCCAGCACGATTTCAAACAGGCGCAAGGGGTAACGTCCCCACTCAGTCAGATGCTGAGCAGGCTCGGTCCCCATAGCGTCGGTCAACGTACTAGCGCTGATACCCTGGTGTTGCAGATAATCCAGTACATTTTCGAAGTATTCACGGCACACGCTTGGTGTACGCACAGTGCTACCCTACCGCCTTGTCATTATAGTAATGCGGCCAAGGCACACGCCGTCCTTGGCCGTTCAATAAGCTAATCTATTGCGAATCCAGGTACTGAAGGCCCAGCGATGCGCCGGTCAAGCTCACCCCACTGCCTTGAGGGAGCTACGATAGCGGCCTGGTGCCTGCCCGAACCATCGTTTAAAGGCTTTTTGGAAAGCGCTTTGGTCGCTGAAGCCCAGTTCGGCAGAAATATCCAACAAACCGATTTCATAATCACTAATCAGTTTTTTGGAACGCTCCTTACGGGCGTCATCAACCAATGATTTGAAGTTGGTACTGGTGTTGTTAAGACGGCGCTGCAAGGTACGCGGAGCAAGGTTTAATTCTGCCGCAACATCTTCCAGCTTAGGCACCCCTTCGGGGAGCTGACGAACGATGCAGTCCATCACATCGCGGATGATACGATCTTCCAATTGCAGCGTGGCCAACTCGGCGCGCGCAGCCTGAAGCAGTGAACGGTGAATGCCCGGGTGAGGGAAACGAGTAGGACGATTCAAAAAATGGTTATCGAATTCGACGCGGTTGCTATCGCTGCCGTAGTGCACCGGCGCTTCGATAATGCGCTCGATTTCGGCACTGTCAGCTGGCCCGTCATGGGTAAAGTGAATTTCTCGCTTACTGCACCAGCGATCCAGCATCGGCTTGTTAACCCGGTACCAACTGGCAAAAAAGAATTCCACCACGTGACGAGAAGGCGTCTGGCGCGGTGGCACCAGCCACGTCAACCGAGACTGCTCGCGGGTATGGTGTTCGAAGGTGAGATCGCCGTGATCGATTAACAACCGAGAGAAATCCACCACCGCCTGAATGGCGCTGTTGGTATCGGGGGCACTCATCCCCAGATAATTGACCATGCCCCAGGCCTGCCGGGAAGCGTGGGCACCGGCATGAGCACCGAGATAATAATCTTGGAGTATCTGACTACCCGCGTCTAACACCATCTCGAACAGGCGCATTGGAAAACGTCCTTGGTCGGTAAGGTGATCTTCCGGGGTCATGCGCAGTACGTGCCGTAATTCGGCGGGGGTAACACCTCGGCCGTAAAGGTATTCCAGAAGATTATCAAGATATTCGCCACAAACGCTGGGAGTCCGCACGACGCTATCCTCTCTACATTATGGTATTAGTCGAGTATATTCGCCCCGTTACGTGAAGAGAGAAGCCGCGAAGGCGGTCTGCCCTCAGCAGTAACGCGAAGCTAGAATAGCAACAAAAGGCTGTCCTGTGGCGCCAAACGCTATCATTTTCGTCCACGGTGAATTATCATTAGTGGCCATATTCGCACAAATAATCACCAAAACGTGATCGTATGCAGCTTTTCGAGCAGGAACACATTGGCCGGCGGCGCTTGGCGACACTCCGCGAACTGCTGACCTCCCGCTACCCGGAAGTCGATATTGACGCTTTGGCACAGCGCCACTCCATCCTCCCCGACTGGTCGGACTGCAAAGACGGCAGCAGCATGGTGGCGTTTATTCATGCCCTCCGGGACGTTAAGCATCGCGGGGTGCCGGACATTGCCCTGCAAATTGGCGACCGTGCCCAGCTCACCGACTCCGGCCTTCTAGGCTACGCGGTACTGACCGCGCCCACTGTCATGCATGCAGCGCGGATTTCCAGCCATTCCCTCAATGCCTCCAGCTACATCGTGCGCACCAAAATATCTACTCGGGAGGGTATTAGCCGTATCGTATTTACTACTCTGTCGGCGATAAAACCCTATGAGGAGGAGCTGCTGGAAATGTCCACCCTGGCGGTGTGGCGCTGCACCCAGGTGATTCTACCCAGTGGCCGCGGGGCCACTCCCACCTACGTAACGTTCAAGTTCCCCAGGCCCAAACATGCCGAGCAATACCAGGCCATGTTTGGCTGCCCGGTGGAGTTCGGCCAGGCCCACAACGTCATCGCCTGGCCCGCGGAATGGATGTACTACCCCATTCCCACCGGCCAAACAGATTTGATGCAGACCTGCTCGGCGCAAATGAAGCAGCACCTCGGGGAAGCGTATTATGGAACAGGCATTATTGCCCGGGTGAAGCGTGCCCTGATCGAGCACCCCAAAACCTGTGATTTTTCCCTGACGGGAACAGCACGACAACTCAATATTCAGGAGCGCAGTCTGCGTCGCTATCTGGCACAGGCGGACACCAGTTTTCGAAAAGTATGCCTGGAAGTGAGGATGGAACTGGCCCAGCAATATCTCCGCCAAACCAATATGCCGCTAAAAGCAATTGCCTACCAACTGGGGTACCGCCACGCCAATAACTTTAACCGGGCCTACCGGGAGTTTTACGGCGCGACGCCCCAGGATATCCGCCTACGCCATCAAGCGGCAGCAGCACCGCCAGAGGCGGTTTTGGCAGCGTCTTCACTGGCCAATCGGCCAAGGTGATAATTGCGATTACCCAGCAACAGCTCCAAGGTCGTCAAACGCTTAAAATAAGCACCGATATTCAGCTCATCCGTCATACCGATCCCGCCGTGAAGCTGGATGGCTTGCTGCCCCACATAGCGGGCATTGCTGCCCAGTGCCGCCTTTAACATTGCGGTGGCATCGGCAAACTCCGCCGTATCCACTTGCTGCAATGCCGCCCACATCAGGGAACGGGACTTCTCAGCATGGATCATCATATCTGCCAGCCGGTGCTGCAGGGCCTGGAAGGCCGCCAGCGGCATGCCAAACTGCTTGCGGGTACGGCAATAGTCGAGACTGACTTCCAGAGCTTTGTCCATCGCACCCTGGGCTTCGGCCGCCATAATTAGCAGTGCCTCATCAAGCGTCACAGCCACTGCCGCTTCCGGCTCAGCACCACTGGCCAGTACGGTTGCATCTGCACCCGTTAAGGTCACAGTCGCAGCACGGTGACCGTCGGCCATGGGATAAGCCTCAAGACTCACACCGTCCGCGTTACTGCCTACAAGGCACACTTGCAGGGTGCCGGCACCGTCTCGCGCGGTAACTAGCAGAGCGTCGGCACTGGGTGCCGCCAGTACCGCCAACTTCTCGCCATTGACCTTTCCGCCCTCAATGGTGCAGCTCACACGCAAGGGGTCGCCGCTGCTAATGCGCTCTTCCCAGGCCAGTGCCAGTTGGGTCTCACCTGCGGCAACGGCGGGCAAAAGCTCTGCCGCCTTGTCGCCACCCAAGCGATCCAACAAACGTCCGGCCAACACGACGGTAGCAAAGTAGGGCTCCAGCACTAGGCCGCGGCCAAACTCTTCCGACACCGCCATGGCATAACCCAAATCCATGCCCAGGCCGCCATGCTCTTCACTGAAGTTCAATCCCAGCACACCCAGCTCAGCGAGTTGTTGCCAGTGCTCAGTGCTGTATCCCTGCTCGCTGGCAGCCAGACTGCGGCGGGCTTCGTAGTCGTAGTGATCCTGCACAAACTTGTGCAGGCTGTCTTTGAATTGCTGCTGTTCTTCGTTGTATTGGTATTGCATGATCACGCCCCGAGAATGGATTTTGCCAGCAGACTGCGCTGCACTTCGTTGGAACCGGCGTAAATCGACGCCGCCCGGGTATTGAGATAATAGGGCATGGCCAACATCGCGTGGGCATCCCCGGCAATGGGCTCAACGCCGCTACCCACTTCCAGTGCCTGCAACTGCAGTGGCAGCGCGTCGAGGCCAAATATTTCCAATTGCACTTCAGAAAAGCGCTGCATAACCTCAGTACCAAGGATTTTCAGCAATGACGCCATGGGCCCTGGGTTCTCGCCGTGCTTTAGATTGGCATTAACCCGCTTTTCGGTGTGCTCTACCGCGCGGATATCGATCTCCAAGTCGGCCAGCTGACGGCGCAAGGTTTCGTCATCTATCAGACGGCGACCACTGGTATCCAGCGGCTGCTCACAGCGGGCCCGCAGGCGCTCCAGTGCCGGCACCAGCCAAGCGCCAAAGTTACTGCCACCGCGCTCAAATTCAAGAACGTATTTCGCGACCGTCCAGCCTTGGTTTTCTTCACCAATACGATTGCGTTTGGGCACGCGGACATCGGTGAAGAACACTTCACACTGCTCGGGGAAGCCATCGAGGCCAATAATTGGCCGCACTTCGATGCCCGGCAGGTCCATATCCAGCAGCAAGAAGGTAATGCCCTGCTGAGGCTTGCCCTCACTGCTGGTGCGCACCAAAGCAAACATTTTGTTGGCGTGGTGGCCGTAGGTGGTCCAGGTTTTGGAGCCGTTGAGTATGTAGTCGTCGCCATCACTGTCGGCGCGACACTTCAGGCTGGCCAAGTCAGAACCGGCTCCCGGCTCAGAGTAGCCCTGACACCAGAAGTCGTCGCCAGACAACATACCGGGCAGATATTCCGCCTTTTGCTCCTCGGTACCAAAACCCAGTACCGCCGGTCCTACCATTTGCAGGTTCTGCGGCAAAATTTGCGGTACGCCGCGACGATTGCACTCTTCGGTAAAGATGTAGCGCTGCTGAATAGACCAACCGGTGCCGCCGTATTCTTTCGGCCAGGCGGGTGCGACCCAACCTTTTTCATAGAGAATTTTGTGCCACGCCATGGTGGGCTCAAAGGGACAAAACACACTGGTGGTCTTGGCACCGGCCTCAAGGATCTCCGGGGTAGGCGCGGTGGCGAGGAATTCCCGCACTTCTTGACGAAACTCTTCCAGCTCCGCTTGAGATTGCTCGTTACTCATGATCGTTTTCACTCTCTTTCAATTGTTACAGCGCCGAAGGCTTTCACATTGGTGTAAACACCAACTGACACTAATTCGCGGCGATTTGGCCCATGCGGTGGAAACTGAGTACTTCAGACTCCAGACGACGCGCCACAGACTCCTGCAAGGGCAGATTACAACGGCTCTCCGGATCTCGCTGCACCAACACGCAACTACCAACGCTGCACAATTCACCATTTTGATAAATACGGCAACCGACAGAAAAAGCCGTTTGTGCAACATCACTCACCGAGACTTCGAACTTCAGCGCTTGACCAACGGTAAAGTCACGAAAAAAATCCACCTGCATCGAGCTTTGGCTCCAGGGCGCGTCCAGAGATTCGCCCACCAAAAGCTGATCCAGGTAATCTGAAATGGTTTTTTCAAACCACCCGGCTACCGCAGAATTGCGAATAAACGTACCGGAGCCCTGGTCACCGCGCTCGGGCTGAAAGTTCACTACATGCATGTTCAGTAAAACGCCTGCTGGATGACGGGTTTAAGAAGCGATGGCGCTGGGTGCAGTGCTAAGCATACCGGCCAGGCGCTGGCCGATGATGGCTTCCGCCTCACTGACCATCCGCTCAACCAGCTCTTGGCAACTGGGGATATCATCGATCAATCCCATGACCAATCCGGCTGTCCACACACCATCATCGGTGTCGCCTTTTTCCAGCACATTTTCACGACCGCGCTTACCCGCCACCAAAGGCTGCAGATCAGTAAAATCGGTATCGCCGGGCTTACTCTCTATCTCCAGAACCTGCTTGGCGATACTGTTTTTATAGATGCGCGCGGTGTTCTTCAGAGTGCGGAAAATCAACGCGGTATCCAGCTCACTGCTCTGCACCATCATATCCTTCACATTCTGGTGTACTGGCGCTTCCTTGGTCGCCACAAAGCGAGTCCCCATATTGACGGCTTCTGCGCCCAAGGCCAATGCAGCGGCCAGGCCCTGGCCATTGCCGATACCACCCGAGGCAATCATCGGAATGCTCAGTTTGGCTGCCGCGCAGGGCAGCAACACCATGTTGGGGATATCGTCTTCCCCTGGATGGCCAGCACACTCAAAGCCATCTACGCTTGCAGCCGCACAACCGATCGCCTCTGCCTTTAATGCATGGCGCACAGAGGTGCATTTGTGGATAACTTTAACACCTGCGGCATTAAAAGCTGGCATGAATGCCTCCGGGCTGCGACCCGCTGTTTCTACCACTTTCACACCGCCCTCGATAATCGCCTGCACATACTCGTCGTAGGGTACGGGGTTGATGGTCGGCAACAGTGTCACATTGACGCCAAAGGGCTTATCGGTCATCTCTTTACAGCGAGCAATTTCCTTGCGCAGATCGTCGGGGGTAGGCTGGGTCAACGCCGTGATGATACCCAAACCACCGGCGTTGGAAACGGCAGAGGCTAGCTCAGCCAGCCCTACGGCCATCATGCCGCCTTGAATAATTGGGTGTTGAATACCCAGCATCTCGGTTACGCGTGTTTTGATCATGCTTCCACTCTCACTGCAGTTGGATTGACCCGGCGCCAAATTTGGTGGGGTCGCGAATGAGAACACTGTAACCATTCGTTCAGGGAGCAGACAGGTCGACGTGCGACAGGGCTTGTCTGATTGCGTCAGGTCGGTGAAATACAGCTCGGAGGCGCGAAAATACGGTATTGGCGCAGCGCGACAAGGGCTGGCGGCAACTACCCTTCATTTTACTCAGCCGAGGGCGACACAATGTTCATCTTTTGTACAAACAACAGACGCTTAGCCCACGAAACCACGTCGCTGCGCTTAGCCACACGCGAGGACCGTCCATGCTGCTCCATAAAATGATTGAATTCAACGCCATCGAACACCCGACGGTCACAGCCCTGCGCAGCGATGGGGTAAATCAGAACTACGCTGACTTCGACCGCGCCTGCAACCAATTGGCCAATGGCCTGGCGTCAATCGGGCTGAAGCCGGGCGCGCGCGTCGCCATACTGGCAAAAAATACGCTTGCCTATCCACAGCTAGCCATAGCGTGTATGAAAGCAGGCTTTACCCTGGTGCCACTTAATTTCCGTCTAGCCCCTGCTGAGCTGAGCTACATCTTAGAGGACAGCAAAGCCGAAATGCTTGTCTGCGGTGATGATGAACTGCGCAGCGGTGCAGATCGCAGCGAAGCCGTAAAACACATTCAGCACTGCTACACACTGGCCACCAGTGACGACAAATGGCAGGACTTTGCCACTCTCTATGCTGACGATGATACTCGTCCCGACTTTCACGCCTCGACAGACACCATCGTCTCGCAGCTCTACACCAGTGGTACTACCGGCTATCCCAAAGGGGTGCTGATTGGCCATCAACAAATGGTGTCAGGCTATATCATGACCAACCACATCTCGCCCCGGGTACAAGTGGCTCATACCGGGCTGATGTCACTGCCGCTATTTCACGTGGCGGGACTCGCCGCCACATTATTTTGGTTGTGCAGCGGCATGACTGTGGAGCTGATGGAAGATTTCAACCCAGTCGCGGTAGTAGAAGCCATTTGCGCCAGTGAAAAATGCGATACCGTATTGGTGCCGGCTATGATCCAGGCGATTATGGCGTTTGTGCCCAACATTCAGGACTACGACTTTTCACCACTACAACGCATTACCTACGGCGCATCACCAATTTCTTTGGACATATTGGAAAAGGCCATAGCCCTATTTAAATGCAACTTTGTTCAGGGCTTTGGCATGACCGAACTCAGCTGCATGGTGCTGGCGCTGCAGGCTGAAGATCACCGCCGCGCGCTGAAGGGGGAAGAGCATCTGCTTCGTTCCTGCGGTCGCCCGTTACCCGGCGCAGAACTGAAAGTGGTAGATGAAGACGGTCAGGAAGTGGCCCCAGGCACAACCGGTGAACTACTGGTGCGCTCGCCCACCACTATGGCAGGTTACTGGCAGTTGCCGGAAAAAACCGCCGAAACCGTTGTCGACGGTTGGCTGCACACCGGGGATGCCGGCTATGTCGACGAAGAGGGCTATTTTTATATCCGCGACCGCGTTAAGGACATGATTGTATCCGGTGGTGAAAACATCTATCCCGCAGAAGTTGAAAACGCCCTGTTCTCTCACCCCGATATTCAGGATGTCGCAGTGATCGGCATCCCCGACAGCAAATACGGCGAAACGCCACTGGCGGTCTGTGTTATGACTGCAGACAGCCAGGTAAGCGACGCCGATTTGATCGAGTTTTGCCGCGAGCGTCTGGCGGGTTATAAAACGCCCCGCCGCTATGAGTTTGTAGAGGAAATCCCGCGCAACCCCTCTGGCAAAGTCCTCAAACGCGTGCTGCGTGAACCCTACTGGGAAGGAGTAGAACGCCGTGTTGGCTAGCGCCTTCCTGCCGGGTCCTCAACCCTCCCAATGCGCACTGGCAGCGCAGAGGACCCGGCTTTTTTGAGCCTCTATTTGGCAAACTGCTCCAGGTAGGAAATCATTGCCCGACTGCATTCTCGACGATAGGCATCAGTAACCTCACCATGCAGATAATAAGATAGGCGCAGGCATGCGGTGCCAAGCTCAACAGTTAGAGCCGTCGCATTGGGTTCGTCGTCAGGCAGGACAACCCCTATCTCCCGCATTAAATCATCCACGTAGCGCCCCAGGTGCGAGATGGTGAGCTGTAGCGCCTGATGGCTTTCGCTAGTGGCCACCGCGCCCAAAATCAGCAGGGCGCCGACGGGGTTATTGTTGTGAAAGCGTGAGACCGTGACGCTGACATGCTCAATCACGTCCCGCCAGGGCTGGGTCTCGAAGCCCACACTGACCGCTCGCACCTCCTCTTCCAGCTTGCACAGATAACGTCGCGTCAACTCATTGAGAATGGCAAACGGTGTGGGAAAAAAATGGTAGATGCTGGTCCGGGTGCATTGCAGTACCGATGCCAACTCGGGAATCGAAAAACCATCGATGCCCTTTTCTATCAGCAGCTGCTCAGAGGCCGCTAAAATTCCCTCGAAGCGCTCCCGCCCCCTTGCTTGCTGCGGAAGCCGGGCCGTGAACTCGGAAGATAGCGTATTGCTTATTGGCTTATTCATCGCGGCATAGTAGCACTTGACCCAAAAAACATACAAGTGTACAAATTTATCCCCTCAAGAGCGCGGCGGCAAGGCAACAGACATGCCCGCCGACAATTTTGCCGCATCAGACAACGCAGCTGATTGCTAAGCTGTATCGCGGTGTGGCCCTGAATGATATCGGAGACAAGCATGACAGGCACCAATACCGACCTCCTCACTGACTCCTTCGCCTACACTCGGCCGGACGAGGTGCATGCCTTGCTGGACAGCCTCAGGCAAGAGGCACCGGTCTGCTACGTTAACCCCGAGGGAATTCGCCCCTATTGGGCTGTAACCCGCTACGAGGATATCAAGTACATTGAGTCCCACCCCGAGCTGTTCAGTGCCGAACCCAGGGCAGTCATCATTTTGGAGGAACTGGAAAAGGTAAACTTAGAGCGGTTCGGCGATATCCAGGGAGTGAAAACCCTGGTTCATATGGACGGCGACCAACACACCAAACTCCGCCGCATCACTCGCGACTGGTTTATGCCCGCCAATATCAAACGTATGCGGGACCATGTCGAATCCATTGCGGCCGGCTTCATCGAGGCCATGGAGGGAAAAAACGGCGAATGTGATTTTGCCGCCGATATTGCCTTCTGGTACCCGCTGCGAGTGGTGTTGCAGCTGATCGGGGTACCCGAACAGGACGAGCAACACATTCTGACCCTTACCCAACACCTTTTTGCACCCGAAGGCTATGTCACTGACGAGCAAGACGTAACGGCCATCTACTTGGGCGCCGTCCAAGGTATGGCGGATTATTTCACGCAACTCGCCGAAGCGCGCCGGGCCGACCCCAAAGACGATATCGCCAGTGTATTGGCCAATGCCGAGGTGGATGGCGAGGCCCTCGACCCCTTCACCCTCACATCCTATTTTGTGCTATTGGCCACCGCCGGCCACGACACAACCAGCGCCAGCATTGCCGGCGGTCTACTGGCGCTGCTCCAGCACCCCGAGCAATTGCAGCTACTCAGGGACGAACCGGAGAGGCTCAATGCCGCCGCTGACGAAATGATCCGCTGGGTGACACCGGTCAAGCACTTTGCCCGCACGGTACTTGAAGATACCGAGCTGGGCGGGCAAAAAATCCCCAAGGGCGACACTGTGATGATGCTATTTGACTCGGCCAACCGGGACGAAAGCGCGATTGCCAATGCCCGGGAATTCGACATCACTCGCCCCGCCAGCCGCCATCTGGCCTTTGGCCACGGCCGCCACAATTGCCTGGGATCTCACTTGGCGAGAATGGAGATCGAAACCTTTTATCGGTTGCTGTTGCCGCGCCTGGAGTCCATTGAATTGGCCGGCGAACCGCAGTTTATACCCAGCCACTTTGTCAGCGGCCTGCAATCATTGCCGATTCGGTATCTGTTCAAGGGCTAGCGATGCATAGCTCACCGCTGTCTCACTGAGCCGGCGGCGGGCTTGTAGCAGCGGTATTAACATTGCGTACTACGGTGCCAGCCAGATGATCGTGCAGACAGCGTTTGTCGTCGCGGAAGATAAACAAGGCGTCGACTAAGGCAATCAGGTTGCCGACAAAGGGCAGATAGGTAATCACCCAAAACACCAAGTAGCGCTTGGCCACCATCGGCCAAAAATCCGGCACAGCGCCAGTCAAGGTGGTGATTTTTATGCCCAAGAGCTTTTTGCCCACCGTTTGGCCGTCCCGCTTTAGGAAATAGCCGTTAACCAGCAAAAACACCGCAAAGCCGTACAATGCGCCCCAAAACATGGCTTGGAAGGACAGAGTCTCGCCATTCATAGCCTGCTCCCAAAGCCCCGCCATTTTCATTATTGGCAAGGTTGCGAGCATGGCGATAATGCCGTCGATCAATGCCGCGCCCAATCGCGCCCAGCGAGACGCCAAGTTATTCTGTTCGGCGTCGCTCGATGTGTGAGTTTCTACGTCCATTGCATCTCTACCTGCTAACTCATCCAAGATAAGTCAGCATACCCCGGCCACTCAGGCAGAGAAAGCTGCTGAGTTTACCACTGCGCCTGGCTGCCTTGACGTTCACCGTCTCCAAAAACAAAAAAGCCGGCACAAGGCCGGCAAGAGGATTAGGGAAGACCGTACAGCACCTCCCCTGCTGTGAAGCCCATCACAGCGTTTTCATGTACTCGATCAGCGCGCGGCGCTCCTGGTCAGTCAGCACGGTAGTAAAGTCGTGCCCCTCGTTACCCTGACTGTAGAGGTGGGTGTTGTAGATCTTTCTGTTCTCTACCTGCTGCTGGGTCGCCTGCAGGAATATCGGCAACTGTCCGAGGTTCCAAGTTAGGATGAGGTTGCCATACAGCTGCGACAGGATCTCCTGCAGAATTGGCGTGCCGCCAGTAAGCGGTGAGCAATCCAGGAAGGGAATGGTGCCGTCGCCACACTCCAGCTCGTCGTACTTCCAACCCATTCTATCTTCGTCGTAGGCGCGCTCCATGCTGACATCAAAGCCCATCACCACACTGCCTTCCTGATCTGCACGGGCGGGTGTGGATACCCGGCGCCACAGGTCGGGACGATCCTCTGGCTTAAGCAACGACCAGACATCGGGAATCGAGCCGTTATGCAGATAAGGCGCGGTCGCCCACACACCGTAGAGCGGTGGAGCAAGGTAACCCATCTCGCGATCGCCGCGGATAGATTCCCGATTGAGGGGGCCGCAATCATGCTCAGTGCCCACGGTTTCACCAAAGCCGAGGAAGCTGTCAGCACCGTATTGATTGACCGACTCGTTGTTGGTGTTGACCCGTGCTGGGTCGGTACGAATTACATCCAGCGGTGCAACGTTGGCAGCCAACCCTTCCATCGACGGGTCAGAAAGGAAAGTTGGATCATTCACAAAACGAGGTGAATAGGCGCCGTGACAGCTGGCGCAGGAGCCGTTGCCGCCTTCGGGCTCGGGAACAGGGTTGTTGAGGTTGTCGGCCCACAAGTCTTTGCTATGGAACAGGATGGCACCCTGCTCTGCCAGAGATTCGTCCACCTCCAGCGGGTATTGGGGAGACTTTAGCGACACCATCCACTTGTCGGCGTCCTGAGCGTGGTCGCGAACCCATTGTTCGCCAGCCTCATCGCCAGTCAAGGCATCCAAGGGGGTATAGAAAATCAAGTCTACCCGGCTAGCATCCATGGGGAAGAATCCATCTTGGAACTTCGCTGGACGGTGCCCCATATTCCACCAAGCGGGAGTGTCACCGGAAGCAGTGGAACCAGAGGTCAGCACACCAAACAGGTGCTCGTCAAAGCTTGGGCCACCTTCCTTATTTGCCAAGAAGAAAATGTTCACATCACTGGCGTTGTTGGTGCCTCGACTGGTGCCAAACAGACTAAAAATGGTGCCGAAACCTTCGCCGTTAAAGCCACTGATAGCGGCGGCACCCAGCTCCCGAGACATCAACGCAATATCCTGTAGGGAGTTACCACTACCCATTTGGAAGCCAGTGTCTTCACCCTCGCCGGGCAGGCCAGCCGCCCCACTGTGACAGGCATGGCAAGTGTAACCCAGGGTGCCAGTCCACTCGCCGTTGTCGCCGCGCATTTGCGTCAGGAACGCCGGCAGTTGTCCACTGCCACCGTTGGTGGCGTTGGGATCCTCACCGGGGAGCGGATAGGGGTTGCGTTCTTCGCTCAGCGGCATGCCGTAACGCTCGGCCACCAACTGGTCAAAGTTGTCGGGCCGGGAGAACATGCCCCACTGCATCCACAAGCGGTTGTAGGAGGAGGCCGACAAGGCCAGCAAAGCATCCTCATCGTGGTAGTCGGCATTGAAGAAAGTGCCGGAACCGGGTTCGCCATTGCCCACCATCAGCTCGCGACCGTGCTCCCAGCTATCGCGCAGCTGTCCACAGGTTTCCGGGTGGGGATCTTCCTGAACCAATTGCGGGTCAGCGTGGCAATCTGCCCAGAAGGTATTGAAATGGACCGCCTTGCCGTCACTGACGCCAGGTCGCACCAGCGAGCGGGGGTCCGGTGGCAACACCGCGCTGTCCGGGCGGGGATTGCCGCTGCCATCGTTACCACAGTAATCAAACCAGTAGTGACCGCCCCGGGCGCTGCCCAGCAGGGGCTCTAAATCCACTGGCTCACCGCCACCGTCGCCGCCTCCACTGAGGCTACAGCTGCTGGGATTATCCCAACAGCTCAGCAAGGTACGCATGGCCTCGTAAGGGGCACTGCCAACCGGCCAGGGCTTGCCACCGCTATGGGGCTCACTGGGGTCACTGGGTTCGACCAATAACGGGCTGCTTTCCACACCGCCGCCCAGGGTCTGCCATGACTGGTACAGCAGGTCGTAATCATCCGCAGGGTTGCTGCTAAGCATAAAGTCCCGGCCGTCCTCGACATCACCGACACCACCGGGGATATGGCAAGTGCGACAAAAGCCGGAGGAGTTTTGCAGGCGAGTTTGAAAGAATTCCTCTTGGGTGACGGCTCCGCCACCGCTGCCGCCCCCGTCAGTGTTACCGCCGTCGGTATTGCCACCATCGCCGCCACCGTTATTGTTGGTGCCGCTGCCGCCTTGCGGTGCGCCGCTGGAACTGCCACCACAAGCAGCAAGGCTCATGGCTATCGCCACAGGTAACAGGGTTTTCAGCAGGGAACTGCGCATATATTACTCCAAGCTCTCCATGCGGGCCGATTGAGCCCCAATTAGACTTCTTTATGCTTAGCATTATGCCCGGGAGTTTGGCGAGAGGATTGGACAACGGTGCCACCATTGTCCGGCGGCACAACGTTGTTTGAACGACTCAAGGCCCGGCACGCTCTACAAAGAGTGCCGGTAGATGGTCTGGGCCGCGCTCCCCACAACTCAATCTCGGTAAATAGATCGTCGCAGCAGAGAGCCAGCACCGCCATACGCAGTACCCGCTAACCCAGTGCCCGTAAACCCAGTGCCCGCTAACCCAGTAGCACCCTACAAGGTTTTCAGGTATTCGATAATTGCCCGGCGCTCAGCGTCGTTGAGAACTACCGTGAAATCATGGCCCTCATTGCCCTGACTGTACAAATGGGTGTTGTAGATCTTTCGGTTTTCTATCTGCTCTGGGGTCATCTGCCCGAAAACGGGTAAATTCCCCAGATTCCAGGTAAGAATGCTATTGCCGTACAACTGAGCAAGGATATCCTGGAATATCGGATTGTCTTGATCACCGGGCATACAATCGAAAAACGGAATGGTCCCGTCGCCGCACTCCAGCTCATCGTAGCGCCAGCCCATTTTCTGCTGATCGTAGGCTCGCTCCAGGTTCACGTCATAGCCCATGACCACTTGGCCGGCCTGATCGGCGCGTGCAGGCGTTGACACCCGGCGCCATAAAGCGGGTCTGTCATCGGGCTTGAGTAAGCTCCAAACATCCGGAATTGCACCGTTGTGCAAATAGGGCGCAGTGGCCCAAACCCCGTACAGCGGCGGCGCAAGGTAGCCCATTTCACGATCCCCCCGCAGCTCAGCACGATTCTGGGGGCCGCAATCCTGATCTGACCCTACGGTCTCAGAAAACCCCAGGAAGCTGTTAGCGCCGTACTGGTTTACCGATTCATTATTGGTGTCCACCCGCGCAGGATCGGTACGAATCACCCTCTTTGGCGCAATATTACTGGCGACCCCCTCCATGATTGGATCGGCCAGAAACGCCGGGTCGTTGACGAATCGGGGCGAGTAGGCGCCATGACAACTGGCACAGGAGCCATTGCCTCCCTCCGGTTCCGGCACCGGATTGTTGAGGTTGTCGGCCCACAGGTTCTTGCTGTGGAACAAGACGGCGCCCTGCTCTGCCAGCGCTGTATCTATCGGCAGTGGGTATTCCGGTGACTTTAGCGACATCATCCACTTGTCCGCATCCTGGGCGTGATCCCGCACCCAGTTCTCACCGTCTTCGCCACCGAGAACGCCATCAATAGGGGTATAAAAAATCAGGTCCACTCGGCTGGCATCGGCGGCAAAATAGCCATCCTGGAATTTGACCGGGCGGTGGCCAATATTCCACCAGGCCGGGGTATCGCCGGAGGCCGTGGAGCCTGAGGTCAACACGCCAAAGAAATGCTCATCCAGGCTGCGACTTCCCTCTTGGTTGGCGAGGAAAAATAGGTTCACATCACTGGCATTATTGGTGCCCCGGCTGGTGCCAAACAGGCTAAAAATGATGCCTGGCGTGCTGGCGCTGATCCCCAGCTCTTTCGCCATCAGGCCAATATCGTGAAGGCTGTTGCCGCTTCCGTACAACAGCTCACCCCCATCCTCGGCACCGGCGGCGCCGCTGTGACAGGTGTGGCAGGTAAAGCCCAGAACACCCTGCCATTCACCGCCGGGGCCCCGCAACTGGGTCATAAAGGCGGGCAGCTGACCGCTGCCGCCATTGGTTTGGTTGGGGTCTTCACCGGGCAAGGGATAGGGATTGCGGGTATCTCCCATAGGCATGCCGTAGCGCTCTGCAACCAACTCATCAAAGTTATCCGGGCGCTCAGCCATGCCCCAGAATTGCCACAGGCGATTGTAGTCGTCCACCGCAATCCCGCTGCTGGCGGCGGCCTGGTGGTCGTCGCCGGCAAAAAACGTCCCCGATCCCGGTTCACCGTTACCGGTCATCAAGTCCCGCCCCCGCTGCCAGCTGCTGCGCAGCTCGCCGCAAGTCTCTGGGTGTGGCGCCTCTCCGACCAGCTCTGGGTCAGCGTGGCAATCCTTCCAGAAAGCATTGAAGTGGACTGCGCGACCATCGCTGACGCCCTTTTGCACTAACGCGCGGGGATCAGCCGGCAGCACTGCGGAGTCATGGCGCGGGCTGCCGGTGCCGTCGTCCTCACAATAGTCAAACCACACATGGCCGCCACGGGCACTGCCCAGCAATGGCTGCAACTCGACTGGCTCATCGCCGCCAGCACCACCCGCGCCGAGGTTGCAGCTGTCGGGGGCGTCCCAGCAGCTCAACAGGGTGCGCATCGCTTCATAGGGGGCGCTGCCAACGGGCCAGGGCTTGCCGCCACTGTGGGGCTCGTTGGCGTCACTGGGCTCCACCAGCAGCGGGCTGTCTTCCACGCCACCGCCGAGGGTCTGCCAAGACTGATAGAGCAGGTCATAATCGTCAGCGGCATTACTGCTCAGCATAAAGTCCCGACCGTCTTCGACATCGCCGACACCACCGGGAATATGGCAGGTGCGGCAAAAGCCTGACTCACTCTGCAACCTAGCCTGAAAAAAGCCCGCCTCTGTCATAGTGTTGTCCTGCGGACCATCGCCAGAGCCCCCGCTATTTTCGGGGGGCGCCGGCTGCGCCGACGAGTCAGTTGGAGGCTGGGTGTTTTTGGGGCTTCCGTCGCTACCACCGCAGGCCGTCAATGCAGTGACGCAGAGAGCGCTCGCGAGCCAGCACTTAAACCCTTGATCAATTGCCATAGTCAAATTCCCTCTGTGTTCACCCTCGTCGGCGCGCCACCAAAAGTGGCTGCCGTGGCAACAATTCGTTTTGTACTACAGTCTTAATGCGCGCCTACATCACAGCGTTTTCAGGTATTCGATAATCGCCGCACGCTCCGCGTCATTCAGCACGTCGCTAAAGACATGGCCACCGTTGCCCTGACTGAAGAGGCGGGTGTTGTAGATCTTCCGCGCTTCGATATCACTGTTAGTCAGAATCGGCGGGTTGGCGATATTCCAGCCCAGCAACAGACCGCCAAACACCTCGGAGAGGAAGAAATCACCCAGATCATTGAGCGGATTACAGCTCAGGTAGTCGGCGCTGGGGCTGGGGTCACAATTGAGTTCTTCGTAGCGCCAGCCCATGCGCTGGGGATCGTAGCCCCGCTCGAAGTCAGTCTCGTAGCCCATCACCACCTGCCCGGCCTGATCAGCCCGGGGCTGCTTGGAAATACGACGCCAGGTAGCCGGACGCTCGCTAGAGTCGAGCAGGCTCCACACATCCGGCACCGAACCGTTGTGGAGGTAGGGCGCCGTGGCCCACACCCCGTAAAGGGGCGGCGCGGCGTAGCCTCGAGGGCGCTCATTGCCCTGGGCATCTATCTGCTGCCCCGGCAAATTCTGCACGCCGCAATCCTGGTCGGTGCCATGGGTTTCCGGATAGGCCACCGAGGCCTGATTCAGGGACTCGTTGGTGCCCTGGTTATAAGTATCCAGTCTCACCCGGTCGGTATCGATAATATCGATGGGCACCACATAGCTGGCGATGCCCTCCAGCGCCGGATCGGCCAGGAAGGTGTCGTCATTCACATAACGGGGAGAGTACGCACCGTGGCAGCTGGCACAGCTGCCGTTGCCGCCGTCAGGGCGAGCCACAGGGTTGTTCTCCCCTTCTGCCCACAGGTCCTTGGTGTGGAAGAGAATGGCCCCCTGCTCCGCCAAGGCGGTATCGATATCGCCCACATACTCGGGGGCTTTCTGGGACATGATGTAGTGATCACCATCCTGCACGTGGTCGCTAGTCCAGCTGTCCTCCTGCTCCGGCAGCCCGTACTTATTGGTCAAAATCGGCGAGAACAGGGCGAAATCTACCCGCACCGCATCACCTGAGAACATCGCGTCGACAAACTTCACCGGCCTCCGGCCGACATTCCACCAGGCCGGGGTGTCACCGGTGCCGGTGGTGCCGTTGTTGAGCACATCGATCAACTGCTGTGGCGACTGAATACCCGTGAGCGCCAAAATATTGGAGAACTGGGCATTGTTGGTGCCCCGCACTCTGCCAGCCAGACCGAGCCGATCAATGGCGATCCCCACCGGGGAGCCAAAGGCACCGAAGTCGCGCCCCACCACCGAGGCATCCAGCAGCGAGCCGCCCCCGCCGGGAATAAACTCACCGTCGATAGTGGTGCTGTGGCAGCCCTGGCAGTTGTGACTGATTTCACCGCTGTAACTGCCGTCTTCCATGCGAGTTTGCAGCAGCCCCATAGGCAAACGCCCGGAGCCGCCATTGGTTTGATTGGGGTCTTCGCCGGGCAGGGGATAGGGGTGCTCGTCGGAGAGCGGACCAAATCCGTAGCGTTCTGCCACCAACTGATCGAAATTTTCTGGCCGTTCGGTCAGCCCCCAGATCATCCACAGCTGGTTGAATTGCTCTGCAGAAATAGCTGAAAAGCCGTGAGGGTTGTCGCCGGCAAAGGTATTGCCAGGCCGCACTACTTCACCATCTTCATAGGTAACGTAGCTGCCATCGGGGTTTTGCACTGGCGCTGTCCCCATAAGCACGGCGCCGCGGTGGCGACTTTCCCGCAGCTGGCCACAGGTATCGGGGTGGGGCTTTTCGTTAACTAGCTCCGGGTCGACATGGCAGTCCTTCCAAAAGGCATTGAAGTACACCGCCCGGCCATCGTTAAAGCCCGGCTGTACCAGCGAGCGGGGGTCGGCTGGCAACAGGGCGCTGTCTGGCCGCGCCTGCCCGGTGCCGTCATCGGCGCAGTAATCAAACCAGGCGTGACCACCCCGGGCGCTGCCCAGCAGCGGCTCCAGGTTGATCGGGTCACCGCCATTGCCATCATTCAGGCTGCAACCGCCATCGTTCCAGCAAGTCAGCAGGGTGCGCATCGCCTCATGAGGCTGGCTGCCTTCCGGCCAAGGCTTGCCACCACTGTGGGGCTCGGCCGGATCACTGGGTTCTACCAGCAGCGGGCTGCTATCGACGCCGCCCCCCAGCGCCTCCCAAGAGGCCCGCAGCAATTGAAAGTCCTGGGCGCTGTCGCTGGTTAGCATCAAGCCGCGGCCGTCGTCGGTATCGGCCACGCCGCCGGCGATATGGCAAGTGCGACAAAACCCGGTGGAGCTCTGTAGACGGGTCTGAAAAAATTCTTCGGGGTTGGCGGCGTTACCGCCCCCATTACCACCGCCGGCACTGTTGCCGGTATTGGTATTGTCGCCACCATTGGCGGAGCCACCGCTGCCTCCGCAGGCAGATAGGATCAAAGACAACAGGACAACGGGCAGGCAAGCCCGGAATGGCATCGTCATGACAGTGTTCTCTCCAGCACCCTCAGGGGAGCAAATAATTTTTATTGAGCTTGGAGAGTAGCGCCGGGATTCGGCTCAGAGGTAGGAAAAACAAGCAGGTTACTGTCCTCTAACGCCAGAGTCCGTCAGATTCGCCACTAGGCTACCCCCCAGCCGGCCATCCTGTTCGATCCACAGGTGGGGCATGCCCAGATCCGACAACCACAGCGGCGCCGCTGCCGAGCCCTTGAGCATGGCCACCGTGGCACCAGTGCCCGCCAACAGGCACAGCGGCGCCACCGTGGTTACCGCCGCCATGGTACCGGCCACCGGCCAACCGCTGCGGGGGTCGAGAATATGACTGTAGCGGACCCCGTCGACCACCATGCAGCGCTCGTAGTCGCCGCTGCTGGCCAGTCCGCCGTGACTCAGCGGGATCGCGGCTATGGCCCGCTCTGGATCACCGGGGTTTCTAACTCCAACTTGCCACGGCCGACCGTCGGGATGCGGCCCCACCACCCGGATGTCGCCCCCCAACTCCACCAGGCCATGGGTGATGCCCTGGGCCTCACAGACTGAGGCAGCCCGGTCGGCCGCATACTCCTTGCCGAAGCCGCCAAAATCCAGCTGCATCCCCGACTGCAGGCGAATAGCTGGAGATTGCCACTCTACTTTGTGCCAGCCGATCTGATCCAAGCAGGCGTCGACGTCTTCAACACTGGGTAGCTGTCCGGACTTAAAATCCCAAACCCGGCGCAATACCCCCGAGGTGATATCAAACAGACCATCGCTCTGCTCAAACGCAGCGGCGGCATAATCCAGCAGGGCCGCGGTTTCGTCGTCGACCGTCACCGGCTCGCCACCAGCAGATTGATTAATCAGAGACACGACACTGTCGTCGCGATAGCGGGAATACACCGTTTCGATACGGCGCACTTCGGCAATGGCGGCCTGGGCGGCACGCTCAGCCCCGGCGGCGTCACTGGCATAGAGGTGCAGCTCGCAAGGGCTGGCCATAGCGGTAAATGGAAAACGAAAAAGCTCCACAGATGACTCCAGTCAGGGAGCTGTTAAAAATCCAGGTCGACTCCCAGCGACAGAATATCAAACTCCACCAGCCCGGGGTTTTCCACGTCCACCTCGTCCAGGGAATAGTCAGCACTGGCTTCGTAGTGTTCCCACTCGGCGTGGAAACCGAAGGCGTCCCAGTGCTTCTCCAAGCGCAGGCGAACACTCAGCGCGCCATAGGGTGACAAGCGGTAATCACTGGAGCCAAAACCATCGGCCCGGGCGCTGAAGAAGTATGGCGCATAGAAGAAGGCCTGGGTCTGGCTGTAGTAGCGCAATGACGGCACCAGCATCCAGTCGTTGGGCAAATTCTGGTACCAGGCAAAGTCAAAGGTGTGGGAGGTAATTTCCCAGTCGTCATCGTAGTACCGGTAATCGGCATGAAGTGCCGCTTTGATCTCCGGTAAAAAATGCCGCAGGCGAGCCTGCGCAGTGAACTGCTCCCGCTTGGTGGGCCTAGCATCGTTAAGGGTGTTGGACTGATCCACCACCCAGAACTTTTTATACGGATCGGACAGGAAGCCATTGTGCTCGCTGTAACTGAGACTGCCCTGAACCACGGTAGTAGGGCTGAGCACCCTCGACAGGCCGACGAACCCCGTTGTACTGTCTTTCTCGGCACTGATGATGCGATCCGCCATTGTCCGACCATTAGTGGGCTCCAGTTCGTCGTCGCTAAAGCCCAGACCGCCGGTCAAAGTGAGGTGTTTGTCATCCAACTCCACCGCCACTTCCACACCGCCATTGACGGCGAAGTAGTCATTTTCTTCAGAAAAACCGCCGCTAACAGAGACCATCACTGAATCGGTCACCAAGTGGCCGACGCTGGCCTGCACATCGGTGCGGTCTTCAGAGATAGTGGCACCACTCATCACCTGAACAGGCTGCCCCTCTGTGCCCGGCAGAATAAACCAGGGCGAGGCGCCGCTCATGGTCTCGACCATGACTTCTACCCCGCCTTCGGTCCGCTCACCCAAGGGGGTTCTCAGCGAGACCTGATGAGAGTCGATCTCGTAGCGCTCCGCGCTGCCGCCGCCAAGCTTACCGCTATCCAAATCGGCTTCCCGATACGCAGAGGCTTTATATTCCACTACCGTCTCAGTCAGCACTGTAGCCGCCTGCGTGCCACCGGCTGCGGACAGCCCTGGAATAGCCAATGCCGCCGAGGTCAGAGCATGCATAGCCCGGGCGCGGGACGGGTTCTTTTTATCACTCATTGTGCATTAGACCTCAGTTACAACCGCAGCCGCCGCCACCTACCGTGGCGCCACCGGTGCTGGCTTCCTTGCTAAAATAGGTGTGAGAGCGCATGCCTGCGGTGAGTCCATCGGGGTCCCAGGCCATTTCTGGCCGCGCCAGGTAATCCCGCTCCCAGGCCTCGACCCGCTGAGTACTGCAACCGCCGGTCACCAACACCAACACGGCAACAAGAATCCCATTGATAAGCAATGACCTAGCTCTCACGACCCACCTCCAATAAATGCACAACCTTACGGCGCAATTTATCTGCATCGCCTTTACGAAACCCTTCGTGAACACCAACCAACTGCCCCTGTTGGTCAATCAAAAATGCCGTTGGCATGCCCCGCACGCCAAACCGCTTGGGCAACGCCCGCTCGGCATCGCGCAATACCGGGTACGCCACCGGGAAGGCATCAAGAAAGTCGGTGGCTTCCTCCTCGTAGGCATCGACGTTAACGGCCAACACCGTAAAGCCTTTGGGGCCAAGCTCTCGATACAACTCATTTAAAGCCGGCAGCGAGAGACGGCAGGGGCCACACCACGAGGCCCAAAAATCCAGATACACCACTTGGCCCCGGTAGTCGGACAGCGCGTGGCGCTTGTTACCGGCAAGGTCAGGCAGGGAAAATTCGGGCACCGGCTTGCCGGCTTGTTGTTGCCAATCGGCAGCTAAACTTTCACTGTTTGGCATCAGCAATGCCAAACACAGCAAAACCCGCCGACACAATACCGTTAATGATGAATTAGCACTGGATTGCCACATAACCACTCTGCTTTACGTTCTTATCATTAAGAGGCGCGCCTCAATATTTGCGGGCTTATGTACCGGCTCAGTCAGACCAAGAAACGCTGACTCAGCAACCACACTCGTGCCTTTCGCTTGCTGCAGCTCACTGGCCTTACTTTGAACAGCAAGCACCTTGATCGGCAAGGGGAGCCGAAGGCTCCCTGTAACAGGTTGTTGTATCCCGCCAGTCCGTTCTCCGGACAATATGCAAAACCTCGAGTTACAAGGTTTTTAAGCTACAGCGTCTTCAAGTATTCGATAATCGCCCGGCGCTCAGCGTCGGTCAACACCCCGGTGAAGTCGTGCCCCTGATTCCCCTGAGAGTAAATATTGGTATTGAATACCTTGCGGGTCTCAATTTGTTGATCAGTGAGAGGAATATTAGCCAGCTCGTCGATGGGCAGATTCCATAACAGCGCCACTTCTTGGTATAGCGCGCCAAGAATATCCTGCAAGGATGGCGCATCCGGAGAAATCGGGTTGCAGTTCAGCAGCGGCTGAGTGGCAGGAAAGCCACTGACGCAATCCAGTTCCTTGTAGCGCCAGCCGAGCTTTTGCTGATCGTAGGCGCGCTCGAAATTGGTATCAAAACCCATTACCACGCGCCCCTCCAAGCCTTGGGGAGCCGGCTTGGACACTCGCTCCCAAATATTCGGGCGCTCATTATCAGGATCCAGCACTCCCCAGATATTGGGTACTGACGCGTTGTGGAAATAGGGGGCAGAGGCCCATACCCCATAGAGGGGTGGTGCCAACATGATCGGCGAGTTGTTGGGAGTATCGCCCGCCGCACCCAGCCCACACTGCGTAAAGACGTTGTTTTTTATGCCCTCGTTGATCGAACCGTCCCGGCTGCGCAGGCTTTGTTGTGCCTCGGCGTATGTCGGGTCGGTACGTATCACATCCATTCTCACCACGTTGGCAGCGATGCCTTCCAAACGCGGGTCATCCAGGTATTGCGGATCGTTGACGTACTTGGGCGAATAGGCGCCGTGACAGCTCGCGCAAGAGCCGTTACCCAGCTGCTCAGGTTGTGGCGCCGGATTGTTGAGATTGGAGGCCCACAGATTTTTGGCGTGGAACAGTATCGCCCCTTGCTTTGCCAAATCTTCATTAATAGGCCCAGGGTATTCTGGCGCCTTAAGGGACTCAGCCCATATTTGGAAGGGATAGGACGCGCCGTCCACCCACGCTACCGCATCATCGCTGCCAGACAAGGGGTAGTAAGCCGCCATATCGATACGCGACGAATCCATGGACAGTGTCGCACCGTGGAATTTGTGCACCCGGCTACCCATATTCCACCAAGCCGGGCTCTTGATATTGCCAATCGCGCCACTGAACAGGGTTTTATCGTTGGCGAACTCTTCTAAAGTACCACCGTTAAATACGATAAAGCCGACCTGAAACTGGTCAATGGCGCCAGTACCCCGATTGGCTGCGACCGTAACCAGCCCGGACAAAATACCGAAGGTTGGGCTCAGGCTGGCGGCGGCGAAATCCCGAAAGGCAACCGTAAAGTCACCAATTGTGCCGGCACCCCCATAGATGGGGCCCAGCTCGCCGTTGGCGGCGTCCACCCCGCCATCGTGGCAAAAGGAGCAAAGTTTGACGCCAATTTGCCCGGTCCAGGTACCATCCGGTTCGCGCAGCTGAGTGAGAGCCACCGGGAGTTGACCGCTGCCACCATTGGTCTGGTTGGGGTCTTCACCCGGCAGCGGATACGGATTGCGCTCCTCTGGAAGCACCGAACCGTAGCGCTCAGCGACAAGTTCATCAAAGTTTTCGGGGCGGGTGGGGAGCTGCGGCGCGGCGATATAGCCGGTCCAGGTTTGCCACACATTGTTGTAATCTTCGGCAGCGATGGTAAACAGCGAGCCGCCATTACCCAGGGTGCTTGGATCACCAAAGTCCAGGTAGTCGATAGTGGAGCCACTGAACATGTGCGCGGTTCCAGGCTCGCCCTGCCCTCGGCCAATCAAGCGCCCCCGCTCATGTAATTCGCGATACTCACCACAGGTCGATGGACGAATCTCATCGTTGATGAAACAGGTCTCCCACTCGATGTTAAACACCACGGCTTTACCGTTGTCGACACTGCTGTTGACCAGCTCTCGGGGGTCGACCGGCAATACCGCGTGGTCAGGTTGATCAGCACAGTATTCGGCCCACACGTGGCCTCCTCGTTTGCTGCCAAGCAGCGCTGGTTCGTTGGCCACACCGCTGCCGCTATCGGTGTTACCGGCATCTGGATTATTGGCCTGGTCGCCACTTCCGACAGTATCGTTGGTTCCGCCGGGATCGCTGCCCGGGCCGCTGTTGACGTTGCCACTGGAACCACCGCAGGCGCTCAGCAAGACCACCAGCGCCGCTGAGAGCGCACTCAATCTGAAACTACGTTGTAACGCCATATCCTTATCCACCCGGTTCACTATTTTTGTAGGCCAAGCGTATTGCGCGGGAACAGCCTATCGCCGAGGGTATAATATACATTTGTACATAAATAGAATTGGTGAACTGCGCCAACCTTGTCCGACTGCGCAATTATCTGTTCCCGGGTGCCCCAAAAGCGTCAAGACTTCACGCGCATAACGGGTGTCGGGACCAGCTTTGGCGCCGGCAGACTAACCTAGCTATCGGCAAGGTCTTATTCTCAAAACTCAATTACCGATTAAACAAAGCAAGGACAACACCGTGCTAAAAACTGCGATTCACAAGATCTATCTGACGCTAATGGCCACTGTTGTGCGCTTTATGCCGCCAGACGTTTTTACACTGTTCGCCGGTGAAAGCAGCAGCAAACAGCTGGCTCGCCATATCGCCAACCATGGCAGTCGCCGGTTGCTGATTGTCAGTGACAAGCCCCTGGTCGACCTCGGCCTGATCACGCCGATCGTGGAAGAGTGCAAAGGCTTGGGCATCGAGTGCCAGGTGTTCGATGGTGTACTGCCCGACCCCACCTTTAATATCGTCGACGATGGGCTGGAAGTGTTTAAAAGCCACAACGCCGATGCAGTGCTGGCCATTGGCGGCGGCTCTTCCATTGATACCGGCAAGACTATCGCCTCTGCCGCCACCAACGGCTTTGAGCCCCGCAAGCTAGCGGGCTACTTCAAAGTCAAAATTCCCCCCATCCCGCTGTATGCCATCCCCACCACCTCTGGCACCGGCTCGGAAGTGACCAAAGGAGCGGTCATCGCCGACAGCGACACCCACCTCAAGGCCTATGTTGCCGACCCCAAAATGGTCCCTCTGGCTGTCGCCCTGGACCCCGGCCTGCTCACCGGCATGCCTCCCGCCATCACCGCTGCCACCGGCATGGACGCGCTGACCCACGCTATCGAAGCCTATATCAGTGTGTGGTGTAACCCCCGCTGTGAACGCTACGCCCTGTCGGCCATCAAAATGATTTTTGCCCAGTTGCCCACCGCCTATAGCGAGGGCAGCAACATAGCCGCCCGGGAACAACTGTCGCTGGCGGCCTGCTACGCCGGCCTGGCCATCAACGACACCAACATCGGCAATGTTCACGCCCTGGCCCACCAGCTAGGCCGGGTCTACAGCACCCCCCACGGCCTGGCTAATGCCATTGTGCTGCCCTATGTGCTGGAGACAATGATCGATGCTTGCGGCCCGCGTTTGGCCAGCCTGGCCCGGGAATTAAGCTTCAGCGACAGCCGAGACGATAACGAAGCCGCTAAAGTCTTTATCAGCAAGGTGGTGGAGCTAAACAGTATTCTTAATATCCCCACCGGCCTGGACAAACTGGCCCGCAGCGATTTCGGCGATATCGCCAAGGCGGCCACCAAGGAAGGCAGCCTGCTGCCGGTGCCGAGACTGATGAATAAGTCAGAGTTCGACTCAGTATTGGAACGCTGCCTGCTGCCCAGCTAATCCCGAGCCTGCCAGGCAAAAACGGGCTTGATCAGAACAAGGAAAGTGGCCGATGAAAATAATAAGTATATCCACAGCGACACTAAGTACCGCCATGGCGCTGCTGTCCGCACTCGTCTTCTCCAGCTGCGGCGGCAGTGCTCAGCACTCACAGAGTGTCGCAACTCCCTCGCCAGAGCCCAGTGTCCAGGCCTTTCAACGGGACTGCGATGTCGACATTCCCCTGAGCGATGGCACCGTTTTAAAAGCCAATATTACCCGCCCGGATATACCGGGCACGGTTCCCACCATCCTCACCATGACGGTCTACAACAAGGATGTTATTCCCGCCACTGATGGCAGCTGCGACCCCGGCAGCAACCCACTGACCGGAAATTCAGCACATCTGGCGGAGGCGGGCTACGCGGTAATGACCGTGGACGTTCGCGGCACCGGCTCTTCCGGCGGCGAATGGGATATCTTTGGCGAGCAGTCCCGGCTCGATAACGCCGAGGTCCTGGATTGGATACAGGCCCAGCCCTGGTCCAATGGCCGGGTCGGTGCTACCGGCTGTTCCGCCTTGGGGGTCGGCGCGCTTCACACCGCCATTGCCGACAGCCAACGGCGAGCGCAGGGCAAACCGAAAGCGGTTTATGCGGTATGGGCAGACGCCGGCTTTCCAGACTGGTACCGGGATGTGTTTGGCAACGGTGGCAATGGCCAGAGCGGCGCCGCGCTGGCGCCGTTTGCGCTGATGGGGGCCGGCTCCGTGCTGGGGCCAGTGATCAATGCCAGCGACCCCAACTCGCTACTCTCCCTAGCCGAAGGGGTGCTGCCTCTGGGGGCAGTAAACACTGTGATTGATGGCCAATTGGGCGGGGAGCTCGCGTACAACGGCCCCTGGTTCCGGGAGCGCTCAGCGGTCGATTTCGCCGAACAGTTGGCAATGCCCGTTGCGGTAACAGCCAACCTCCAGGATTTTGACGCGGTGCTGAGGGGCTCAGCAACTCTCTACCATCAACTGAAAAAATCGAAGCACCGCATGCTGCTTTCCCACCCCGGCGGCCACTGCCAAACCGAACTGGAGCAGGTGCCCAAACTCGGCTTTGGAAACCGGGATCAGCTGGTTAGGGCATGGTTCGACCGCTGGTTAAAAGACAGCAAAAATGGCATCGACGCGCTACCGGGAATCAACATCTTTCCCAACAATGGCGAGCAATGGATACAGGGTGACAGCTGGCCTCTGGAACACAGCGCGCTGCAGCTATATTACTTAAGCGGCGCAGTGAGCGGTTCGGCCCTATCCTTGAACGATGGCTCACTGTATGACTCACACGAGGCCGCAAGCGGCAGCGACACCGTGCTGTTTCAGCCACTGGCCGGCCTGTGCAGCGCATCGACCGCGTCTATTCTCGGTTTTCTGTCAGGCATTTTTCCTGAGCTCAACCTCGGCCCTTGCGCCACCGACAATCGCCTCAATGAGCTGACACAACTGACCTACACAACTGCACCTGTGGACGAAGAAATCCAACTGGCCGGCCCCATAACCGCAGACTTGTGGGCCTCCTTTGCAGGCAACGATGGCACCTTGGTCGCCACCCTTTCCTCTGTGTCGCCCGATGGGGCATCACAAGGTATTGCTATAGGCTGGCTGCGAGCGAGCAGCCGCGCACTGGATGAAGAGCAAACCCGCTACGACAGCGCCAGGCAGGTGATACAACCCTTCCACCCCTTTACTGAGGAAGCAACCAAGCCTGTTGACCCGGGCACAGTGAAACGCTATTTGGTAGAACTGGTGCCCAGTGCCGCCACACTACCTGCAGGCCACCGACTGCGACTCACCATTGCCACCGCAGACACCCCGGCCATTCTGCCCTCGGTGGAGCAGATACTGACCAATGCCCCCACCATGACGATTCACTGGGGTAGTGAGTATCCGTCAGCGGTGTTGGTGCCGATCATCCATCGTTAGTTGAGCCCTGTCGGGCTAGACCGACAGGGCTTTGACGACAACAAATACAGGGCGAACAACACGCCAAACACACCATCCACGGCGGCTACCCACAGGCCGGGTAACAGCGCAGGTAGCACCATCGCGTTGGCGATCGACAACACCACAACCGCCAGTTTGCCGATGCAGCCCAGTACAGCGAGAGACCGATACTCCACAGGACGCCAGGCCACCATCCCATAGCCGATGCCAAATACCAGAATCAGTCCGGCCAGTTGTCGCAACCACGGCACTAACTCAGCGCGATAAAGCGCCGAAAGCTCCATGGCGATAAATAATTCACGACTGAAGAAAAACAGCGCTGCCGCCGTAGCAAAATTAAATAGCGCGGCGGTGGCAAACAATGCCCGCGCCGGGACCCGCATGGCGGCAACAACGCGGTGGTGGGCTACAAGCATGGCCCACCAGCATTCACCCACTGGGCCAGGGCCTGAACAAACTCCGGGTGGTCCAGGGGTGGCGTAGTGCGGTGTTTACCGGGAGACCATCCCCACAGCACCAGCGCATCGTGGGTCATATGATCCAGTAAGTCTTGCAGCGTACGGTTACCGTTTTTACTCAGGTCTTTCAGGGCCTCGCAAAGCTCTACTTCGTTCAGGCCCTCCCAGCCCATGCTGAGAGGAGCAAGTCCCCAGTGGGGCGCACCGGGCACATTGTCGTCGGCAACGTTGTGATCCTGGTGGCACGCCGAGCACTGCAGCGTTGGCGCGCCGTGGTTGTCCTCTCCTCGCACCACCAACTGGTCGTGGCGCCGCCGCTCGTCACCCTGACGGGGGAAGTCGGTTACGGTATGGCAGTTCATACAGCGCGGGTGGGTCAACACATCGTAAATGGGTTCGAACAATGGCGACTGAGCGTGGCTCAGCCCAGCTAGGCCACTCAACAGCGCTGCCAGCACAAGGGTTTTCACTCGATCCATGTGGCGCCTCATATCACTTGGTAATTATAGTGTTTGCAGATCGGCAATTGGCGAACCGAGTCACCGGTCGCCGCCAACAGCGCGTTGGCCAGGGCCGGTCCCACAGCGGGCACCCCCAGTTCGCCAACACCGCCGGGATCACCGTTGTTAGAAACAATATGGGTCTCCATTTCAGGGCACTGGTGCAAGCGAAGTACCGGGTAGTCATCAAAATTGCTTTGCTGAACCACACCGTCGCGCAGCTCGATATCGCCGAACAATACGCTGGACAGGGCGTAGACAATGCCCGATTCAATTTGCGCCACCACCAGATCAGGGTTAACTGCGGTGCCGCAATCCACTGCGCTGGTGATTTTGTGGATGCGGATCTCCCGATCCTCACTCACAGAGATTTCCACCACCTGGGCGATGCAACTCTGCCAGTGCCCCATCACCGCGATACCCTGAAAGCGATCGGAGGCCACATTGCCCCAGTTGGCAGCCTGGGCGGCGCTATCCAGAACGGTGCGGTAGCGGTCATTGCTCGCCAACATATTCCGCCGGAACTGGTAGGGGTCGGCGGACTGCCGCCGCGCCAGCTCATCGATAAAGCACTCTTGGGCAAAGACATCGGTGAACTTATTCACCGAGCGCATCCACAGCGCCGGCAGTGTCGGGTTAACTTTAAGGTGAAAATCCACCAGCACATTGTCGATGTCGTAGGGCATGCCGGTATCGAAATCAGTGAGCTTATCGAAGTCCGGCAGATCGGCCTGGTGAATATGATCGATAAATTCTTCGCCGTACTGGATGGCGGTCAGGTCCTGAGTGATGGCCCGGTGCTGCCAAGCGCTGATACCACCGCTTCGATCCACCGACGCCGCCACTCTCACCGCTGAAGCGGGGCGGTAGAAACCGCCCTTCATGTCATCTTCCCGGGTCCACACCACCTTCACCGGTTGCTGCACTCGGCGGGCAACCTGGCAGGCGTCCTGGACAAAATCGGCAAAGGGATTACCCCGTCGGCCAAACGCGCCACCAGAAGGGAGGTTGTGGAAATTAATACGGCTGGGCGGCACACCCAACACAAAGGCGGCGGCGGCTTTGTCCAGAGTGGGCGACTGGCTACCTGTCCAGATATCCGCCTGCTGGCCATCGTAATCCACCACCACGTTGAGGGGCTCCATTGCCGCGTGAGCCATATGGGGGAAATGGAAGTCTGCGTCGACGTTGTCGGCCGCCAGAAATTTGGCAAAAGTGACCGAGCCATCCACCCGGGCGGGAATGCCTCGGACGTTTAATTTGAGTTGGTACTCACTGCGCAGCGCGTTGGAATCGGTGCGGGCCCCGGCCAGCTCACTCCAGTGTGTTTCCAGCGCTCTGCGACCTTTTTCCGCTGCCCAAAAGCTGTCCGCCACCACCGCAATACCAGCTGGAACGGTAAACACCTCCTGCACCCCTGACACCGCCAGTGCCGCATTGGCGTCGTAGTTCAGCGCTATGCCGTGAAAACGTGGCGGCCGGGCGATCACTGCTGTCAACATATTGGGCAGATCAACGTCCATGCCGTAGACCATACTGCCGTCGGTCTTGGCAGCGACATCCAGGCGCTGCCGATCGGTACCGATAATCTTAAACTGGGATGGCGACTTCAGTGACGGAGCCAGCGGTTCTGGCTGACTGGCGGCTTCGCCGGCCAGCTCGCCGTAGCTGGCATAGCGACCGCTGTCGTCGTGATAGACATAGCTGTTCTCTGTGCGCAGTGAGGACTTGCTCACTCCCCAGCGTTGGGCTGCTGCACCACAGAGCATATCCCGAATCGCAGCACCGGCCCGGCGCTGCTCGTCGAAGTAGCCTCGGGTGCAGGTACTGGCCACGGAGAACTGCACGGCCTTGAAAAAATAGGGGTTATTAAACGCCGCCGCGACCGGCGAGTGCTCGACACTCACCAACGACCAGTCGGCATCCAATTCTTCAGCCAGCATCATCGGCATTACCGTTAGGGCGCCCTGCCCCATCTCGGTAGCTCCCACGTAAACGGTAATGCGGTTGTCGGCACCGATCCGCATAAAATCTCCCAGTGCAGTGCCCTCAGCACTGGATGTAGAGGAAACCTGCCCCGGGTCCGATAATTGCGCACGAGCATTAGTGCTACCGCCACCACCGCAGGCAATCAACACACCGCCACAGGCCAAAGTCGAAAAATGCAGGAAACGACGACGCGACAATCCGGCGTGCTTGGCGACAACTTTGTCTTGACTCATGACTAGCCCTCTCCCGCCAGTTGGTGAATGGCCCGACGGATACGGGGATAAGTGCCGCAACGACAAATATTGCCGGACATGGCTTCATCGATATCCCGATCCGTAGGCGAGGCGTTATCTTTAAGTAGCGCGGTGGCCGCCATAATTTGCCCCGACTGGCAGTAACCGCACTGGGGCACGTTGATTTCCCGCCAGGCCTGCTGAACTTGAACCCCCACTGCGTCCTGAGCCATGGCCTCTATGGTGGTGACCTTCTGGCTACCCACCGCCGATACCGGCATCACACAGGACCGCACCGGCTGACCATCCACGTGCACCGTGCAGGCCCCACACAAGGCCTGTCCGCAGCCGTACTTACTGCCGGTCAACTTGAGGTCTTCCCGGAGCACCCACAACAGCGGCTTGTCGCCACTGACTTCCACGGTGTACTCCATACCGTTCACATCCAGCGTGTACATAGTTTTATCCTTAATACTTTGGCTTTGATGATCCCTAAACAACTCGGGGCGCCTTAGCGCCCCGAGAATCGATGAGTTTTTGCTTACAGCGTTTTTAAGTATTCAATGATCGCCCGCCGCTCAACGTCGGTGAGCACATTGGTGAATTGGTGGCCCTCGTTACCCTGAGAGTAAACGTTGGTGTTATAGACCTTGCGATTTTCAATCTGCTGGTCTGTCAGCGGGATGCTGTGCAACTCGTCGATGGGCAAGTTCCACAACAGGCCAACCTGCTTATATACCTCGCCCAACAAATCCTGCAGTGTCGGCAATGATTCGTCGATGGGATTGCAGGCCAGCAAGGGCAGAGTCTGAGCAGCGTCCTGGACGCAATCCAGCTCGTCGTATTTCCAGCCCATTTTCTCCTGGTCGTAGGCACGCTCGAAGTTAGTGTCAAAACCCATTACTACGCGACCTTCCAGACCCTCCGGCGCGGGAGTGGACTTGCGCTTCCAGATATCGGGACGCTCACTCTCGTCGCCCAACAGTTGCCAGACATTGGGCACTGAACCGTTGTGCAGATAGGGCGCAGCCGCCCAAGTACCGTAAAGGGGCGGAGCCAATAGCACTGGATAATTGTTTTCGGTACTGGAGAAATCACCCAGGCCGCAATTCAGCATTGGCACGTTGGCTACCGCGGGAATCGCCGAACCATCCGGCTCCAACAGGCTGCGCTGCGCATCGGCATACACCGGGTCGCTCTGCACAATCTCGGCATTTACCAGGTTGGCGGCAATACCCTCCAAGCGAGGGTCCGACAGGAAGTTGGGATCCTTGGCAAAGTACTCAGAATGCACACCGTGACAGCTTGCGCAGGAGCCGTTACCGGGAGTTTCAGGCTCGGGAACTGGGTTGTTCAAGCTGGGTGCCCACAGGTTCTTGTTATGAAACAGGATCGCGCCCTGCTCGGCCAAGGCTGTATCAATATCACCGGGATAGACTGGGGCCTTGAGAGACTCCGCCCAAATCTGGAACGCGTAGGAGGCTTCGTCCAGCCACTCCTCCATTTCGCTGACCTCACCCGTTTGCGCGAAGAAAAGTGGCGTGTAGGCAGCCATATCGATACGGGACGAATCCATGGGCAAAATCGCACCGTGGAATTTCTGTACCCGGTGCCCCATATTCCACCAGGGCGGGCTTTTGATAACCCCAATCGACTGACTGAAGATGATTTTGTCGTTGGTGTATTCCTCAAAAGTGCCGCCATTAAAACCGAGAAAACCAATCTGGAACTGGTCAATGGCCCCCACACCTCGCAGTGGCGATACCGTTAGCAGCCCGGAAAGGAGCCCGAATGCCGGGTTCTGAGCGGCTGCAGCAAAGTCCCGGAAGGCAACAGTGAAGTCGCCGATCATCCCGGCGCCACCAAACACTTCATTGATACTGGATGAGTCGCTGGTGATCTGACCGTCGTGACAAAAGGAACACAATTTGACGCCAATCTGCCCGGTCCAGGTACCGTCAGGCTCTCGCAATTGCGTAAACGCAATCGGCAACTGCCCGGACCCGCCGTTGGTCTGATTGGGGTCTTCGCCGGGAAGCGGGTAGGGATTTCGATCTTCGCCCAAGGTTGTGCCATAACGCTGGGCTATCAATTCGTCATAGTTTTCCGGGCGCTGGGGGATAGACGGGCTCAAAACATAGCCGGTCCAGGTTTGCCACAGGTTGTTGTAGGCATCGGCCGGAATAGTGAACATCGAGCCCTCACCGAAATCGGCCAGCGTAGCCGGATCGGTAAAAGACGCAGAGACATGGGTGTCCTGACTAAACATGTGAGAGGTGCCCGGCTCGCCAAAGCCCTGAGCCACCAGCTTACCCTTCTCGTAGAGGTCGCGATACTGGCCACAGGTTTGCGGACGCTGAGCGTCGTTGGACTGGCAGCTTTGCCAGTCGATATTAAAGACGACATTGCGACCTTGATTGACGCCGTTTTGAACCAGGGTTCTGGGATCCACCGGCAACTCCGCGGAATCCGACTTACCCTGGCAGTAGTCGTGCCAAACGTGACCACCGCGACTGCTGCTGAGCAGTTCACTCTGCGGTGTATTGGGCTCTGGAGTAGAGGGGGTATCACCTCCGCCATTATTAGACGACGAACTACTCGAGCCACCGCAGCCGGCGACAGCAACACTTATCGCTGCCAGCGCAATCCACTTCTTCATTGGGTACTCCCTGTTTAACATTTATATTCGACGGAGCGACGAAAAATCAAAGTTGCCAGTATTTTTATCGCAATGACCGTCAAAGATATTTTCCTGCCATGCCAGCTGTGTCCGACCAGCGACACAATCCCAACTCTGTGAACGGAGTCTCATCATCACTGCCGTGCAATAGCAAAAGCGCTCCCCGCGGGAGCGCCCTTGTCTGCCTATACCGCTTTGGCTACAGCGTCTTGAGGTACTCGATAATGGCGTAGCGCTCTTGGTCGGTTAACACCTCAGTAAACTCATGACCGCCATTGCCCTGGCTGTACATATGAGAGTTGTAGATTTTGCGGTTTTCCATATGCTCGTTGGTCACGATCGGCGGATAGTCGAGATTCCACGCTCCGGTCATGTTTCCGTAGGCCAGGTTCTTCATCAGCTGCGGGTACGGCGTGCGGTCAATGTTGAAGGGATCGCAGTTATAGAAGGGCGTTACCATCGGCGGATAGCTCTGACACTGAATCTTGTCGTACTTCCAACCCATCTTGTTTTCGTCGTAGGCGCGATCCAGGTCGGTATCAAAACCCATTACCACGCTGTAAGCAGAACCCGGCGGCTTGGGCGCGGACTTACGACGCCAGATGGGGTGGCGATCCTGAGGCTTGAGCACTTCCCACACATTGGGCACTGAACCGTTGTGGAAGTACGGCGCTGAAGCCCATACGCCATAGAGCGGCTGAGCCAGATAGCCGATTTCGCGGTCGCCGCGAATCCGCTCTTGACCCTGCGGGCCGCAATCAAAGCCGGGCTCTGCCCCTTTGGTAGGGGGATAGCCAAAGAAGTTATCGGCCCCCGCCTGCTGCATGCCTTCGGTATTAGTCAGTGCCCGGCGCTCGTCGGTACCGATGATATCCAAGGGGACGATATAGCCAGCCATACCCTCCAACATCGGCGTTTCCAGGTAGCTTGGATCATTGACGTAACGAGGCGAGTAAGCGCCGTGGCAGCTAGCGCAAGAGCCATTGCCTTCCGGCTCGCGAACCGAGTTATTGCGCTCGGGGGCCCACATATCCAACTCGTGGAACAGCACCGCGCCTTCTTCAGCCAGCGCGACATCCACATCCATTGGATACTTTGGTGCCTTCAAACTTTCTACCCAACGGTTGATTTGCGGACCGTGAGTACGCATCCAGTTCTGACCTTCTTCGCCCAGCGGGCCAGAGGAACCACCGAACAGACCAAAGAACGGCGCGTAAAACACCGAATCAACACGCGGCGCGTCCATGGGAAACAAACCATCGACAAACTTCAAAGGCCGGTGGCCCATGTTCCACCAGTTTGGTGAATCCATACTGCCGGTGGAGCCCGACATGGCAATCTGGAAGAAGCTATAAGGATCGGGAAAACCCTCCATTGGGAATAGGAAGGCAATGTTAACCGCGCTGGCGTTGTTGGTACCGCGAGTCTGGGTCAAATTAATAGGCGTGACTGCCGATGCCATATAACCCAGCGGCGCCATGTCGCGAAGGAAGAGATTTAGATCGGTCGCGCTTGAACCACCAAACAGGAAACCGAGGTCGTCGCCATCCGCTTTGGTACCAACCTCGCCACTGTGACAGCCGTTACAGGTAACACCGATTCGACCACTCCAACTTCCATCTGGGTTGCGAACTTGGGTGAACATCTCCGGTAGCTGACCACTGCCGCCATTGGTCTGATTGGGGTCTTCGCCAGGTAGCGGATAGGGGTTGCGCCCTTCCGACATACCGCTACCGTAGCGGTTGGTCACCAGCTCATCAAAATTGGCCGGGCGCGACCAATAGCCACCCCAGATGCGCCACAATTGGTTGTATTGCTCGGCAGAAAACGTGGAAATCCCGCCGGCAGACTCCGGGCCCATGTAATTGTTACCGGCAAACAAGGCAGCCACCTCCTCGCCACCGGTGTCCATCAAGCGCTCACCCGCGTAGTACTGCGCTCGCAAGCCACCGCAAGTTTCCGGATCACCAAATTCCTGCACCGCTTCCGGGTCGGCATGACACTCTGCCCAAAATGCGTTGAAATGAACCGCCTTGTTGTCGCTAATACCTGGCTGAACAAGGGTCCGGGGGTCTACCGGCACCGGCTCACTGTCAGGCTTATCGGCGCAGTAGTCCAACATCCACAAACCACCGTGGGTACTGCCCAATAAAGCATTGGGATCATCGTCGTACACAAAAGCATTGACTGGCGAAGACGCAGCCAGCGTCGCGGCAATGACAATTTCCTTTATCCCCACACCAGGGAATGGTTTAGACATCTTTCGGTCTCCATCTAAGGCACACCCGACAACTGGCGAATCATTGTTGTGTTTATGATCACGTCCGTTGTGGTTTTGCGCAGCGCAGGCTAACGCGAGTTACCAGTCAGGGTAAGCAGCAGTTCTAGTTTTAATTGCTGGTTAGACAGTGCCAGCGGCAAGCGTCTTAGCCAATGTCACTGCGCGCCACTCTCATAGTCGCTGGCACCTGATGACATATGCTGACGCGAGGAACAAATTGACAGCGGATACATTGCCCGCATCGACATCTCAAACAGGGGACATAAAAAAGGCGCCCCTTGGGGCGCCAAAAAATAGAGACCGCTTGCTTACGGTGGGTTTACGGTACTGCTCTAAAAGCGCAAACCGCCTTCCAGGTAAACCGAACGAGGTGGTTCGGCAGAGGCACGGTAGCCACCTACATCAAGGCCGGTACCGCCGCCAAAGCCCATCACCAGCTCATCAGTCAGATTCTTGCCAACCAATGACATCCACCAGGTTTCGGCGTTGTCGAATATACGAACGCGAGCATTGTATTTGACGACGGCGTCCTCCAAGCCACGGGGATCAAGATCGCCAGAAATGTAGTGCTCGTCACGGAAGTTTACGTCGGCCGCCGCTTCCATAGTAAGCGTATCGGTAAGCGACCAGGTGGTGATTGCCGATAAGCTCGCGGTCCACTCAGGAGTTTGCTGGTTAACTTTGCCTTCAAAGTCACAGGTGCCGGTGTTGGGATCTTCATCAGGAGAGCCCGGATAACAGGGCCCCTGCTCATACTTGAGCCATTCAAAATCCAGGTAGCCCACAGAACCCGTCAACATCAGCCACTGCGTAGCCAGTAAACGACCATCCAGCTCAATACCTTGCGTCAGCGCCTGACCCGCATTGGTGACACTAAAGCCGGCGACCCCGTCGAAGACGCTCACTTGCATGTCATCGTATTCCACCCGGTAGATCGCCAGGTTCAAGTCGGCCGCGCCATCCAACAGGCGCATTTTCGCACCCAGCTCGAAGGAATCGGCCACTTCGTCATCAAACTCAAAGTTTGTGGCACCGCCCTGGGGCCCGCCATCGCCATTGTTGCCCTGGGCATCGTAGCCACCGGACTTGGCGCCACGGGTGTAGGAGGCGTAGGTCATCACACTGTCATTGAGATCCCACTGCACATTAACCAAGGGCAGGAGCAAGGCACTGTCGCGGTCGCCGCTCAGTTCGTGGGCGCCAACGTTGAGCTGACTAAGCAACAGCGCAGTGACCGGGTTGACGGGAATCTGTGTGCCACGCTCGTACAGATTAAAGACCCGCTCGCCCTCTTTGCGCTCATACACATAGCGCAAGCCCAGGGTGCTGCGCCAGCTCTCGTTAAAGTTGAAGGTCATCTGAGTAAAGGCCGACCAAGCCTGGCTCTCCAGCTCAAACTGACGGTCCAGATCAGCAGCGACCAACTGCTGGGTATTCAGAGCACAAACCCCGGTATCTTCAATCGCACCGGTACGCACATTTAACGGCGCCTGCACATCGGAAGTAACTTCGTTTTCTTGATAAAAGACGCCACCGATATAGTCGATGAATTCACCACCAGGTGAGGCAAAACGCAGCTCCTGGCTGAATTGGCTAAACTCTTCGACACCGTCAAACACCGACGTGTTGAAACTACTGGAATCAGGATCGAAGACCTCGTCGTTCTCAAAACCGGTGAAACCGGTGAAACCGGTGACTGAGGTGAGGGTACCTGACTCCATATGCACATCAACGTTCAATGTGCCGTTGTAAGAGTCCAGCTTAACTCGCTCATCGGCCTCACTGTGGCGCACGTAGTCGCGGCGGGTATTCTCGCCGGAGCAACCCGTCAGCGCACTGGGATGGGTAACCTGCAGGGTTCTACCGATCTGCTCCAGCTCGGTTTGCTCCAGTTTCAAAGACGTGTCGATAAAGTCGGTGGGCGTCCAAGTCAGAATCAAGCGGCCCGACTTCTCTTCGGAACCACCGTCATCGCGCTTGAGCTCGGGGTTATAAATATAGCCTTCATCCTCCCGATAGCGCAGCGCCAAGCGGGCCCCAAAGGCGTCGCCGAGGGGACCGGACAACACCGTATTTACCTCGCGATTTTCCAGCTCGATACCGTAAATACCGGAAACCATGCCTTCAAAGTAGTCGCCGGGCTTGGCAGAAATAACATTGATCGCACCAGCTATGGCGTTTTTACCAAACAGGATGGACTGGGGACCGCGCAGCACTTCTACCCGCTCTACATCCATAAAGGCTGCCCGGGTTTGCTGGGCGCGCCCCAAGTGAATACCGTCAGAGAAAATCCCCACCGACATTTCGAAACCCAAGTTGGAGCCTGAGCCGATGCCGCGCATGTAGACGTTGGGAGCCAAACCACCCTTGACCATTTTGAAGTTGGGGGTGTACTCGGATAGGTCAGACAAGTTTTCAATACCGGCCTGGTTCAGCTTCTCTGAAGACACAGCAGTAACAGAAACTGGTACATCGCTCAGGGATTCGGCCCGCTTCTGGGCGGTCACGATCACCTCCTCCAGCTGACGCTTTGGCCCCTCTTGGGCAGAGGCCATGCTCGAAAGCAGCACCATCGGTGGTACTGCGCGGCGTGACAAGGTCATGATATTCCCTCAAAAGTTGTCGTTATCGTGGTGATCGAGGGGCACACGCTACAGCGGCCTCGATCTTTTAAAACACTAGGCGACGGAGCCAAGCCCCGCCACGCACAATTAAAAATTCCAGATCACCTGTAATGCATAGGAACGCGGCGCCGCCAGGGTCGGCTGGGTGCCAAAGTCGGAGGCAAAGAAGCCAGCGGTATAACGCTCGTCGGTCAAGTTGCGCACACTGAGAGTCGTGCGCAAATCCCAGCGCTCGTACAGGTAACTTAAGCGGCTGCCGTAAAGCCAGTAGGATTCTTGACGGGAAACGTCCCGGTTACTGGCCTCGTAGTAAAACTCATCGGTGTAATAGGCATCAAATGCCAGTTCCAGCGGCCCACCGTCCATATTCCAGGTTTTGCTCAGCGAGGCTGTCGCGGTCATGCTGGGGGTACGGATAACGTCGTTGCCACTGTAATCTTCGTTCTGCTGAAAGGTGCCGTTTTCATCATAACCGGAGGCACCATCAAACTCTTCATACTGCGCATCCAGGAAGGACATACCGCCGATCAGCGCCAAGTTGTCGATCACATTGGGGAACAGCGGCATAAAGCCATCGAACTCAAAGCCGCGAATACGCGCCGCACCGGCGTTCTGGAAGCTGATCACACCGCCGGCAAACAATGACAAATAGTAGGTTTGCAGGTTTTCCACGTCGTAATCAAATACCGCCGCATTGAGCTGAATGGCACCATCGTAGAACGAGGTTTTAATACCCAGCTCCCAAGCCTCAAGCTCCTCGGGTGCCACGTAGTCAGGCTGATCGTAGATGACCACGGTATTATAGGTTGCCGCCTTTACCGCTTCCTGCCAGGACAGGTAGATCATTGTATCGTTGTCGAAGGGCCGCAGCTGAACCGACACTTTGGGTGTGAAGTCTTTTTGTAGGTCCGTGGCTGGATAGGGATTCCCCTCGCTGTCTGTGGCTCGATCGCTGTTGTCGAATAATTCTTGACGACCACCTGCGGTATCCAAACCGGCACTAGACCTGACAATATAGCGCTCCTCTTCCTGGTAGCGCCCCCCCAACGTCAGATCCAGCCAATCAGTGAAACTGATGGTGGTTTGCGCGAAGACCGCTTTGGACTCGGTGCCAATCAGGCCCACCAAATCAAACGCCCCACTGGGCAAATTCTGGCCCAGTAGCGCATTGACCAAGCTAACCAGTGGCTGGGGTAAAGTCAGCCCGGCGATGGAACCGCTGGTCAGGTCCAGACCCAACAGCGAAAAGTCCAGCTCTTCAAAGCCCTGCACCGCTTCAAAGTAGAAGCCGCCGACAATCCACTCAAGCCAACTCGGCCCCCACTCACCATTGGAGAGAAACTGCACCTCGGCGGATTGCGCGTCGATATACTGGCTGGGAGTCGCCAGCGTCGATATCGGTTGAGCAGAACCGTCAAAGTCCCGCACCCCGGTGGTGTCCATGCGCTGGTCGCTGCCCAGCAGTTTGAAGGTAAACCATGGAGCAAAATATTCGATAGAGCCGTAGTAGACGTCGTTGGCATCGGTATCGTTTAGTGTCAGCGTGTCCAGCTCACCTTTGTAGCCGCGCTGGGGCTCAATACCCAGGGTTTGACCCAGTAGTGAGGGCTCCGCGGTATAACCGGTGCTGCCTTCGCCGATATACATCTCCATATGAACCGCGGCCAAGTTGATATCCAAATCCTCAGTGGGCTGAGCGCGCAGCTTGATGCGATAGCCCTTGGCGGTGTCGCCATCCACCGGCCGACGGGGGTTACCGTGGCGCCCCTCGTAGTAGCCATCAGTCGTGGAGTACAGCGCTGTGGCGCTCATCGCCACATCGTCGAGAATCGGCACATTCACATGCACCCGGCCCTGGGTACTGTCAAAGCTGCCAATCTCAGCCAAGGCTTCACCATAGAAGCCATCAAACTCTGGGTTCTTGGTGTGGACGGCGATGGCACCGCCGGTGGCGTTGCGGCCAAACAGCGTACCCTGCGGCCCCTTAAGGACCTCGATGCGCTCCACCGAACCAAAGTTTTGCGCCAGATTAGAGGCGAAGGGGTAGTAGATACCGTCGATATAGGTAGCGACACTGGGGTCGGCGGCAATAGTGGCGTCGGTGCCGATACCCCGCAGAAAGGTGATGGTATAACTCACCTGCTCGGTGACATTCAACCCGGGGGTGATGCGTTGCAGATCGACTTGATCGGTGATACCCAAGGCATCCAGCTTTTCACCGGAAAAGGCCTGAATGGAGACCGGCACGTCCTGGACGCTTTCTTCACGCTTTTGGGCCGTGACCACCACCTCCTCGAGCAATCGCGAGGTCGTGCGGCGAGCTGCCGGGGCCGCAGCCGCCGGGGCATTCACACTGGGTCCGTCGAGCTCAGCGGCATCGGTCTGTCCGAAGGACAATCCCGCCGCCAGTAGTACACTCGCACTGAGCAGAGTTCTTTTGGGAAATTTAACAACACCGTTGTTCACGCACCTGTTCACGCACCTACCCTCGTCGCTACTTTGTTATTCGCCATCTAACCAGCGATTAATTTAGCGACTTTAGTCAGTGCGCCGGTCTCAGCGCAATACACCCGGCGCCTGTACTGGCGCTCAAGAACCATTGGAGTGCCCCCCAAACCAAACTGGGGGCCTATTTGCTCTAATCTATGGCGCCATTGATCGTCAGTGACCCCCTGGGAGGCCAAAACCATGTCAGAGAATCCCACACCGCAAGTCGATATGCGTGACATCAGCTTTCTCAAGCCCGCCGGTGAGCCGGCCATGCTATCCCCTGATTCGGTGTCCTGGCAGGTGTTCAAAAACCCGGTGGCCATGTTTATCGGCGGGATTACCGCGACCCTATTAGAACTGGCAGAGCCCCGCATTCGCGCTGGCGTTTGGGATAATACTGAATTCAAGGATAAGCCTCTGCCGCGCCTGAAACGCACTGGGCTGGCGGCCATGGTGACGGTATACGGCGCTGAATCCACCGCCCGCCGACTGATTCACGGCGTCAATCAGCGCCACGCCAAAATTCGCGGCACCACCGAGGATGGCGTCCGCTACCACGCCTCCCAGCGGGAGTTAATGAACTGGGTGCACACCACGGCTTCATTCGGCTTTTTGGAGGCCTATCGTGCCTTTGTTCGGGAAGTCCCCCTCGCCGATCGGGACCGTTTCTACAGCGAAGCACTCAACAGCGCCTCGGTGTATGGCGCACCCGGCTGCCCCAGCAGCGAAATCGAATGCAAGGAGCACTTTGCTGCCATCAGCGACCAGCTACAGGCGACCGAAGTGAATCGAGAGTTTCTCGACATCATGCGCCGTACCCCCGCACTGCCCGGAATTATGCGCCCCTTTCAAGGGCTGTTTATCCGCGCCGCGGTATCGCTACTACCGCCGCCGCTGCTCACCCAGCTGGAGCTTGAGGATATGGGACGACTGCGCCCCTGGGAGCGCTGGCTGGTCACTCTATTTGGCAAGCTCACAGATCGCATGGTGATCAAGAACTCCCCCGCCGTACAAAGCTGTCAGCGACTGGGTTTGCCAGCGGACTACCTCTATCAAAAAAGCCGCCGGCTCGGAACCTAGGCGCGGCGCCGCCCTTGCGACGTTTGGTGTATTATCAAGGGTCTACCCCAATGGTTTTCACCCGCAAGGAATGCAGCGATGGCACTCACCGCACTACAGGCCTACAACCTGGAAAAAGCCCTGGGCCGGGGTCAGCTTGTTGAGGCCATCAAGCTCTACCGAGAGGCCACGGGTTGCGATCTCACCACGGCAAAAATAGAAGTCGATAAATTTGCCGCCGAGCTCAAGAAGCGTAAGCCCTGGCTATTCAAAGACCAAGCTCTGCCAGAGAGCAGTGGCGTCGATGCCGATGGCGCCATCCGCAAAACGCGCTTTAACCCCAAGGCATTACTGGTGTTCTTTTTGGTAGACGGCCTGATCTTTGCCGGCATTATTTATTACTTCGTGTTTTACCAGCCGGACCAGCGAGCCGAACGACGCGCTGAGCGCGCGAGCAGCGCTTCAGTTCAGGCAACATCTGGCAACCAGGGCCGCCCTGCCAGCCAACGCCTAATCCCACCCACCAGCCCGGACCAATACACGGCGGCAATCGGCGACGCCGACTCCTTTGCCTCGCTTTATCGACAGAAAATTCAGAGCCGGGACTACATCGCGCGTAAAAGCTCATCCAGCAGCCGCCGATATGATGACAGTGAGCTAGAGCGACAGATTAAAACTGCCCGAAGCGAGCTCGCCAAGATGCGCCCGCTACCGGATCACCAGAGCGCCGCCTACATCCCCCTCACCGAGGGGCAGCCCACCATCGACGGCATACTGGAGACCAGCGAATGGCAGGATGCCATTGTGCTGGCGGTGGACGAAGAGCTCGGCACCGACCTCTATCTGCAAACCGACGGTGAGTGGCTGTTTATTGCCTGCGACGCACGCGGCGAAAAAACGCCCGGGGGCTACGATCAACTGCGGGTCTACTTCCACGCCGGCTTGCTGGAAAATTTAGTCAACGAGCGTATTCATATTGGCCGCAGCGGAGGTGTCACCAGCATCCGCCAAACCCGATTCCGCTGGCAGGGCAAGCCGCCCAAAAACGATGACGAGCGCTGGAAAAAATACCAGATCAGCGATTGGGGCCTTTACCAATATGCCGCCGGCACATCGTCAATGAGCGCCGGCCACCGACAATACGAGGCGGCAATACACCTCGGTGAGGCTGGTCTCCACGCCGGCGCGCCCTTCACTGTTTATGTTGAGGTAGAAACCGACCCGTTGCGCAATGACGCCGGCAAATTTGTCGAACGCCGCTATTTGGGGCACTACGGCAGTGAAGCCCAGCCAAAATGGCTGGTGTTTTAAGTTGACGACGGACAGCGCCTTGGCGAGTGGTGCTGTCCGCGGCGATAGCGGGCTTTCCAGACAGTCCAGCGCCTGTTGTTAGCACAGCGGCTGCATCCACAGCGGCTGCATCCACAGCGACCGCAAGACCAGCATACAACCACTCAAGACTAGCGTCCCCAAGGCCACACTTTTTCAGCGGTGCCACCGCTGTCCTCTCTGCAACACTGATTTTCAGACAACCCTAGCCCCACCAACGCGACTAATAAGCCGACGCTTGACTTAACAAATGTACAGGTGTACAAATTTGCATACAAAAGTACAATATGTGCTTAGTGGCAGCAGCTGCCACGCCAACCAGGTGCATTCAGCGGGCGTATCGATCCGCGCTACCTCAAGCAAAAACGAAGCAGCAAGCTGTATAAAAGAAGCAAGCAATACAAAAAAGCGACGCAAAAATAACAGCGCTAACCAGGATGGGCATAAAGATGGTAACGGTGAGGCAAACCCTATTCGCGGTGCTAATCAGCACCGCAACAATACTCAGTGGCTGCGGCGGCAGTAGCGGCAGCGCACAAACCAACAATTCGACCAACAGTAACGGCGACTCCAATAGCAATGCCGGCGGCGAACCATCATCGACGTCATCGCTATTGGGCAGTCGCCGCGGCGGTCACTACTGGCACGACTACTGTGAGGGCAAGCCTGACAGTACTCCCGTTCCCGCCGACCCGAGGGAAATGGTCGTGCCCGGCGTCAACGAGGGCAAAGCGGTATTGATGAATGCCTGGTGGCAGACCTGCCAGGACGACAACCACCCCGGCACCTGCGGTGAACTGCGCCGTCGCGATGCCGAGGGGCTGGCCCTGGTCGCCGCCGAGGGCCGACCAGGCGCCGGCAGTATGTTTACCGGTGACCACAGCGAATCCATGTTCGGCTTTGCCGCGGCTGACTACGCCGAGATGTGGGATTCAATCTGGGGCTTGTCACAACGGCCTGCACAATTCGACGAGCTGGTCGCCCAGCGCTGGGGGATGCCGCTATCTAAAGTGCGCAACCCCTACCCGCTGCCAGGCGAGGATCCCAACGCCCCGGGTATGAACGGCGGTAGCGGTCAGCTGCCCATGGGCGTGACCCAATTACGGGAAGCCGATGGCACCTGGACCGGGCAGCTCAATGTAACCTGCAGCATCTGTCACGGCGGCGGCGTCGGCTCGGAAGCCGACAGTCCGGAGCTGGGTCCAATGTATGGCACCAACTCCCTGTCTGACATCACCGTGATGTTTACCGATCTGGCGCGCCTCGCACCCCAGCAGGCGGCGCTGGCGATCATTTCCCAAAACAAGGTGCGCGGCACCGGTAACATCACTAACTTCCAGTTGTTTGGCACCCTGACCCTGGCGGATTTCCAAACCCTTCCGGGCTGGCTCTCGGTGCAAGCCGAGCCCTCCACCGGGACCGAAGATCCCCCGGTGTGGTGGAACGTGGGAAGTCGCACCGCCAAGTTCTTTGACGGCGCACAGAAAGTGGATGCCAAACGCATAGAGCTGTCCTTCCACTTCCCGGATTTCTTTAACGACTTGGAAGGCGCCAAGCAATGGGTGTTAGAAAACCAGCAGGACGGCGACACCTGGATGACCGGGTTGAAGTCTCCCGCCTGGCCGGAAAACAGCCTCGGCGATATCGACACCCAACTCGCTGAAGCCGGGGCGGTGTTATTCCACGCCAAAGACTTGTGGGCACCGGGGCTCAATAACCCCACCGAACGCCCCGAGGGCGGCAACGGCTCCTGTGCTAGCTGCCACGGCGCGTACTCACCGCGCTACGCCAACGATCCGGCATTCCTCGACTCGCCCTTACTGGAAGGTATCGCGTCCTACATTACGCCCATTGATATCATCGACACCGACCGCGCCCGCCTCAATGGTAACTCCACAAGGGTGCAGGAATACTCCCGGGAAAACTGGTTCGCCTATTCTGACGGCCCCTACAACGACGACGGCGTATCGCTGTGTGGCAATTGGGCCGACCCGTCACTACGCGGCGATACCGAACTGGGCTACCTAGCGCCACCTCTCTACGGTGTTTGGGCCACGGCCCCCTACTTCCATAACGGTTCGGTGCCCAACATCGAAGGGGTGCTCGACCCCAGCAAGCGCCCCGAGATTTGGCGCCGCAACTCGGTGCCCGCTCCCGAAGGCCTGGAAGGTCAAGTGGTGATGGGCTTTGACTACAGTCTGCAAACAGGCTACGACCGGGAAAATTTGGGCTGGAATTACCAGCAGCTGGCCTGCGAAGCGGGCACCTCATTACCCATACCCTTGGTGGGCGTGACCATTCCGCTGATTGACTGCAACCCAATGGAGTCCGGCGGCACCACCTTGCAGGACGCCCTCGGCCTACTGTGGGGCAATGGCGGCCTGGCTTGGAACTTACTCAATGTGCCGATTTTCACCGATCAGCAAATTGAAGAGCGCAAAATCTACAACACCAACTACTACAGCCAGGGCAATGGCGGCCACGAGTTTACCGCGGTGCTGACCGAAGCGGAGCGTCGCGCGATTAAGGAATACCTGAAGACGCTATAGGTCGCCCCTGAAGTGGCGCCGCATAATCAAGTGCGGCGCCTTAACCCAATCGGCTAAAACATTTAGTGAAATAATACTCCAACGGTAACCCAATCAGCTGTTGGAAGAGAGGAATGAGAATGCGATACGGACTTAAATACATCACTGCTGCGCTGCTAGTGGCAGGCGCAAGTGGTGCACTGGCCGCACCGGCCCTCGAGGAAGTGGTGGTGACGGCTCAAAAGCGGACCCAAAGTGCGCAGGATGTTCCTATCGCGGTGACGGCCCTATCTCAAGACGCCATGCGTGAAGCCGGCGTATTCGACGTCGCCGACCTCACCGACGTCAACCCCAGTATCAGCTTTGACGCAGGCCAAAGCTCGCAAAACTCCAGCCTCAAAATCCGCGGTATCGGCACCGTGGGCAACGGCCGTACCTTTGAAGGTGCCGTGGGCGTCTTTATCGACGGCGTGTATCGTTCACGTTCAGGCATGGCCCTGCAGGATATGAATGATATCGGCTCACTGGAACTATTGCGCGGCCCTCAAGGCACGCTATTTGGTAAAAACACCGTAGCCGGCGCCCTCTCCCTCACCAGTAACAAACCCAACTTTGACGGCATCAACGGCAACGCCGAGGTGCTGGGCGGCAGCTACAACAAGGAGTTTGTCTCCGCTGCAGTTAATCTGCCAGTTTCAGATAATCACGCCCTGCGTTTTTCTGTGGTCAGTAACAAACAAGACGGCTTCTATCGCAGTCGCCAATTCGATCGCACCTACAACCAAACTGACCGTCTGAGCGCCAAAGCCCAATGGCTGTGGGATGTCAGCGATACATTAAGCTCCTGGCTGGTTCTGGACTACTCTAAGTCCGATGCAGGTTGCTGTTGGGGTAGCGTACAGGTCGTTAGCGGTCCACTTACCGACGACATCGAGTATTACGCTAACCTGCGGGGACGGGACTTCTACAAACAGGGCCCGGCAGAAGACCAGCGTCTGACCAACAACAACCAGGACTCTGAAGAATTCCGCGAAGATATCGGCCTGGCCTGGACCCTGGACTGGGCTCTGGAATCCGGTGATCTAAAATCGGTCACTGGTATTCGTCGCTTTAAAGACGAACAGATTCGCGGTGACGCCGACTTTGGCCCGGCTCATATCATCGTGCTGTCTGAGCCTACCCAGATTGATTTTTTCTCCCAGGAAATTAACTTCTCTACCACCTGGGGTCGCACCGATATTGTCGCCGGCCTGTTTTACTCCGAAGAGGAATACACCAGTACCCGACAATTCATTGCCGACACCGACAGTAATAACTATGCCAGCTTCCGCACCACTCGGGCCATTCCCGAATTGCTGGGCCTTAGCGTTGATACCGCCCCCCTGTGCCGTCCGCCGGGCATGACCCTGGGTTGCACCGCCACACTGAGCCTGATTGGTAATCTGGTGGGTATTCAGGCCTTCGACCTGTTCCCCTCCACCCCCGGCGACCGCATTACCGAAGATTATTACTACCAGGATGCCAGCAGTGCGGCGGCCTTTTTCCACACCCAAACCCACTTTGACAATGGCTTCACACTGGTTGCCGGTGCCCGCTACAGCCAGGACAAAAAAGACGGCGGCTACGACCAGGTATACTGGTATAACTCGGAGTTAGCGCAGATCATTATGGCAACTGGATTGCTGGGCCCCACCCCCACTGGCAATCTGACCACACCACGGAACGCCTTTGATCTGTTCGGCATCTACAACTCACCCAGCTTTAAGGACGACTACGAAAGCAGCGTTGTCACTACCACGGTATCAGGCACCTACGAGCTGGCCGATGACGTAATGACTTACCTGACTTTCTCCAAGGGCTATAAGTCCGGTGCAGTTAACCTGTTTCAGGAAGCCGTTAACCAGAACAACACCAGCTACGAGCCCGAATACGCCACCAGCTGGGAACTGGGTTTGAAGTCCCGTTACTGGGATGGCCGCGCACAAACCAACATTGCGCTGTTCGATACCATTTACGAAGATCTGCAAATTAACTTCTTCGATGGCTTCAACTTCTTTACCCGCAACACTGGTGAAGCAACCTCCCGGGGTATCGAAATTGAAAACACCGCACAAATTACCGACCGCCTGCGGGGCAGCTTGAGCATCACCTACCTCAAGGCGGAGTTTTCCGACCTGGGCAATGCGCCGGAAACTATTCGTCACCTCGACGGCCGGCAAACCCCTCGTGCACCAGACCTGTCTGGGGTCGCAGCGCTTAGCTACGAGCAGCCCTTTACGCCGTCACTCGCTGGCTACGGTCGCATTTCTGCTTCTTACAGCGGCGAGCACTGGGCCAGCCCGGATACCCCCGACGAGCCCACCCAGGGACCCTACACCTTGTTGGACCTGACCCTGGGGTTGCGCTACTTCGGTGACAATGACTACGACCTGAGCTTTTTCTGCAAGAACTGCACAGACGTCACCTACCGCACCATCTACTTTGCGATGCCAGTGCAAGAGGGCTCGTTTAACGCCTACCTCAATGAACCCCGACAAGTGGGTCTTAGCCTGAAAGCACACTTCTAATTGACGAACCCGGGGAACGAACTATGAGCAGCAGCAAGGCCAACACCATACTCAGCGAGCCTCTGGGTTACGCAAACCCAGAGGCTATTCGCAGCAAACTGGATGAGCTGCGCACCACTGAGCCGGTGTGTTGGGTTGAGCCAGAGGACATTCGCCCCTACTGGGCGATTACTCGCTACGACGATATTCGCTATATCGAATCGCACCCAGAACTGTTCAGCGCTGAGCCTCGCGCGGTACTGATTCTCGAAGCCCTTGAGAAGGAAAATCAAGAGCGCTTCGGTGAAATCATGGGCGTTAAAACCCTAGTCCACATGGAAGGTGAGCGGCATATGGCGCTGCGTAAGATCACCCGGGACTGGTTTATGCCGACCAATATCGCCAAGCTACGCGGCCACGTCGCCGAGCTGGCGGAGGGCTTTATCCAGCGTATGCGCGATAAAGGCGGTGAATGCGACTTTGCTGCCGATATCGCCTTCTGGTATCCCCTTCGCGTGGTGCTGCAGCTGATCGGTATTCCCGAGCAGGATGAAGCGCAGATTCTGCGTTTGACCCAGCAACTGTTCGCGCCGGAAAGTTTCGCCACCGACGACAAAGACACCATGACCGTGTTTTTGGAGACGGTAACGGAAATGGGCGGCTACTTCAGTGCGCTGGCTGCCGACCGCCGCCAAAACCCCGGCGATGACATTGCCAGCATCCTCTCCAACGCCAAACTGGATGGGGAATTGATCGATGACTTCACCCTGACCTCCTACTTTGTGCTACTAGCTACCGCCGGCCACGATACCACCAGCGCCAGTTTGGCCGGTGGGCTCCAGGCCCTGCTCACTCACCCCGAGCAGCATCAGAAGCTTCTCGCCGAACCGGCGCTAATGCCCCAGGCCGCCGATGAAATGATTCGCTGGGTGACCCCGGTGAAGCATTTCGCCAGAACCGTATTGGCCGATACCGAGATTCGCGGTGTGCCTATCAAGAAAGGGGATACGGTTGCCATGTTCTTTGAATCGGGCAACCGGGACGCAGAAGCCATCGAACGTCCCTTGGAATTTGATGTCACCCGCAAGGCCAGTAAGCACATTGCCTTTGGCTATGGGCGGCACAACTGCCTGGGCATGCACTTAGCCCGTATGGAGGTGGAAACCTTTATGCGGCTGTTACTGCCACAACTTGAGAGCATCGAGCTCAATGGTGAGCCCAGCTTTATTCCCAGTCACTTTGTTAGCGGTTTGAGCTCTCTGCCGATCAAATATCGCTTTAAAGCCTAAGACCGAAACATCGCGGCATACTCAAAAGGCGGCTCCAATAGGGCCGCCTTTTTTATTTGCTTTCTACACGCCTCTTCAACACCTTGCTTGCCTAATAGTAAACAGGCCCTAGGCAGCCAGATTCATCACCCAGGCGACGACCAAAACCTGGGGCACTGTCAGCAAGGGCAAAAACAGAGCTATTTTCCAGGACCGAGTAGTGTCTTTCAGAATCATCACCTCGGTGTAGTCAGTCGACACCCCTGTCATTAAAAACGCAAAGCCGTTACCCGGTGCTCCCGCACGACCTACCAAATCGGCTGCTATCGGTGTGGACCCTTCAGAGCACACCTCAAGGATGGTCGCCACCAACATGGTTAAACCGAGCCCAGCCAAAGTGGGCCCGAAATAGGTTTCGAACATGTCGGCGCTGACAAAGGCCCGCACCAGACTGGCCAGCAGCACACCAAAGAAAATCCATCGCAGTACCATTCGCGATTCCATCACCCCGGCGCGCAGCATGCTGCGCCAGAAACCCCGGTTAAATTGGGTGTTCGACAGGCCTTTTTTCGTCTCGGCCCAGAAGCGAAAATCCTCGGGCAAGTCGCCCCGGGCAGGATTGTCTGGCAACACACCCCGACTGACGAAACTGTCAAACAACAAGCCCACCACAATGGCAATCGCCATCGACATCACGATAAAGGCAATCGTCCATGGCAGGCCGATTAAAGCAATCAGCACCAAGGTCAGGGAGAAGGAGTTCCACGGGCTGGCCACCAGCAAGGCAATGACCTGGCCGATACTGGCGCCCCGCTCGTAGAGCTTGGCACCCACCATCAAAATGCCGTGGCTGCACAAGTCCAGCATAACACCGGCCGCCGTGGCACGGAGAACGCCCACCGGGCCGCGTCGAGTGCCCAGTACCGACATCACAAATTCCCGCGGGACTTTTGACAGCACGGCTACCATCATCATGCCTAATAGCAAGCCCCACCACATGGTATTAATCAGCTCGACAACCGACGAGGCCAGGGTTTGATACCAGGAGGCCCAGCCAGTGCTGGACGGCAATACGGTATAGTGCAAATACAAGACCACGACGCCCAGCAGCGAGCCCCACAGCAAATAGTCCGGACCACCGTCATGACAACCCGGACCGTGCTGATGTTGTTGAGGGTTATTCTCTTCAGCATTGCTATGGCCAGCACTGCAATGCTCGCCACTGTGATGGTGGTGATGCTCTGACACGGTGACCTCCCTTTAATAGTGGCCTTCACGTCGTTGCTGGCTCACTTTGTGTAAACCCAGTGTTGGTTTCTGGCTAGGCATTAACTGGCATCTGTACAGATGCCAATCATGTCACCACTCACTGTCCGGCCAAGACTGCCCGCTGTCAAGCCGGCAACCCGGTGTGACTTCAAGGTGCCCATTCACGCCATCAGTTCGGAAAGGACACTGTATTTAGTTGCCTAAGCCCGTGTGAATCAGCCCCTCATTCATGGTAAAACTCGGGGCTATCTTGTGCAGCCTCCTTGTGCAACTTCGCGCAGTAACACACGCCGATTTTAACGACCGAGAATAACTACATGTCCAGCCAAGTTCCGCCCTCTCCATCACCCCGCCCAATCCATCGCCTGCTCATCGCCAATCGCGGTGAAGTGGCTGTCCGCATTGCCCGCAGCGCTGTTGAAATGGACATTGAAACAGTCGCCGTTTTCAGTGAGGACGACGCCAGCTGCGGGCACCTTCGGCACGCCAATATTAGTCACCCTTTGTCAGGGACGGGGGCGGCAGCCTACCTGGATATCCAGGCCCTTATCTCCGCGGCAAAACACCATCAATGCGATGCGGTACACCCTGGCTACGGCTTATTGAGCGAAAACCCGGCCCTCGCTGAGGCCTGCCTACAGGAAGGGCTCATCTTTGTCGGCCCGGACGCTGCCACGCTTAGCAAACTAGGGGACAAAAGCCGCGCCCGGCAATTGGCTCAACAATCGGGCCTCGCCATCAGCGCGGGAACCGAAGGAGCCACCTCGTTGGAGGACGCCACCGCGTTTTTCAACGCCCTCCCTGCCGGCAACTCAATGATGATCAAGGCCTTGGCCGGGGGCGGCGGCAAGGGTATGCGGGTAGTAAAGCGGGCCGACGAGCTCAATACCGCTTACCAGCGCTGTCAGAGCGAGGCACAGCGAGCCTTTGGTAGCGCTGAGGTGTACGTCGAGCGCTATATCGCCAACGCCCGCCATATTGAGGTCCAAATCGCTGGCGATGGCGATCAGGTTGTGCATCTCGGGGAGCGGGAGTGCAGCCTGCAACGGCAACACCAAAAGTTGATGGAAATAGCCCCGAGCCCAAGTCTCGACAAACAGACCCGCCAAGCCATCCTCGACGCTGCCCTGCGCATCGCCCAGGCCTGCCACTATCGCGGCCTTGCGACGGTGGAGTTTTTGCTTGATCAGGACAGCGGCGAATTCGTATTTTTGGAGGTTAACCCCCGCCTTCAGGTGGAGCACACTGTCACTGAAGAGGTATACGGCATGGACTTGGTCGCGGTGCAATTGCAACTGGCGGCGGGCCGCTCCCTCGCCAACCTCAATCTACTGGGGAGTGCCTCATCCCCGTCACACTCGCCTAGAGGCTATGCCATACAGCTGCGGATCAATGCCGAGCAGCTCTCTTCTGAGGGGACGGCATTGCCCGCATCGGGGACCCTTACCGAGTTTCGGCCACCGGGCGGCCCGGGAATACGGCTGGACACCCATGCCTACGCCGGTTACACCCCTAACGGGGCCTTCGACTCTTTGCTGGCAAAACTAGTGGTCAGCTCCCCTACGGCGGACTTCGCCGCTGTGATCCGCAAGGCCCGGCGTGCCGTGGAGGAGTTTTGCATTAGCGGCATCGCCACCAATCTGAGCTTTTTCAGCAAACTCCTGGCCAGAGAGGATGTAACGCGCAACACCGTGAACACCCGCTATGTAGAGCTTCACGCCGCCGAACTGTGCGATACCGGCAGCGGCAATAGCGCCCCTGACTCCGGTGAGATTTGCGCTCCGCTTAATGGCATCGTTAACAGCGTCACCGTCAGTGACGGCGAGCGCGTGGCTCAAGGTCAAGAGCTGGCAACTATCGAAGCCATGAAACTGGAGCACGCCATCACCGCGCCGAGCCATGGCGTGATTACCTCAGTTTGCGGTCGTGCAGGTGAGCCGGTTACACAGGGCCAGGCGCTCTTCACCTTCGAAACTGGGGAGGCCGACACAACACAGGCAGCCACGGAGTCCCATCAGGACCTGGATGCGGTGCGCCCAGACCTGGCACTGCTGCAGGCACGACTCGCCGAAACCGAGGACTCAGCGCGGCCTCGTGCGGTGGAAAAGCGGCGCAGCCGGGGACAACGCACCGCCCGGGAAAACATCGCCGACCTCTGTGACCCGGGCAGTTTCACCGAGTACGGCCAACTGACCGTTGCCTATCTCCACGCCCGCCACAGCGACGAAACCCTACGGGAAACCACCCCAGCCGATGGCTTTGTGATGGGCATGGCGACAATCAACGCCAGCCTGGTGGGCGAAAGCGCCGCTCAGGTTGTGGTGGGCAGTTACGACGCCACTGTGATGGCAGGCACCCAAGGCCACAAGAATCATCAGAAAACCGATCGGCTATTTGACCTGGCACGTGAACACCGCCTGCCGCTGGTACTGTTTGCAGAGGGTGGCGGCGGCCGGCCCCGGGAAGATCCCGTCACCATCGCCGCTCTGCAAAACGAGTCCTTTCGCAAACTGGCTGAATTGAGTGGCCACGTTCCTGTAGTGGGCATCGTGTCCGGTCGCTGTTTTGCCGGCAACGCCGCTCTGCTCGGTATGGCGGATGTCATTATCGCCACCGACAACAGCAATATCGGCATGGCTGGGCCAGCGCTGATCGAGGCCGGCGGACTCGGGCAATTTGCCCCAGAGGACATTGGCCCCATCGGCACTCAGCGGCGCAATGGAGTAGTGGATATCAGCGTAAAGGATGAGGCCGAGGCCGTGGCGGTCGGTAAAGCCTACCTGTCCTATTTCCAGGGTCCAGTCCAGCACTGGCAAGCCGACGATCCACGCCGCTTACGCCATGTCATTCCAGAAAACCGGCTGCGGGCCTACGATGTTCGCCGGGTAATCCATACCCTGGCAGATAGCGACTCGGTATTGGAATTGCGCCGGGACTTTGGTCAAGCCTACGTCACCGCACTGATACGAATCGAGGGTCGACCGATGGGGGTGATAGCCAATAATCCGCTGCACAATGCCGGCGCCATCGACGCCGACAGCGCTGACAAAGCGTCGCGGTTTATGCGGCTCTGTGATGCCCACCGCCTGCCCATCCTGTCGCTGATCGATACCCCGGGGATCATGGTGGGGCCGGAGGCCGAGGAAAGCGCACTGGTGCGCCACGCCGCTCGCCTGTTTGTCACCGCCGCGTCCATCACCGTGCCGATATTTGCCATTGTGCTGCGCAAAGCCTACGGCCTTGGCGCCATGGCCGCCGCCGGCGGCGATTTCCACACACCCTTTTTTACCGTCGCCTGGCCCACCGGGGAGCTGGGTGGAATGGGCTTGGAAGGTGGGGTCAGACTGGCCTATAAAAAAGAACTTGAGGCCATCACCGATCCCGAGGAGCGGCAGCGTTTCTTTGAGGAACGGGTCGCCTCTCGCTACCGAAAGGGTCAGGCCACCTATATCGCCAGTTACTTTGAGCTGGATGCCGTCATCGACCCCGCCGATTCTCGCCAATGGATACGGCGTGGCCTGGATGCCACCGCCAATTCACTGGCAAAGAGCAGTAAAGGCCGCTTTATCGACACCTGGTAGTGGACCAAGCTAGCGTGTTGCGCTCCAGGTCAGCAGGCCCAGGGGCGACCAAGTGTGAGGCGACCGGATATGAGGGGGTAAGGCATGGGATTCAATACATCCAAAATCAACCATTGGGTTACACTGTGGCAAAACAAGCCCGCCCTTCAACAGCCTGAATATATGTAGCCGATATGAAAGTGAACCTGCGCTCCGTCGACCTCAACCTGCTCACGATCTTTGACGCCTTGGTGCAGGAGCAGAACATGTCCCGGGCGGCAGAGAAACTGGGTATGAGTCAGCCAGCGGTGAGCTCTGCTTTGCAGCGGCTGCGACTGACCTTCAAAGACGAGTTATTTATCCGCAGCGCCGCCGGGATGATTCCCACTCCCAGAGCACGGACGATTCACGACAAGGTTCAGGAGTCCCTGTCACTCATCGCCGCCGCTATAAGCACAGAAGGCGACTTTGACCCGGCAAGCGAGGAGCGGGAATTTACACTGCTGGCGGACGACTACTTGGAGATGGTGTCCTTTGGCCCACTGCTGGCCCAACTCGCCCAACTGGGCTCAGGGCTGAGCCTGTACAACAAGGTCCCCGATAAACTCGATTTTGGCAGCGCCTTACGGCGCCTGGAGGCCGATGCGGCCATTCACTTTTCGCTGCCCGAGGACATGGACAAACTGGAAGGGGAACGAATAAGCGAAGAGCCGCTGGTTGCAGTCTGTCGACAACAGCACCCCCGAATCGACAACGAACTGGACGCCAGTCGCTACTTTGATGAAGCGCACGTCTCCCTTATTCGCAGCGATCAGGAAAAATCATTACTGGAAAAAGCTCTGGGCGGCGGCGTGTCGGTAGAGCGCAAAGTAAAGCTCTATATACACAGCTTCACAGCCATGGCCTCGGTGGTTAGCCATACCGATACCATTGGCACCATGCCCATTACGATTGCCCAAACCCTGGCGCCAGCCTACCGGCTTAAAAGCTTCCCACTGCCACTGGATATTAATACCATCCCAGTATGGCTGATGTGGCCCAGTGCCCTCAACAGCGACAGCGGTCATCGTTGGTTTATGCAATTTCTTCGCGACAACAGTGCAGCCAACAGTCTCAGCGAATAACCTTCGGCGCGCCCCGCCCATTGAAATTTTGTATAGCCTTTATCCAGAGCACAAATAATAAAATCTTAAGCCTCTGTTTTTAATATGTTTTTTACAGCAACACCCGCCAAAAAACAACAAGCAACGACTGGGCAACGGCAGAGGATATTGCTAGGATTTTAGCCAAGCAAAATGCTGGCAACGCCGCCAGCAAGACCGGATTTAAAGAGGCACTGCCATGACCGAACGCACATCTTACATGGGCTGGAAGCTCGACTTTACCCAGCCCCCTGGAGAGCCCGCCTACACCGAACCCGATTCGATTACCTGGCAGATATTTAAAAACCCCATCGCCCGGGTGATCGGCGGTGTTACAGCGGTGCTCCTGGAGTTTGCCGATCCGCGCATCCGCAGCGGCGTATGGGATCACTCTATCTATAAAGTGGACCCTGTTGGCCGTGCTGAACGCACAGGTTATGCCGCTTCAATTGGTACATACGGCCCTGCCAGTGCAGCGCGCAAAGTGATCGGCGGTGTCAATCGGATGCACGCCAAAGTCGAGGGCACCACGCCAGACGGACAGCCCTACAAGGCGCTCGACCAGGAGCTCCTGGATTGGGTCGCGGCCACCGCCGGCTTCGGCTTTTTCAAAGCCTACGACCGTTTTGTGTCGCCCTTCAGCAAAGACGAGGAGCTGCAATACTTTAGCGAGGGTGGCGAAATACCCAAGTTGTACGGCGTCAAACGCAGCCCCTCATCCATCGCCGACTTCGAAGATATGATGATGGAGCTGGAACCGGGCTTTGAGCCACATCCAATTAATGAGGAATTTCTCCAGGTGCTTAAAGCCTCCGGCAAAGAGCGCAAAGTCCCCGCCTTTTTGCTTCACCACCTGGTATGCGCGTCGGTAGACATCCTGCCGCCCATCGTGCGGGAGCGCTTAAATCTGGGTAAGGAATACGATCTCACTCCGATGGGGCGCATTATCGTAAAAATAGTTGCCAAACTGGCAGATCGGATCCCCAACACCAACAGCCCGGCTGCACAAGCCTCCGAGCGCCTGGGACTACCCCGCAAGTTCTTGTGGATGAGCAAGAAAAAGCAGGCCAAGCTAATGGCCGAGCTCCGAGCCAAAGGCGGCCTCCAGAGCCCCACTCCCCCAGCTGCCGAAACCACCAGCTAAACCACAGGGAGGCCCGGCCTCCCAATTCCATTCCTGGAGCAAGAGCCTTAGCGGCTTTGCTCCAATATGTAGTCCACCGCCGCTTTGACTTCCTCTTCACTGCACTGCATGCACATTCCCATTGGCGGCATCACACCTTTATCGGACAGACCGTTAATAGCGTGGTCGTAAAGCGCCTCCATACCGGCCTCAGCTCGTGATGACCACGCTACGGGGTCACCCATAACCGGAGCATTACCCACACCGCTGGCATGGCAAGCCTGACAAATAGCCTGGTACACCTCTTCACCGGATTTACCGGTCTCAGCACCGACAAAGGGCGCGCACCATAGCAGCATAACGCCAACAGGAATTGGCCAGATTTTCATGTTCACTCTCCAGGTTGATTACGCGATTTCCAGCGTAAATATATGTCAGGGTAGTGGGTCGAACATCTGTACTTTGGATGAGCTTATGCCTCTGCCATAGACGACCAAAGTATGACTCACGGCAATACCCCTCACTGCTATAGTGTTTATCGTATGGATACCCTCTACCCGCCTCCTCAAGATATTCAACGCACTACCCTGAGTGCGGGCCGACATCGTTTGCATGTTGAGACCAGCGGTAATCCCCGCGGGCTGCCGGTGTTATTCCTTCACGGCGGTCCAGGTTCCGGTTGCCGGCCCCACCACCACCGCTTTTTTAACCCCCAGCACTATCACATCATCTTGCTCGACCAACGGGGCTGTGGACGCTCCCAACCCCATGGCGGTCTCCAAGACAATACAACATGGCACCTTATCGACGATATTGAAGCATTGCGAACGTCCCTGAATATCTCCAGTTGGATGCTATTTGGCGGTTCCTGGGGGGCGGCGCTGGCCCTGGTATATGCACAGCATTACCCCCGGGCCGTATCATCGATGATTCTGCGGGGCAGCTTCCTGGCTCGAAAGGCCGATCTTCACTGGCTCACTCAACGCGGTGCCAATCGCCACTTCCCCTTGGCTTGGCAGCAATTTAGTAATGCAGTGAATGACTACGAACAACACGACATGGTGTCTGCCTACTACCAGCGACTATGCAGTGACGACCACAGGACGCAATTAATGTATGCCAAACTGTGGGAGACATGGTCAAGCGTCGTAACCTTGGGAAGAGAGCGCCCTTCGCCATCTAGCGTCTCACTATCTCAGCTTGAAGAAAAGTTACTAATAGAGAAAGCCAGTATTGCGCTGCATTACGCCTATCACGACTATTTTCTCGACCAACACCCTATCGCCGATCATTTACACCAACTGCCCCAAGTGCCCATCAAAATCATCCATGGGCGCGATGATTATCTGTGCCGCCTTAGCGCCTCAGAAACTCTCGCCAAGCACTTGCCCTGGGCCAGCATGAGTCGCGTCAACAACGGCGGCCACCTAGCCGAGGACTCACTTATTTGCCGCGAGCTAGTGAAGGCCACCGACGCCTTCGCCCAAAATCTCGTATTCGACTAATAACACCGTTGTAGTGCCTATTCGCGCCTTTAGTGGCATGGTGGGAACGGACTCATGATTGCTATTGTTTGCCGCAAAGTATTATCTGAGGGTCCGTTATGGAGCACATTATCATTGTCGGTGGCGGCGCTGGTGGCCTTTCCCTGGCAACACGCCTTGGTCGGCACTTTCATAGAAAGAGAACTGTTCAAGTGTCTTTAATCGACCGCTCCCCCACTCACCTGTGGAAACCGCTGCTACACGAAGTCGCAGCGGGTACCATTGACGCGGCTTTCGACGAGCTGAATTTTCGCTTTCACGGCCGTCGACATCACTTCCAGTTTATTCAAGGCAGTGTCAATGCTGTCGACCCTTCGACACGAACCCTGACATTGTCTGAAGAAGTGTATCAGCACGGCCGCACTCGCATCCCAAAGCGCGAACTGCATTACGACTACCTGGTATTAGCCGTTGGGGGAGTCAGCAACGATTTCGGCGTGCCGGGCGCGCTTGAGCATTGCTATTTCCTCGACAGTAAGCAACAAGCCGAACAATTTCACAGCACCTTGCTGGAATATTGCATGGGCATAGCCCACAGCAAGCAGACAAAACCCACCCTCAATATCAATATCATCGGTGGCGGTGCCACTGGCGTTGAATTGGCAGCCGAGCTAACTCACACCGCTGAAGAGCTCCGACAATACACCAGCGCCACCGCGACGCCGGTGACATTCCGCTTGACACTGCTGGAAGCAGGGCCCCGCATTCTTCCGGCGCTGTCCGAAAAACTATCAGCCTCAGCCACAAAGACATTGGAGAAAATTGGCGTGGACGTCCGCTGCGGGATCGCCGTTAAGGCATGCCGCAGTGATGGTCTGGAAACGGCCGGTGGCGATACCTTAGCCGGCGACCTTCAGGTGTGGGCGGCCGGCGTAAAAGCCCCTGGCTGGTTGAGCGCGATAGAGGGCCTGCAAACTAATAATCGCAATCAACTTACGGTACTTCCCGATTTACGGTGCTGCGGAGACGAACATATTTTTGCCATTGGCGACTGCGCTAGCCTTATGTTACCCAACGGTGGCTTTGTTCCTCCACGCGCCCAAGCCGCTCACCAAATGGCTGACGTGGCTTATAAAAACATCCTCCGCCTGCGTAAAGATAAATCGCCGAAGGCGTTTCACTATCGAGACTTCGGCTCGCTGGTATCCCTCAGTCGATTCAATACGGTGGGCGGGCTGTTTGGCGGCTTGGCCTGCGGCGAACTGCGCATTGGTGGCTTCCTTGCACGTATCGTCTATCTATCTCTGTACCGAATGCATTTAGTTTCAGTGCATGGCTTAGTTCACTCTCTCGTTATTGCCTTCGCCGCACGTCTTCATAGAAAGATAAAACCGCGATTAAAACTCCATTAACCTGACAGTTAATTTTCTTTAAAGTATCTTTGCACGCTCGCGAAAAGACGGGCGTGCTGTAGTCTGGCTGATTCTCCAATTAACTTCTTATCCGCGGGAATTTTTCCCGACCTCCCAGTGTAAATCTCCATTTCTAGACAACGCGAATAAGATAATTATATCTCTTCCGTGCTACGGACTTATTTATTGGAGACGCCATCGAGGAGAGTGGTATGAAAACAAAAACAGAGACATGCTTTGAACGGTCACACAATTACAGGAATAAACGTTGTTCAACGATGCTTACTAGCACACTCAGCGCCCTCATTTTTGCAGGCTCGCTCACAAGCAATAACGCATTAGCAGAAAAAGTCGAATGGAATGATATACTCCAAGATCAAGATAGCGCCCAGGATGTTTTAATGTATGGCATGGGACCGAAGGCTCAGCGATACAGCAAACTTTCGAAAATCAACGATAGAAATATTCAAGCTCTATCACCTGCTTGGTCAATGTCTTTCGGGGATGAAAAGCAGCGGGGGCAGGAAACACAAGCACTGTTCCACGATGGTACGCTCTATGTAACCGCATCCTATTCTCGAATTTTTGCAATTGATGCACGCACGGGAAAACAAAAATGGAATTACAAACACCGCCTCCCTGAGGATATTCGTCCATGCTGTGATGTTATCAACCGAGGCGCAGCTATATACAAAGACTTAGTGTTCTTTGGCACACTAGACGCCGCCGTGGTCGCCCTAAACAAAGACACCGGCAAACCGGTGTGGAAGAAGAAATTTGGCGATCATTCTGCCGGATACACTATGACTGGCGCACCTACTATAGTGAAAGACCAAAAATCCGGCAGGGTCCTGTTGATCCATGGATCGTCCGGGGACGAATTTGGGGTCGTTGGCAAACTTTTTGCCCGAGACCCAATGACGGGCGAGGAAATATGGATGCGCCCGTTTGTCGAAGGCCATATGGGACGTCTAAATGGGAAGCCCAGCACACCTACCGGTGATATAGAAGCGCCCTCCTGGCCGCGCGATGAAAAAGGAGAACTGGTTGAAGCCTGGCATCACGGTGGTGGCGCACCGTGGCAGAGCGCCAGTTTCGACGTTGATACCAATACCATTATTATCGGCGCCGGCAATCCCGCCCCATGGAACACCTGGAAACGCACCTCGAAGGGTGGCAACCCTCAAGACTACGACAACCTCTATACGTCGGGTCAAGTAGGTGTCGACCCAAGCACTGGCGAAGTGAAATGGTTCTATCAACATACACCCAACGACGCTTGGGACTTCTCGGGCAACAATGAGCTTGTTCTATTTGAGTACAAGGACAAAGGAAAACTTGTAAAGGCAACCGCTCACGCCGACCGCAACGGATTCTTCTATGTCGTCGACAGGGAGAACGGCGAGTTTATTCGCGGCTTTCCCTTCGTCGATAACATTACCTGGGCCACTCACATCGATCCAAAAACAGGCCGCCCGGTAGAAGTCGAAGGACAGCGGCCGCCTCTGCCCGAGCCAGGCAAGAAACGCGGCAAATCTATTGAAGTATCGCCGCCTTTCTTAGGTGGTAAAAACTGGAACCCAATGGCATACAGCCAAGACACGGGCTTGTTTTACTTGGGCGCAAACCACTGGAAGGAAGACTATTGGACTGAAGAAGTAAAATATGAAAAAGGTTCAGCCTACTTGGGCCAGGGCTTCCGCATAAAACGGATGTACGATGACCATGTGGGTATATTGCGTGCAGTTGATCCAGTAAAAGGAAAAATTGTATGGGAACACAAGGAGAAGCTACCTCTATGGGCTGGAGTCTTGGCTACCGCAGGCAACCTTATCTTCACAGGCACCGGTGACGGTTACTTTAAAGCCTTCGATGCCAAAACCGGTAAAGAGCTCTGGAAATTCCAAACTGGCAGCGGAATCGTCTCTTCACCAATTACATGGGAAATGGATGGAGAACAATATGTAGGTGTCGCCTCAGGCTACGGCGGTGCAGTTCCACTTTGGGGTGGCGACATGGCAGAGTTAACCAAACCTGTTCCCCAGGGGGGCGCATTCTGGGTGTTCAAGATTCCCCGCTGGGCGAGCAAGTGACTATGAGTTCCTTCTGACTCTATTGGAGTCATCCTTGGCCCGCCCATAAGCGGGCCTTTTTTAACGACTCACTCGCTATACCGGAGCATTTTATGCCGTCATCTACATCGTTGAAGTCACTAATCATAAGCCTATTTATATTTGCCACTTCGCTAAACGCGCAGAATGCAGAACCTGGGAACAGCCGCAAAATTGGAGATTGCGTCATTCAGCCTAAAACCCATTGCCCGGGTGCCGACCTGCGGCACGCCAACCTACAACAGGCTAATTTAGCTGGCGCCAATCTCCGCGGTGCAAAGCTAGCTAGGGCAGATTTACGCCACGCCAACCTTCGCGGCGCAAACCTGCAGGGTGCTGATCTAGATGGGATTAACGGCTGGGCCGCTTTCTTCCAAGGAGCAGTACTTGATAATGCCAGTCTCCGCGGCGCCAATTTGGAATTTGCGCGTTTTAGTGGTGCCAGATTGGTTGGCGCAAATATGCAAGCGTCTAACCTGGAAATGGCATGGATGAGCAAAGTACGCTTAGAGAAAGTAAACTTGAGAAATGCCAATTTGCAGGAAGCAAAGTTCTACTATGCCGATTTTCTCGGCGCTGACTTGCGTGGAGCCAACATAAGATATGGGATATTTCAAGGTGCGCGAATGACAGATTGCCTCGGCTGCCCCTTCGATTGGTAGGCGCCTTCGAGAACTCTAAAATCTATCAAAGCAACTATATCGTTTCTCTATCAACCTGAAACTGCCCAATTTTTATCAGCCCATTCTGGATAGCAAGGTGTACAAGTTCCGCAGTGTTACTGACTTGTAGCTTACTCTTTAGTTGACTGCTGTAATTCGCTACGGTCTTGCTACTCAAACACATTTGGTTAGCAATACACTCTGTACTTAACCCCCTCGCGAGGTTGACAAAAATCTCAAACTCTCGCTGCGTCATATTAGAGAACCGCTCACCAGGGACATTTTTATTGAAAGCCATTCCCATGAGTAAATCAGACTGAATAAAACGCTGACCGCTAGAAACTTTTTTAACAGCGGCAATCAACACTTCCGGATCGCAGCTTTTCGTAATATAGCCCTTCGCGCCAGCTTCCATCGCTTGCTCTAGGACTGGGATTTCATCATACATACTAAACATCAACACAGCTGCAGCACTGTCCCAAGAGCATATTCGCCGTACCGCTTCGATACCACTTATGCCTGGCAAGTTAATATCCATAATTACCAGATCCGGCTTTTCACTTCTGTACAGCGCTACCGCACGCTCGCCACTATCCGTTTCAAGGATCGATACTGAGTCAGGTAGTACACTAATTAAGAGTCCAGCATAACCCTGCCTGACCACAGCATGGTCATCAGTAATTAATATTTTCACACTCCACCCCTCTCGTAGTCTGGCACTCCCGCGTTGACACTAGTCGCCAACTCAACGCAAATCTTAGTTCCCGCCCCATCATTCGCTGTGAACTTGATCTCGGCGCCAATCGCCGCTGCTCTCTCATTCATAAAACGGATACCCATACCTATCGCACACGCATCATCATCCATCCCGACCCCGTTATCGAGAATCGATAAATATAGGTTATCCCCATCCCGCGAGGTGTCTATACAGACCTCTACGTGAGAAGCGTTGGCGTGTTTCAGAACATTGTTCAACGCTTCCTGAACTATCCGGTAAAGGTGGATACTCTGATTAGAATTCAAGGTAGGTGGTGAATCCGCGCAGGAATAGTGGCAGGGTATATTGACGCTGTCGCTCCATGTTTTACACAACTGACGAGAAGCGTGGTAAAAATCTGTACGATCGAGTTCGGTAGGCCTCAAGCGATGAACAATATTGCGAAAACTCAATAGGACATTGCTACTTATGCTAATAATCTTCCTGGCGTTTACGCGCACCGCCTCGCTACTTTCTACGCTTAACGAGATCGTCCCTGCAACAGCCTTAATAGCACTGAGGTGTTGGCCGAGGTCATCGTGAAGTTCCCGCGCCAACTCCCGTCGTTCCTGCTCCTGTAAACATAACAACTGCCTATTCAACAGCCGGTTTTCGTATTGTTGCTTTTCCAGCGCAGCAGCCATTTCATTAAAATGGCACGCCAATCTGTGCGCTTCAGATATCGAATAGCTCGGCAATCGCTCCTGATAATTCCCTCTCTCTATTTGGTCCAAAGCACATAAAAATCTGCGAATTGGCCTTAGGCTTATACGACCGCCCACCAAGACGGCAACATTGGCTACTAACGCACAGGCTACAATTAGCAAAAAGATTTGTACGACACTCTCCCAAACCTCCAATAATTCGTCAGTGGGATCGGCTACCAGCAATAGCCTCTCACCTTTGACAGGTATGTGTTCAATTAGTCTTCCGGCCGGCCGACCCCATACAGCATCGTAAAACCACAGTGGCACTGAACCCGAGCTTCTTGGGATAATGTCCTCGCTCATGTTCAAGTTAGAAGGTTCACTAATAATCTTAAAATGACGATAGTGTTGTAATTTTTTAGTTATCTCGTCTGCACTAGGGCAGTACTGTCGGGGCACCATATGACAACCTTCGGTCAGCGCCGCTACAAGGCCCATGCTGGCTGAAACCTCACGCTCTATATCTAGCCGTGCTTGTCTCACCATAACAACGACACATGCCAACAGAAGCATTGCGAACACCATGGTTAAGAAGGCATTTACACGGAGTACCGTAGTCATTGTTATTATACCGGCGGCGTGGGAAAAGGGGCCAAAATAGGCCCCTTTTTAACATTAACGCTTTGGTAGTTTAAAAGTCCAAACGCTACCACCTTGGTTAAAGTTCTTGATGCGCTTGGCGACTTCGCCCCCCCACAATGGGATCGCACCACCCCAACCGGACACCACGGTGACATATTGCTCACCGTCTTGCTCCCAGGTAATTGGCGAGCTGACAATACCCGAGCCGGTGTTAAACTTGTACAGCATCTCACCGCTTTTGGCGTCAAAGGCCATCAAGTAGCCCTCGGGATTACCCGTAAAGACCAAGCCACCAGCCGTAGCCAACACGCCGCCCCACAGCGGAGCATTGTTGCGATGCTCCCATACGATTTTACCGGTCTTTGGGTCAATCGCTTTCAAAGAGCCAATGTATTCCTCGAATATGGGCTTGATGGTAAAGCCGGAACCAAGATAGGCAGCCCCTTTCTTGTAGTTAACGGGCTCGTTCCAAATATCCATACCCCACTCATTAGAGGGTACGTAGAACAGGCCAGTGTCCTGGCTGTAAGCCATTGGCATCCAGTTTTTACCCCCCAAGAAAGACGGGATAGAAAAGACGTCTTTGCCTTTCTTACCGTCTTTACCAGTGGTGGCTGGGTTACCGGGACGATTATCGGGGTTAAAAATAGGACGGCCATTCTTATCAAGGCCTTTAGCCCATGTGATGTTTTTCACAAAGGGGAAGCCGCGAATGAAGTCACCGTTTTCCCGGTTCAGAACGTAGAAAAAGCCGTTGCGGTCTGCTGTTGCCGCAGCCTTGATAGTTTTGCCTCGATCCTTATAGTCAAAGGATACAACCTCGTTCACACCGTCAAAATCCCAGCCATCGTGGGGCGTGGTTTGGAAATGCCACACGATCTTACCGGTATCCGGATCGATGGCGAGTCTTGACGCACTGTACAGGTTGTCACCGGGTCGCAAATGTGAGTTCCAGGGTGCCGGGTTACCGGTACCAAAGAACAGGAGGTCGACGTCTGGATCATAGGTGCCACCCAACCAGGTCGCTGCACCGCCGGTTTTCCACATATCTCCGGGCCATGTTCTCCCCGCCTCGCCGCCAGTGATGCCGTTTTCTTTACCGTTGAGGTAGCCCATATGCCCTTCAACAGTGGGACGAGTCCAAATCAACTTACCGGTTTTGGCATCCCTGGCTTCGACTTTACCCACAATACCGAACTCGCCGCCCGAAACACCGGTAATTACTTTCCCTTTTACAATTAGTGGCGCGGCAGTCATGGAATAGCCCGCTTGATAGTCACCTACCGTTTTGCGCCAGACCGGTTTTCCGGTTTTAGCGTTAAGTGCCACCAGCTTTGCATCGAGAGTACCAAAGATAACCAGATCACCGTACAAGGCCGCACCGCGGTTAATAACGTCACAGCAGGGCATGATCCCATCCGGAAGGCGTGCATCGTACTGCCACAGCTCTTCACCGGTTTTAACATCGACAGCAAAGATTCGGGAGTACGAGCCGGTCACATACATCACGCCGTCTTTAACCAGAGGCTGAGATTCCTGGCCGCGCTGCTTTTCGCCGCCGAAAGAAAAAGACCAGATCGGCACCAGATTCTTAACATTTTTGGTATTGACAGATTTAAGGGGACTAAAGCGCTGCCCCTGGGGCCCCAAACCGTAACTGACGATATCTTCTGTCGTCACGGCATCATTAACGATATCGGCATCGTTGACTGACGCCGTCGCCACGCTGGCCGTCAATCCCATAGCAATGGCGAGACCTATCGACTTACCTAACAGCGTTCTCTTCATCGGAATTCTCCTTCTGAACTCTATATTTATATTGCAACGTGGCAACAATCTTTAAAGCACCACATCTAACGCCGGGTGATCCGGTCAAACGTTTTCCCAAAAGGCAATACGTCTGATCTTGAGTATGAAAGGGGAATAGGGGGGCAACAATTGACCTAGGGCACTGCAAAGACACTACATTGGTAGTAATTTGGTATCAGTTGGCGGCGTTTTGGGGAGCACTGCTATACAAGGAGGGGCGCGCATAACCTGCGCCGTAACGGGCGAAGATGTTTTCGACAAGGCCTTCATCAATTAGCGCCTTGATGACGCTTTCCAGTCGATAGCCCAGCGGTCTGAAGTCGTGGCGGATAGCAATACCAATATCCCAGTCGAGGCTGCCCATAGTCTCTAAGCCATCGCTGTCGATATCAATATTTTCCCCCGAAGCATTTAGAGTCCACTCCAACTGGGTACGCATACCGGCGACGGCACTGATTTTCCCTTCAAGCAAATCAGCAGTGGCTTGCTGAATGCGGATGTAATGCCTGACGTTGTCTCGCAATCGCCCGCCCAGAAAACCGGACAAAAAGAAATCCGGTAGGCTGTCCAGCTCTACACCGATAGGTTGATACTGAAATATGGCCAGGTTTCTTACATCGCCGATTTTGTCCAGATTCCGAGCGATACGCCAGGACTCTGTGTGATAGGGCGCCAGCATAACAACCAGATCATTCCGCGGTAGACCATAACCGTCACGTGCGTAACTGTAGCGGCGGTCATAGGGAACCCGCAACATTACATCGGCGACTCGACGCTCTATGACATTGCCCTTCCAAATCGCATTGCGTAAATCGTCGTCGACGGTTTCATCGGCAGTGACCCACATCCAGCGGGGCTTCAGTGCCAGCCTCTCGGCTATTGCCTTACCCAAATCGATATCGATTCCCTCGGGCTTGCCGTCAACAAGCTGGGAGTAAGGCGGGAAATCCCGGTACACCGCGAACTCGATGTACCCGGAAGCCTGGATGTCCTCCAGGCTTCGCGCTGCAGACTGACTTGCTGCCAGCAGCAACGCGCAAAAGCACAAGCAAAACCCGCCAAATCTCATCATTACACTACCGCGTTTTATTCTTCGATTTTGCGGGTATCGATATATGAGCGGATAGCCCACATCGCTTCCTGGCTCAAGATTTCCTCAAAGGGCGGCATGTAAACCCGGCCGTCAACCACAGCGCCGTTTCTTACCCGCTCCATAAACCACTGGTCCGCTTCTTCGGCGTTGAAGAACTCCATAGGGTCGTTAAGCTTTCGTAGATCCGGGGTAATTCCACCCGAGATCGCTTCCAGACCGTGACAGCGCGCGCAGTTTTGGTTATACGCTGATGCTCCAACCCGGATGGCTTCTTCATCACCCCGGTATGGATTTTCTTGCCGCCACTCTTCCCCCAAAGAGGGCAGCGTGCTGGTATCAACAGCTTGGGGCGTAACATTACCGTGTGCGAACAACCCACTACTGGCACTAACCAGTACGGTAGTTACCGCAGCACTCATTGATAATCTTTTAATGGATAAACTCATAACCTTGCCCACTCTATTTATTAAAAACACAACGTTGTTGGTCGAGATACAAATGACCGTATTGGGCACTAGGCTAACGAGTCAGCGAGAGCTTGGACAATTGTGCTTTGGTGTCACACAGCATAGACCGACACCACACTAAAGTCGTAATTTTCCAGCGGAGATCACCGTAAAACCGGGTTCTGACGGCCAAAATTACTACTTTAGTACTATGTCAGTCGCGACTAAAAGCATATATCAATGCGATGCGAGTCGTCCTAGGCTTTACCTATACCTAAATAACGATAAACGACGATGGTATTGGGCACAGGTAGCCTGGCGACAATGAAACCCTACACGAAAGACAGTTTTATTCTGATCAGTATCGCAATAGCAATTGCAGCTCTGGCACTATTTGCATCCCCGTTGTGCGCCTCCACAGACGGTAATGACAAGCAGCCGGTAGGCAGCATCGAAATACTGTATGTAGAGCAAGTCTTTGTCGCCCAGCCTACGCTTTCCAATATCCGGCCGCCCGCCGAAGACAGTGGGGCTGCTGGCGCCTTACTGGGCGTTGCGGATAACAACACCACCGGCCGCTTCCTGGGTCAACATTACCGTGTAAAAGTCATTCGCGAGGGGGACCCCAAAACGCTGATTGCCCGTGTTTTAGAGCACATAGATGTAAACGGCGCTTTGATTCTTGCGCACCTCCCCACTGGAACCTTGCAACAACTGGCCCAATCCAGCGGCTTGAGTCGCTCCTCGATTATATTCAATGTCAGTAATCAGGATAACGTACTGCGGACTAACTATTGTCGCCCCAGGCTGCTTCACACATCACCCAGCCGAGCCATGCTTACCGACGCACTGGCTCAATTCCTGGTCGCCAAGGGTTGGCAACGCTGGCTACTACTGCACGGCCCCTATGCCGAGGACAAGCGGTATGCGGATTCTGTCAAGCACAGTGCCAAGCGCTTTGGTGCCACCTTGGTTGATCAGCGGCAATGGAGCTTTGATAGCGATTTACGCCGCAGCGCACAAAAAGAAATCAGGCTCTTTAGCCAGGCGAAGAACTACGATGTAACAGTAATCGCAGACGAACGGGGAGATATAGGTGAGTACATCCCCTACAACACATGGTTAGCCCGTCCGGCAGCGGGCACCCAGGGCCTGAAGCCAACCGCCTGGCACTGGAGCGTCGAGCAGTGGGGCGCTACCCAGCTTCAAGAGCGCTTTAGAGCGAGCGCATCCCGGGATATGAATGACCTGGACTATGCCGCCTGGTTAGCAGTGAGAGTAATCGGCGAGGCAGTCACCCGTACGAACAGTGACGACCTCAATAAGTTGTACCGCTACATCCTCAGCGATAGGTTCGAGGTGAGTGGATTTAAGGGCAGACCTCTGTCATTCAGGAGCTGGAACGGTCAATTGCGACAACCCATTCCCCTGGCCCATCCCAGGTCCCTGGTTAGCCAATCACCGCAAGCAGGCTTCTTACACCCAAGGTCTGAAATGGATACGTTGGGCTTTGATCAACCAGAGGTGGAATGCCAATTTGCCCAACCCTCTTCACCGGCGGAGCTGTAGAACAATGATTTTCTTACGATCTTTACATGTTTTCTTAGCCGCGGGGTTATCTCTTGTCGCCATGACAAGCGTCGCTGAACAGGCCTATGTGTCCAACGAAAAAGACAACACGCTTTCTATCATCGACCTAAAAACCCTAACAGTTACCAAAACTATTGAGGTCGGTCTGCGTCCTCGGGGCATCACCTTTAATCGAGATTATTCGAAGCTCTATATTTGCGCCAGCGATTCTGATGCGGTTCAGGTTCTGGATGTAGCGACCGGTGAAGTTGTCGCTAACCTACCTTCGGGAGAAGACCCCGAGCAGTTTGCACTACACCCCAATGACCGCTTTCTGTATATCTCTAACGAGAACAACGCTATTGTTACCGTGGCTGATATCGAAGCCCAGGAAGTTATCAGCCAGATCGAAGTGGGCCTGGAACCGGAGGGAATGGCCGTCAGCCCCGATGGCAAGTGGGTCGTCAACACATCCGAAACCAGCAACATGCTGCATTGGATCGACAGCACGAGTCATGAGCTGGTCGACAATACCTTGATTGATCAACGCCCGAGGCATGTCGAGTTCAGTGAAGACGGTAGCCAGCTATGGGCCTCGTCGGAAATAGGCGGCACAGTGACCGTCATTGATGTCGGCAAGCGCACCGTTCAGCACGTGTATCGATTTTCCATCCCCGGCATCCACCGTGATCGTGTGCAACCCGTGGGTATTCAACTTACCCGGGATGGCCGTTACGCCTTTGTCGCCCTGGGCCCGGCCAATCACATTGCGGTGATCGATATTGCTAAGAAAAAGGTGGTCAAATATTTACTGGTCGGCCATCGGGTCTGGCACCTGGCGTTGAACAACAATGAGCAACTTTTATTGAGTACCAATGGTGTCAGTGGCGATGTTTCGGTGATTAATGTTCCCGAACTCAAAGTAATAAAGAGTATTAAAGTCGGACGCTATCCCTGGGGTGTCGCGATCAAACCGTGAGGTAAGCATCATGTCGAATAATGCCTTGGCTATCTCAAACATCAGCTATGACTATGGCAACCAGGCCGCTCTTAATGCCGTGACATTCGCTATCGCGCCCGGTCAGTTCTTTGGCCTACTGGGGCCCAATGGCGCCGGAAAATCGACCTTAATGGCTCTTCTAACGCGCCTCCTAAAACCTACAAGTGGTGACATTCAAGTATTTTCACGCTCCCTCTCAGCACAGCCCAGCGCCATCATGTCAGATATCGGTGTGGTCTTTCAGCAAAGCACCTTGGACCTCGACCTTAGCGTTCTCCAAAACCTAAACTACCATGGTGCTCTGCACGGCCTGTCGGCACGGGACACCTACATCCGGGTTAGCGACGAGCTGCACCGCTTTGGACTCCAGAACAAACGTCACGCCCGGGTAAGGGAGTTAAACGGCGGTCACCGCCGCCGAATTGAGCTGGCTCGCGCCATGTTGCACAGGCCCAAGCTGTTGCTTTTGGACGAACCGACTGCCGGACTGGATATCGAGTCCCGGGCGGCGCTAAACCGGCACGTTCGACAGCTCTGCGAAGATCACAACATTGCCGTTCTGTGGACCACACACCTTATTGAGGAGCTGGAGACCAGGGACCCACTGCTTATACTGGACCGCGGTACCACCAAGGCCCTGGGGCAGGCTGATACGCTGCTCAAAGAGCACAATTGCGACAATATCGGTGAACTATTTGCTCTACTCACCACGCCCAGCGAGGCGGTTGCATGAAGCGCTCGGCCTACTTCCACGGCTTTATGGGCATCGCCAAGCGGGAGCTCTATCGGGTGGTGCAACAACGTTCCCGGTTTATATCATCGCTGGTCAGGCCTTTACTCTGGTTGGTGGTATTTGCCGCAGGATTTAGAGCCGCGCTGGGGGTAGCCATTATTCCGCCCTATCAGACCTATATCACCTACCAGGTCTATATTATTCCAGGGCTGATTGGCATGATCCTGCTGTTTAATGGCATGCAAAGTTCTCTGTCGATGGTCTATGACCGGGAAATGGGCAGTATGCGCGTATTGCTCACCAGCCCGCTGCCAAGGCCATTCCTTCTGGCTTGCAAGCTCATCGCCAGCTCACTAGTATCACTGGCCCAGGTCTATGCCTTCCTGCTAGTGGCGCGTTTCTTTGAGTTTAGTCCGCCGGCAAGTGGCTATTTTTACGCTCTTCCAGCTATTCTACTGGCGGGCTTCCTGCTGGGAGCCCTGGGCTTGCTGCTTTCTTCCCTGATCCGTCAGCTGGAGAACTTTGCCGGAGTGATGAACTTCGTGGTCTTTCCCATGTTCTTTATGTCCTCCGCGCTTTACCCCCTGTGGAAAATCCGCGAATCCAGCGAAATCCTCCACGCCATCTGTCAGGCCAACCCCTTCACCTACGCCGTCGAGCTGATTCGTTTTGCCCTTTACAGCGAGCTCAACGGCCGAGCCCTGGCAGTGTGCTCAGCCACCGCCGCCGTACTATTTAGCGCAGCAATAGTGGGCTACGACCCAAAACGAGGTCTGTTGAAACGCAAGGTTGGTGCGGGGTAGCTCAACGCAAAGGCAGGGTTTACACCCCAAACAAAAAACGCGCTATAGTTTGGCTTTACCCGCTACCTGAGGCCAATAAAGTTGATAACACGCAGGACGTATAACCATGATTCACATACTTATCGCCGACGATCATCCGCTGTTCCGAGAAGCTATCCGAAATGCGACCCAGCGGCAGTTCAACGATGCTCAGATTGGCGAGACGGGCTCTCTGGAAGAGAGCCTGGACTACCTTGACCAACACCCCGACCTGGACCTTGTGTTACTCGACCTCAACATGCCGGGAATGGATGGGCTAAATGGCATTGTCACCCTCCGCAACACTCATCCCGACGTCGCCGTTGTGGTGTTGTCGGCTGAAGAAAACAAAAATGTGGTATTGCAGTCGATGGCCTATGGCGCAGTGGGCTTCATCACCAAGTCCATGCCACGGGAAAACATTATCGATGCGATAAAACAAGTCCTGGATGGGCAGGCCTTTTTACCGCCCGATATAATTCGGCAGAGCGAAACAAGCGGCAACCGGCGCCCTGACCACGCCATTCCCTCGGAAGTAATCTCATCGCTGACCCGGCGACAACTACTCGTATTTGAGCGCATGGCGAAAGGAGAATCCAACAAGCAGATAGGCTACGAACTGAAAATCGCCGAAACCACCGTCAAAGCCCACGTGTCGGCCATTTTACGCAAGCTCAACGTGCAAAACCGCATGAAGGCCGTGCTGTGTGCAGCGGCCATAGATTTTGACCACTACCTGCATCGCTCTAGATAAGCGGCGCCCCCTACCCGGCCTCCACGGCATCGCCCTTTTGCGACAGCAAGTACGCCAAAACAGATTTCAGCTTCAGGGGCTTAATGGGTTTATTAAGCAGGTGAAAGCCCTGCTCCTTCACCAACTGCCTTAGCTCGTTGCTGTAGTTGGCAGTGATGAACAGACTGGGAATCCGGTGTCCAAGGCGCAGGCTAATCATTGCTTCGGCATCCAGGCCGGTAGTGTCATCATCTAGATGGTAGTCTAGAATCAACACATCCGGCTCGGGCGATAGCACGTCCCGGTCCACTAGGTCTTTCAGGCTCTGCGCCGTCCTGACCTTACAGCCCCAGCTTTCAAGCACGGCGGACATACCCAGACAAATTGAGCGGTCGTTATCTACAACCAGTACGGAACAGCCACTCAAGTGATTGCCGCCAACAGCCGAGGCCTGCTGCTCGCTACTACACTGTTGCTGGCGCGCATCGGCATAGGGCACACATACCGAGAACATAGAGCCTTTACCCAGCTCTGAAGTAATTTTTATGTCGTGCCCGAGCACCCCTGACAGCTTGTCAACAATGGCCAAGCCCAGCCCCAAGCCCTTGTCTTCACGACGGGTCTCGCCGTTAATACGCTTGAACTCACGAAATATTTCTTCAAGTTGATCCTCTGGTACACCAATACCCGTGTCCCATACCTGGATCTCCACATAATCGGTCCGGCGCCGACAGCCCAGCAGGATCCGGCCCCGGTCGGTATAGCGCAGGGAGTTGCTGAGGAAGTTTCTCAATATCCGGGCCAATAGTTGGCTATCTGAGTAAACCGTGACATTGGCTTCAATATAATCGAAGCCAAGTTGGTTACTGCGAGCCTGCTGCTGAAACTCTTTGGCAAGGTTGTTAATTAGAGTATTAACACAAAAGGCCTCCCGCACAGGCTCGACTATGCCGGCCTCCAGCTTGGAGATATCGACCAGGGTACCCAGCAAAGACTCAACATCGGCAAGGGAGTAGCTGAGAGAGTTGGCTAACTGCCTGGCCTGTACCGGCAGCTCATAATCCATTAGGGCGGTCGCAAATAGCCTGGCAGCGTTCAGCGGTTGAAGTAAATCGTGGCTGGCAGCGGTAATGAACTTGGTTTTTGAGGTGTTAGCGGCTTCTGCTTCGCGCTTGGCCACCAATAGGCTATCTTCTACCTGTGCCCTTTCTTCAATCTCATTGCGCAACTTGTGATTCAGTGCTGACAATTCCACAGTTCGCTCATGGACGCGTTTTTCCATATGTTGGTAGGCATTTTTCAGCGCTTCTGCGGTGCGACGTTGCTGAGTCACATCCTGGTAGGTATTCACAAAACCACCACCGGGTATAAGGTGGCTTTTTATCGCGATCACACGGCCATCATCAAGCAGCTCTTCAGTCTGGAACAATGAACGCTGCCCGCGATCTGCCAGTGTGTCCGGAGAGTAGCTGATACCTTCCAACGCTGTGCCAGAAAACATATCGTGGAAATTCGCGCCTTTAGCGACGCTCTCAGGGGCAAGCCCAGTGAGTTCAATTAACAGCTGGTTCCAGGCTTCGACCTGATGACTGGCATTAACCAACAACACCCCCAAGGGCAAGTTGGCGATCATCGATTGCAGGACACGGTTTTGCTCGGCCAAGACTTTTTCCTGCCGGGCAATTTCATTTTCTTTAAGGCGGGTAATGTCACTGTAGACAACCACTAGGCCGTCATCCGCCGTTGGGCGCTCCGACACCTGCAACCAACGCCCATCGGCCAAGCGAATAACACTGTCTCGATTCCCGTCCCCTCGGGCCACGAGTTTTTCAAAGGGTTTGCCATGAGGGTCAAAGATGCCGTGCTCAACCGCCATCAACGACAATTCTCGGAAGGTCGTTGTCCCCACCTCGAAATTTGCCCCGGTGCCTCGCCAAAAATCGTAGAAATGGCTGTTACCCAACACCAAACGCCGATCTTTATCGAATAGTACAATGGCGTCTGAAATACTCTCTATAGTGTCGAGCAATCGCTGACGGGAGTGCGCGAACTCCAGGCGCGTCAGCGATAGATTTTGATTGGCCTCTTCAAGCTTATAGAGGGTTTTTCGCAGCTTAATGGTGCGATCTTTGACCTTATCGGCCAGCAGAGCCGCATTTTGGAAGGAGCGATAGGCATCGCCATGGTTTGCCCAACCCTGCTCGACCCGTTCAATCAGAACCTGGTTGGTTTTTTTTAGCTTTTCGTTTTCATACTGCAGCGCTTCAATGACGCTTTCCAACTCTTGGTTGCGCCGGCTCCCGACCTTGCCCTCTGCGTCGCTGTGCTGTGCATGGGCACTTTCAAAGGGGGAAGTCATCGTACTTACCGATTGCAACACCAGTGAAGGTATGGTTGACATGCATTGCGTCGCAGTGCTCACCGTAGGTATTGAATCCAACAATCTTATAACGACGATAGAGTGCTTCTAACGCTTCTGAACTGTCCGTGTCTTCAACTTCGATACGGCGGTGTATACAGTCGTAACCAATGACGATATCCGGGTCACCCACTTCGGCGACAACGCGACGCATACGCTGATCGAACTCCTCAATCAGGCGACCATTTTTCATTTTTGTCAGCACAATACCGGTATCAATCGCACAGAAAAAGGTCAGACTCAGATCATCGTTAACCTGCTGCACGGATCGCACAAACGTATTATCGCCGACCTGTACAGACAGGGGATGCATCGCAAAATTGCGAGTGCTCAGCTCATCCAGGGAAATCCCCATGATGCGGCAGTACTCCAGGGCCGCCGGCTCTGCGTTAAATTCATAAACAATACGCTTGGCAGCATCGGCTTTGGTCACAACCAATTTTTCCTCGCCTGGCGTCAAATGGTGGCCGTGAATTACGGTGAAGGGTCGTCGAGTATTGACCAGAATGATGGCCGCTGCATTGCTGAAGAATTGCTTGTCGTAATAAATGTGGGTATCGCGAAAGTGCAGATTATCCCCCGCCGAGCCACCCACTAGCGGGATGCCCGGCAATGCGTCGTTCAAGGCACTTAAGACCAATTCCTCTTGAACAGAGAGGCCGTCGAGTAAAGAGAGGGCGAAACTGTTTTCTCCGACAGGTGCCAGGGCCTTATCCTCAAGGCGTTCTAAGGACTGCTTTATGGTATCGAATGCTCCCCGTTCAGAAAAAGAGGCTAGGTTAGGTAGCAGCGTGGTTTCGACAACAAAGTGATCTCTCGACAAGGCAAAGCCCGCAATAGACCCACTACGCATGCCAAAGGGGGAAATCTCTCCAGCGGTGGTGCAACCCAAAACAGGGATATCGCCAAATAGGGTAGCCAACGCCCTACCTAATTCCTCCCGGTTGTAATCCACGCAGCAAAAAAAGATCACACAGGCAGGTTCGACACCACTGAGGCCATCAAACAATTCTGTAGCGGCAACAGCAGCGTCTTGACTCTCCGAGCTGCCATAGGCGACCGCTGCATGTTCTGCCATGGTTTGCGATTCTAATGCCATCATTTAGTAGTCCTCATTCCCACATTATTTTTTTTATTTCTGTTTTGTGTTTCTACTTTTTATCGCACCACCGTATTGCTCTTATCGCGAACACAGCGTGGTTTACCCTACCCAGAAAAACCGTTGTCACAGCATGGCGGCGACAACCGTCTCCCTAACTCGAGCAATATCCTTATCAGTACGAGGGTGGGGCAAGGGGATAGTGACCTCCCCTGCTATACTGGCCGGCGATCCCGACAGAAATACGATTCTATCGGCCATCGCAATGGCCTCATCGACCAGGTGTGTGACGTACACTATAGTGTAGTTATTTTCTTGCCACAGTGCCGTGATCAACTCCACAAGCTCTTTGGCTGCCCCCTTGTCCAAGGACACCAGGGGCTCATCCATCAGTATTAGACGCGGCCCCGGCATCAGGGCCCGGGCCAGTGCAGCCCGTCGCTGCATCCCTCCGGAGAGGGCATGTGGATAGGCCGACATCCAGTCCGCCAGACCAACCTGCTCGAGCAAAGCACGGCCGCGCGCTTTTACATCATCGGTACTGGGGTCGTCAGCAACCAAACAAATATTATCAAGCACATTTAACCACGGCATCAAGCGTGGCTCCTGGAAAACCATACCAATGCTATCCACGCCAGTAATATTACCGCCAAAACGGCGGTCAAGCCCCGCCATGATACGCAACAACGTGGTTTTACCGGTCCCTGAGGGCCCAATTATGGCAGTGAACTCCCCCTCCTTGAGAGTGAGGTTCAGTCCCTTTATCACGCTCTTGCCGGTGCCGGGAAAGCGCTTATCTTCGACACTGACCCTTATCGCCCCCGCCATGCCTCTATCCTTGCCTCCCACCGGCGCATGAATACGCTATCCAGTAATAAAATAATAATCACAAAGGCCGCGGTGTAAGCTAAAATCCCTTCAATATCAAAATATTGGAAGTAAACACCGAGCTTGAAGCCGACCCCGTTGCTGCAGCCCATTAGCTCCACCACCAGTACGATTTTCCAGACCAGTGCCAAACCGGCGCGGCAGGCCGCTAAAAAATAGGGCACCAGCTGCGGCAGATACACCTGGGAGAAGCGGCGCCAGCTAGACACGCCAAACACACTCGCCACTTCTAATAGACCGGCATTAACTGCCTTTCCCCCTTCCCGCAGAGTCACCGCTATTGTCGGTAACTTGTTGATAGTCACGGCGACCACCGCTGCTACATCGGTCAAACCCAGCCAGATGAAGCTCAAGATAATCACCACCAATGCCGGTACATTGAGCAACAGGGTTAACGGCACATCCAGCAAGGCATCGAGTGTTCGGTAACGTGCCATAAGCAGCCCCAGTGCTGCCCCCAGGACGAGCGCGGCACTAAAGCTGATGGCAACACGCTGCAATGTGGCCCACATGTGCATAAACAAATCACCCTGACCGCCTTCACTCCACAGACGCTGAGCCACAGCGAGCGGCGCCGGCAAAGCTTCAGGCTGTCCCCACCACACCACTATGTGCCACACCAATAACAGCGCAGCCAGGGAACTAAATCGTATTGCCGAGTTGCCCATAGTGAGAGTTCACGATTCTTTACTCCCCTGCCACCAGGCGGCGCCAAGGTTGCCTTTGTTATTGTTAGCTGAATAGGTAAATCCGCTAGAGAGCTCTGTTAGCAGTTGGTGTAGCAGCACCACCGATTCCCGCCCCGCAGCTGAACTTTTAGGTATGCCATGGCGGTAGGCGTCGATTAAAGATTGAAATACAGCCTCGTTCTCAGTCTGCATAAGGGGTTTTATCCGCTGCCATTCTCCCCTCTCGGTGGCAAGGATGTGCTTGGCCCGGTAGGAGGTCGCCAGAAAGCGATCAACCAATCCCGATTTCGCGCCAGGCCACTGTGCATCGAATACCCAACCCAACATGGGCGTCTCACCGCCAATACCCAACTCGGCCATCGCGGTTGCCGTTGGCAGTAAAACAGACATGCCCTGGCCAACCAGGCGCGCGTTGTAATGCCAATAGTTAACAACCGCGTCTAACTGGCCATTCAATAGCATCCGGTTCAACAAAGGCGGCGCCGCGAAGCGCACGTCTGCATCGCTGCGCAGATCGATACCGGCCGCCTTCTTGGCATATCGGGCAATCAGCAGCCAGCTTTTATCGACAGGACCGCCGGCCACACCCAATCGCTTGCCCTCGAGGTCAGCGAGGGACTGAATACCCGACTCCGGCGATACCACCAGGCCGCCCACCGCCGTTGAGTAAGGGTAGTAACGATATTGTTTCTGGCGCCGGTTTTGCTCCAACACCCACAGCCAATCGTTGACGATAATATCGACGTGACCGGCTTGTAAGGCCACTGCGGCGGCATTGCCCGAGGCAAATTCCACGACCTGCATCGAAAAGCCGGCTTCCCTATCCAGCTGGTGATACCGTATTACCGACAGCTCCCAGCTCACTGTTCCAAATTTCAATACCCCCACCCGGACGCTGGGTAGCGTATCGGCACTAGCAGGGCCTAAGCCAAGCAGAACAACAAACACTACCCAAAGGAGGCGAATCATCACTGTTCCTCCGCAGAGAGAGCCCTGGCATTACCCACATTGCGCAATACCAGAGCTTGCACATCATCCGAGCCAGCCGCCCTTTCGACGGCGCTCTTAACGCTGTGGTGATGAGGCGATTTGGCACAGACCGGGTCGGCATTGGCGGCGTCGCCAGTGAGCAGATAGGCCTGACATCGGCAACCGCCAAAATCCTGTTCCTTTTCATCGCATTCCCGACAGGGCGACTTCATCCAGCTGTCGCCCCGGAAGTGATTAAACCCGGGGGACTGCCACCAAATGTCATCGATGCTGTGATCTTTCACTGACGGGAAATCAATGGGCAAGTCCCGGGCACTGTGGCAGGGCAGTGCCAGCCCATCAGGCGTGATGGTAAGAAAGATGGAAGCCCAACCGTTCATACAGGGCTTCGGGCGGGACTCAAAGTAATCCGGCACCACAAAATAAATTTGCATGGCCTTGCCGTAACGCTTACGGAAACGCGCCGTTACCGCTTCAGCTTTCTCAATCTGCTCCTTTGTGGGTAGCAGGGCATCGCGATTATGTAGCGCCCAGCCGTAATACTGCGCGTTCGCCAGCTCCACATAGTCGGCACCCACTTCAGCGCACAATTGCAGAATAGACTCTATATGATCGATATTCTGTCGATGCAAGACAAAGTTGATCACCATAGGGTAATCAAACTCTTTGACGCACTGCGCCATTTCCAACTTAGTTTTAAAGGCTTTATGGCTCCCCGCCAGAGCGTTGTTGCCTGCGGGGTCGCTGTCCTGGAAGCTCAACTGAATATGATCCAGCCCCGCCTTTTTAAGGGATGCCACTCGCTCCCGGGTCATACCTATGCCGGAACTGATCAGGTTAGTGTAATACCCCATGCCTCTGGCTTCAGCGATAAGGGTTTCCAAATCCTGGCGAATTAAGGGTTCCCCTCCCGATAAACCCAACTGCGCCGCCCCCATTTCCCGGGCCTCTTTAAAGACGCGCAACCATTCTTCAGTATCCAGCTCCTGGTTGTGGCGATGGAAGTCCAGTGGGTTAGAACAATACGGACACTGCAAGGGACAGCGGTAGGTCAGCTCCGCCAGCAGCCACAGAGGAGGCCCAGCCCGATCAGACAAAATCGGTCCAGCCTTTGTCGCCCGCACCGGAGAAGAAATCGCACACGTCCTGATGCAAACTGCCAGCCTCGGGGTAGCGACTCTGCAGGGTATGGCAAATGTCAGCAACGGTGTGTTCACCATTACACTCGCGAAGAATTTCGCTGGCACTGACGTTGAGTTTCACCATACCCTCTGGATAGAGCAGAACATAGCTGGACTGGCTAGGCTCCCACTGCAAACGCACGTGTCGGTTTACAATCGGTTTTTGGCTCATATCGATCATTATCCGTCTCCGTTAAGGTGGTGGTAGGGCGGGCGGTTATAGACGTGAGCCAGGGTAATGGCATCCAACAGGCTCCATAACACGTCCAACTTAAACTGCAGTATGTTCAATGCTTTCTGCTGCAGCGCGGCGGTGTCAAAGTAATCCAGAGTCACCGCCAGACCGTGCTCAACATCCCGGCGGGCCTCACCGAGGCGCTTGCGGAAATAGTGCAACGCTGATGAATCGATCCAGGGATAGTGTTGAGGCCAGGTATCCAGACGGCGCTGATGAATTTCCGGCGCAAACATTTCGGTGAGAGAGGAACACACCGCCTCCTGCCACGTGGCTCGGCGGGCAAAGTTTACGTAGGCATCCACAGCAAATCGCACGCCGGGGAGCACGTAACGATGTTCCAGTAATTCCCGGCGGGAGAGGCCAACAGCTTCGCCCAAATATATCCACGCCTCGATGCCACCCGGGTCGTCACCGCGCCCATCGTGATCGAGAATCCGCTGCACCCACTCCCGACGAATGTCTCGGTCCGGACAATTGGCCATCACCGCCGCGTCTTTCAGCGGAATATTGTCCTGATAGTAAAAGCGGTTCGCGACCCAGGCACGAATCTGCTCAGCGCTGCAATCGCCGGTGTGCATTGCGGTGTGGAAAGGGTGGTGAATATGGTAGTAAAGCGCCTTATCCTTGAGCTGTCGTTCGAATTCATCCCGACTCAACGCTGCAGTGGCCACGGTTACATCTCCCCTTGCGCAATCGGCTGGCTGAGGTAGCTGGGGTTGGCTATTGAAATATCCATACCATCGTAGGCAACCTCAATCCCTTCCTTGACCAGCTTGGCGCGCTCCGGTGAATTCTCGTCCAGGATTGGATTGGTATTGTTGATATGAATAAGGATCTTGCGCTGATCCTTGAATCGACGCAGTAGCTCGATCATACCGCCCTGACCTGCCTGCGGCAGGTGCCCCATCTCCTTCGCCAACTTAGTGCCCACACCGGCGTAGATCATCTCGTCTTCACGCCAAAAGGTGCCATCCACCATCAAGCAATCACTGAGCAACATATACTCCACAACGGCATCGGTGAGACCTCCCAGTCCCGGCGCATAAAACACACTGCCGCCCGAGGTCAGGTCTTCGATAAACAAGCCAATATTGTCTCCCGCATGGGGGTCATGGCGGTGGGGAGAATAAGGAGGCGCCTTACCATTTAAGGGCACTGCGGTGAGCCGCAAATCTGGAAAACCATTGAGGTGTGAGGGGCCGCCATCAATGGCTAATTCATGATGGCGAACACCGCCATTCCAGTGAGACAAGATATTCAGCAGCGGAAATCCAGTGCTCAAGTCCTGTTTCACCATTGCGGTGGTATACACGTCGATGGGGCAGCCCTCGCGCAGCGTCAGCAGACCGGTAGTGTGGTCAATCTGGCTATCTACCAGAACAACGCCACCAATACCGGTATCCCGCAGGCCCCGATGGGGCTGAAGTTCAGGAAAGGACTCCAACTGGGCACGAATATCCGGCGACGCATTGACCACCAACCACTTTCGGTCATCAGTGGTGATCGCAATCGACGACTGGGTGCGGGCCGTCGCCTGTATTTTGCCGTGCCTCAAGCCGTAACAATTGTGGCAATTGCAATTCCATTGCGGAAAACCGCCCCCCGCAGCAGAGCCCAAAACGTGAATTCTCATACTCGATAACTATCTGACAACGTTGAAAATCGGCGTAGCCCGGCGCACCGGGCTACGCGGCTTAACGACTCATGAAGTACATTGTGACTTCAAAACCGAGACGCAGATCTTGATAAGAAGGGCTTACCCACATGGCTATTACCTCTTTGGTTAACACGTTTCAGAGTACTGAGTTAAGGCTTATTTGGTGGTCCCACCAAGCAGGCCTAGACTCATAGTAAGAAGGCCACCCTCTGGCGAATACTGTACTTTAGGACTAGTTCCGGCCGGATTTAGTAGCAGCCAGAGCTGGCGGCACAGACACCAGGGCCGGGGCAGGCGAAGACAGAGCTTTATAACCACGAGTTATAAAAAAGCCGCGCCAGGTGGCGCGGCAGTAGTGGCAACACAATTGCCGAGAGGTGCCCAGACACCCTACTGGGGAATAGCAGTGACCGGGCGGGAGCGCTTCAAAAGAAGCCCAGTGGGTTGCTGCTGTAGCTGACCAGCAGGTTCTTGGTCTGTTGGTAGTGATCCAGCATCATCTTGTGGGTCTCGCGACCAATGCCGGACTTTTTGTAGCCGCCAAAGGCAGAGTGTGCGGGGTAGGCGTGATAGCAGTTTGTCCACACCCGGCCTGCCTGAATTTCCCTGCCCATGCGGTACGCCAGGTTCATATCCCGAGTCCACACCCCGGCACCGAGCCCGTATTGGGTATCGTTGGCGATTTCCAGCGCCTCTGCCTCGGTCTTAAAGGTGGTAATACCCAGGGCCGGCCCAAAAATTTCTTCCTGAAAGATTCGCATCTTGTTGTGGCCCTTCATCAGGGTCGGTTCAATGTAGAAACCGCCAGACAGATTGCCAGGCAACTGCGTGCGGCCACCACCGATCAAGATTTCAGCGCCTTCGCCGCGGCCGATTTCCAGATATGAGAGAATCTTGTCCATCTGTTCCTGGGAGGCCTGGGCGCCAACCATGGTGTCAGTGTCCAGCGGGTTGCCCTGCTTGATCTGCTTGGCTCGAGCTAGAACACGATCCATAAAGTCGTCGTACATACTTTCTTGAATCAGCGCCCGCGAAGGACAGGTACACACTTCGCCCTGATTAAAGAAGCCCAACAGCAGACCTTCTACCGCTTTGCTCACGTAATCTTCTTCCTGGTCCATCACGTCGGCGAAATAGATATTGGGCGACTTACCACCCAGTTCGACAGTGGAAGGAATCAGGCTGTTTGCCGCGCATTTAAGGATTTCATTACCCACCGCCGTAGAGCCGGTGAAGGCCAGCTTGGCAATACGAGAGCTTGACGCCAGTGGCGCGCCAGTCTCGACACCAAATCCGTTAACAATGTTCAGGGTGCCGGCCGGCAACAGGTCACCGATAAGCTCCATCATGACCAGGATACTAGTGGGGGTTTGTTCTGCCGGCTTCAGCACCACACAGTTGCCCGCCGCAAGCGCCGGCGCCAGCTTCCAGGCCGCCATCAGCAGCGGGAAGTTCCAGGGAATAATCTGACCGACCACACCGTATGGCTCGTGAAAGTGATAAGCCACTGTGGTTTCGTCCAATTCTGCGGCTGTGCCCTCCTGAGCGCGCAGACAACCGGCAAAATAGCGGAAGTGGTCTACCACCAGCGGCACATCGGCATTCAAGGTTTCGCGAATACCTTTGCCGTTTTCCCAGGACTCGGCAACGGCCAGCATCTCCAGGTTTTGCTCAATACGATCGGCAATTTTTAGCAGGATATTTGAGCGCTCAGTGGGAGACGTTTTGCCCCACGCGGTTTTCGCCTTGTGCGCCGCATCCAGTGCTTTTTCTACATCGGCACTCGTCGAGCGGGCGACTTCGCAGTAAGGCTGGCCAGTCACGGGAGTCACATTGGCAAAGTAATTGCCATCAACCGGCGGGACCCACTCGCCACCGATAAAGTTGTCGTAACGCTGCTTGAAAGTAATCAGCGAGCCAGTTTCGCCTGGTTGTGTATAAATCATTGTCCGAACCTCTCTGTGAGCTTATTCACTTACTATTAACGTTGTGCCCTTAAGGGTGTTCCGGGGCTCCACACTTTGATGCTACTGCCGCGAATCCATATCGGTAACTGTACTTTGGTCCTCTGAAGACTCCGCCTTTGGTAGTAAGTAACCACCGTAAAAAAAGCCGGACTGATCGCTTCTGCGAAAATCCGGCAAGCCACGACCCAAGTGGAAAAGAAAGGCTGCGATCAATCGCAGCCACAACAGTTTAAAAATTGGCAATCAGGCCAAACGCCATCGTCGAGGTTTCTTCCTCGGCGCCGCCGATATCCAGGGTATTCACGTTGTACTCAACAACGGTACGCAACACCGCATTGACGTCGTGGAACCAGGCTACTTGAGTGGTTTCGTTATTCCACTCAGCGTTGGTTTCTACCGTGGTTTCACCATATGACAGGACAAAACGCTCACTGCCAGTGGTATAGGCGCCCTGAATGACGTAACCATCACTGTCCACCTCGCTGCCATTTTCCGAAATCAAGTTTTGCAAGCCCAGCGCGGCGTCTGTACCCGGCCCCAGCAGCAAGCCCAAACCTTCACCGGAGAAACCGGACGCGTGCAGAGATAGCGACCCCAGCTTGACTTTGGCACCGTAGGACAAGCCACTGGAGTCGACATCGTCAACACCCGCCGCATCGCTTTCCGAGCTCTGCTGCAAAAACCCCAGCCAACCGGTAAAGGTATTGCCATCGCCCATAGAACTAGTAAAGGTCAACTCCCCTTCAAAGCGCGGCATTTCCTCTTCGCTGGTGCGACCCGGATTGGTATCGGTGGTGGCATTACCAGGGTCGACAACCGCCAGGGCCAGTTTGAAGCCACCGGCAAATTCGGGAGTGCGGTAAGTAATTTGCGCGTGGGGGAATGGATAGAAATAACCACTGCCGATATGGCCAAACGACACACCCTGGCCATCGATCAGGCCCAAGGTATCGTTAACAGCGCCATAGCCCTGCAGCATTTCATCCAGGAAGATATTGGACCGGCTAAACAGGGTGAAGTCCTTACCAAACAGCAGCTGGCCAAAATCACCGTCTACCGTGGCGTAAAACTGACGCACATCGATACCGGTAGAGGTCACCGCACTATCACTGTCGTTAATCGTCACCCAAAAAGAGGAGCGGCCACCCAAAGTCAGTTCATCGACTTTTTTGCTGAAATTAAAGCCAACCCAGTTGGGCAGCAGCCCCATCTTGACTCGGGATTGGGTGCGATCATTACCTGATATCTCATTATCAGAATCACTGCGTACAAAGAAGGTGTTAAAGGATGCATCGACAGAAACGCTTGTATCCGCTTCGTTATATAACTCCACCGCACTAAAGGCTGGAGAAGCACAAGCTAAGGCAGAGGCAGCTACCAGAGCATGCCGTATTATTAATTGCTTATTCATATTTACCCCCAAAATAGGATAGTGGCTTCTGGATTTGGAGCGGGACGACCAATAGGTCTACCCGCTTCCCATCAGGTCAATACAGCGATATTGACTGACACCACTATCCAAAATGAGGACAACACAGCCCATACAACCTTGTAGTGAAGTATGTGGTCATTTAGTCGTGCGCGAAGCGGTGCAAAAGAACTACATCCAAAGAAGGAGGTAGAGAGGTAAGTTAAAAGAAAAATGGCCCGTCACGAGGTTGTTTGTGACGAGCCAAGAGAAATATGCAGGCTGAAAAACCCTACCAGTGGTAGTCCAAACGCAACAACCAGGTTCTCGGCGGCGCAGGGCTCAAGAAACGCGGATCGTCATTCTCGAGGTCTTCCAGTACTTCGTCGGGCTCGCCATAAAGTCCGAAGCGTTCGTACTCTTTATCAAGCAAGTTGCTGGCTTCCAGCGATAGGGTCCAATCTTTTGCTAGCTGGTAGCGGATGTAGGCATTTACCAGCACATAGCCATCGGTTTTATCATCGACATTTGCCTCATCTCCCCGCAAATACACACCGGAGCTGGCATTGACTTCTACACCGCTTTGGATGCGCTCCGACCACGAGTAATCCGCAGCCAGCTTGATAGTATGTTGGGCTATCGCCGGGATACGACTCCCCGATTTGACCTTGAGCTGGGCCTCATCAGCCGCCGGATTATTGGGCGAAAATGAGATATAGTCGTCTTCATAAGTGGCATCTAAATATGTGTAGCCCAAGCCGATATCAAGACTTTCAAACTCTGCAGACAATTGCGTCTCGACACCTCTATGCAGGGTATCGCCGATGTTGGTAAAGAAGCCTTGATTAGAGGACACGCCGCCCGTTGTCTGAAAATGAATGTCGTCTTTGTTCACAGTATGGAATAACGCAATATCCCAGTGCCACTGCTGGTCAAACTGCGTACGTACCCCCAACTCAACACTCTGGGACACGACATCATCCAAGGGCGGATCGGCCAAGAAGGTGTTGGGCAAATTACAGGGCGCCTCTGGATGAGAGCAGGCAAGCTCCACCGGGGTAGGTGCACGGGAACTCTGATATAGTCCGCCGTATAACTGCGTTTGATCAGACACCATCCAGGCCAAACCGATACCGCCATTCAACTGTGAATAGCGGTGAGACGCTGTGAGTTCAGGCCGCTCTCCAGACTGATCCTTGCCAGCCACCTCGACACTGTTGAAACGCATCGACAGCTGCAACACCAAATCTTCAGCCGGTACAATGGTGTTGCTGAAATAGATGGCCGCCATATCTATATCTGAACGCAAGGCGGTATAACCTTCTTCATCATATAGTCCTGAACGTGTGGTGGAACGATTGTCCTTGAGCTTGGCAAACTCTACCGACGAGTCAAAATCCGTCGTCCCAGCAAGATAATCTACGCCCAGCGTCCAATGATTGCGTACATCGCCCAGCAGCGCAGTCTTATAGAAGGTTAAACTCGCTCCCCAGGTATCCTGATCCCGCTGGCTAATATTGTTGATGGCATTGAACTCACTGCTCACCGGGTTACCATTTTGGTCTTCTGCCTGCTCACCGCCCTCTTCCTCTTCTTCACAGAGAAAAGCATCGTTGGGCGGCTCACATTCGTCTTTATCGGAACCATCGCCATTAAAGGCATCACTGCGTATTTGGCGGAAAAACAGGTTGCCTGAAAGTCGGGCATCACTGTCAAACCAGTGATTCATAACTAGGTTAACCATCGACATATCGTTTTCTGTTAAGTCGGGATGGGTAAACACAGCCTCACGATCCTGCTCAAGCAGGCCGATGGGGACGGCGCCATTGCCCTTGAGTTCACTCTGAGATTGATGCAGGTAAAGATCCCAATGTGTGGAGTCGTAGTGGCGTGACAGCGCGACATAGGCATTTTGTGACTCAGTAGGAGAAAAATCGCGCCAGCCATCTTCTTCGTAGCCTTCTAAGTTAAGATACACACTCCATCCATCGCTCTTGCTGCCATACTCTGTCACAATAGAGCGTGCGCCGTAACTGCCGACACCGGCACTTATCCGCCCCCCTTCAAAATTAAAGCCATTTTTACCGGCCATCACGATCGCGCCGCCCAGCGCATTCTGACCAAATACTGGGTTCGGACCAGCGACAATAGCCATTTCAGAGACTGTACTTTGTGGCAGGAGGTCCCAGTTGACCGTATCGCCAAAACTTTCATTAACACGCACACCGTTGAAGTAGACAACTACGCCCTGCGATGACCCCAACAAGGGGGACGCCGCATAGCCACGAAAGCGTACATCGGGTTGCAATGGATTATTCTGTGCATCGTTAACAGTGATGCCCATAGCCCGCTGGTCCAGATATTGCGCAACCGAATAGCGGCTCGATTTTTCCAAATCCTCGTTATCAAATCGCTGGACGTGCATCGGCCCCTGATCTGACAAAAGATCAAGCGCCAAAGGCGAGAGACCAACAACTCGAACCTCTTCCATATTGTTTTCTTGTTCCCCGGCGACCACACCCATGCAAAGCGACGCCGACGCAAAACCCAACAAAAAAGCCCTGGCAATCAACATCGATCAGTCTCCTCGTATTCTAGATTTTATATATATTGCTTTTAAGCCTACCTCAGCTATTTCTGCCGGCAATTCGACTTGTGGCGCTTAAATCTCCTCCTAAATTACGACTTTAGTGCTATTGCCCCGGTTTGGCCTTGGTACCGATACTGATTCATCCAAAAAAATAATGTGTATACCGATATCGCGGCCACGCCATCACATCAGTTACGACAGGGACTACCGGGGAGTTAGGTGTGACTCAACATACAGACAGCCCTACCAGAGCAGGACGCGGATACTGGCTCTATTCGACCTTATTGGCGGCTATCATTGCGCTGATTACGAGTATGTATACGGTGCGCGCATATGCTGGCAACGACCTTGAGGCAGATATCTACGCGTTGTTTCCCAGCGCAACCCGACTGGGCGAAAAAGACCCCAAGACGGAGGTGTGGCCGGTCTACCAGCTCCACGAACTATTGGGCTACGCGTTTGAATCCATCGAATTTGCTCCGCTGAAAGGATTTTCAGGCGAGCCGATCAATCTGCTGATTGGGCTCAACACCCAGGGTGAGTTATCCGGAGTAAAAGTCATTCATCACCACGAGCCGATATTTTTACACGGCTTGGGGCCCAGGCCGCTGCTGGACTTTATCGACCAGTATAAAAACCACCGAATTTCCGAACGTTTTATCGTTGGCAAACACGGCACCGATGCCGGCAGTGCTTATCTTGATGGCGTCACCAAGGCCACCGTCTCGGTCGTGGTGGTTAATGACATTATCTTGTCCTCAGCGAGACAAGTGGCCCGCCAGACCTTGCAGGAGTTTGCGCAGCAAAGTCCGGTGGCCGTTAAAAGCTCTTATTTCAAGCCGATGCAGTGGCAAGAACTACTATCTAATGGACTGATTCAAACACTGCAGGTCAGCCAGAGAGACCTCGAGCAATCACTTGGAAGCGAGCTGAGTGAATTTGCCTTTGAGGATTGGCAGCTTGAGCACGATCACGCGACCCTTTACATCGCTTACCTCAATGCCCCTATCATAGGTAAAAACATCCTGGGTGAAGCTGGTTACCAACGACTCAAGACAAAACTGGCCGATGGTGAGCACGCTGTTGCGATGATGTCGGAGGGATTATTCTCTTATTTGGAGTCCGACTTTCAACCCGCCACGTCTCCCAAACGCGTCGCGCTGAATCAGAGCAACTTATCCATCGCGATTCGCGATATGAATTTTTTTAGCTACAACCCACTTCAGCTATCGCCCAATACACCCGACTTCGAGGATTTTCGTATTTTTCGGATCAGCCCACAAACGGGCTTTAACCCCGGTGGCGATATGGAGATACAACTCAAGCTGAACCTTAAAAAGAATCACTTGGTAGAGAAAGAAGCGATTTTTACCGAACACTACCAGCTGCCTGAAACCCTATTCGATAAAGTAGAAACACCAGTACGCCCCACGATCAAACCAACCTGGGTAACTGTATGGGAAAATCGCAGCCTCGATACCTTGATACTGCTCGTAGGGCTGCTAGTACTCACTATCGGATTCAGCTTGCAGAAACGTTGGCTGGGATACAGTCGGCACTTTCCCTGGATCCGCTGGACGTTTTTATTTTTCACCCTGGCGTTTATTGGTATATACGCACAAGGTCAGCTTTCAGTGGTCAATATCTTCACAGTACTACTTGCGCTTCGAGACGGTTTTGATATCACCGTTTTTCTTTTGGACCCGATTATTTTTATCTTGTGGATTTTTACCTTTGTCAGCCTGTTTATCTTTGGTCGCGGCTTATTCTGCGGCTGGCTCTGCCCCTTTGGCGCCATGCAAGAGTTCGTTGCCAAGATAGCTGAAGTGCTGAAAATTCGGCAGTGGACTATCTCCGACAGCACCCATCGCAAGCTGACAAAAATTAAATACCTTATCCTGGGCGTACTAGTGATCACCAGCCTGGTGTCGCTACGGGCTGCTGAACAGGCTGCTGAAGTGGAGCCCTTCAAAACCGCTGTGACCCTCACTTTTATCCGCGAGTGGCCCTTTGTCATCTACGCGCTTCTGATCCTTGGCACAGGACTTTTTATTAACAAATTCTATTGCCGTTATGTTTGCCCCCTGGGGGCCGGCCTGGCAGTACTTGGGAAATTTCACCACCTGGAGTGGCTCACCCGCCGCACGGAGTGTGGCTCTCCTTGCCAGCTGTGCCGTAAAAAATGCGGCGTCGATGCTATACGACGCGACGGCTCAATTGACTACGACGAGTGCGTTCAGTGCCTTGAGTGTGTGGTGATACTGGAGGACCCATTCCAGTGCGCGCCTAAAATTCTGGAGACAAAACGACAGCAAAAAACACCACTGGCCCATGCCGTTAAGCTGATACAGGTCCCTTCAGCCAAATAGACACCGCTTTTTAAAATCCTCCATCCGATATATCCAAACAGGTGGTATCCATGCTGAGCAATAACTCGGCCTGGGACTGGGTTTTTGGCAGCTCGTAGCGGAAGAAGTAGTGGCAGGCCGAAAGCTTGCCATGATAGAAATCTTCCTCAGACGAGCCTGCAGCCAAGGCCTGACTTGCCACCAGCGCCATTCGCAACCATATCCAGGCCACCACCGTTTGCCCTGTCATATCCAGGTAGGTGACGCTATTAGCCATCGCCGCCGACAACTGTCCTGTTGCGGCTGCTTCGGCCAAAGCCTGGCTGGTACTGTTAAGTCGAGCAGTGGCCTCCTCAAGCGCCTTGCCCCATGCCTTTAGCTGCGGATAGTCCGAGGCTTCAGCAGCTGTGGACAGCATCGCTGCCGCCAACACCTTTAGGCCCGCACCCTGTTCCTTTAGCAGCTTGCGGCCCAACAGATCCATGCTCTGAATACCGGTGGTGCCCTCGTGAATCTCATTGAGACGGTTGTCGCGATACATCCGCTCCACCGGAAAATCCCGGGTGTAGCCATAGCCCCCCATCACCTGAATGGCATAGTGGTTGGCTTCCAGGCCGTGCATGGAGGGCCAGCTTTTAACCACCGGCGTTAACACTGCCAGCAGTGCGGCGCGTTCCTGTTGCTCGGGCTCAGTGCCCATGCGAGCTTGATCCACCAGCGCCGCTGCATAGCTACACAGGCCCATCCCCCCTTCTGAAATAGCCTTCTGCGCCAGCAACATACGGCGCACATCGGCGTGCTGGATAATTTCCACCGGCGGCGTCGAGGGGTCGGGATTCAATCGTCCCTGGGTTCGCTCCTTGGCGTAATCCAGGGAGTAGCGGTAGCCAAACCAGGCCAGCTGCGCCGCTGAAAAGCCCACACCGATCCGCGCCTCGTTCATCATATGGAACATCCCGGCCAGACCTTTGCCGGGTTGCCCCAGCAACTCGCCGACACAGGGTGAGTCCTCCCCAAGTACCGGGACGGTATTCACAATACCCCGCTGCCCCATTTTGTGATTTAGCCCCGAGATCACCACACCGTTGTGCTCTCCCAGGCTGCCGTCGTCATTGACTCGATATTTGGGAACAAGAAACAGCGATACGCCCGCACTGCCCGGCGTCAGGCTGCCATCGCGGTTTTCGATCTTGGCCAACACCATATGGACGATATTGTCGCTGAGGTCGTGATCACCACCGGAAATCCACATCTTGCTGCCGCGCAAATGATAGCTTCCATCGGGCTGGAGAGTGGCTCGGGTGCGAATATCCCCCACCGACGACCCGGCGTGAGGCTCCGACAGCATCATAGTGCCAAACCATTCGCCACTCACCAGCTTGGGTAGATAGCGCGCCTTTTGCTCCGTAGAGCCCACCACATCCAACATATTGGCCGCTGCAGCGGTGATAAACAAATAACCCACACCGGTGCCGGCATGAGCCATAGTGGGTACGCTCAACATTTGCGACACCGAGTAGGGCAAGCCCATACCGCCCCATTGCGGACTGAAGCCAGCCGAGAAAAAACCGCTGTTTATATAGGCTTTCAGTGCCGGCTTTAGGCGCGGGTGATTCCACACGCGCCCGTCTTCCAGGCGCGGCTCGTTAGCATCCAGCAGGTCCGCCATACCGACAAATTCGCGCTCGGCAATATCAATCACCGCGTCCAGCATCGCCTCGATATCGTCGGTAGAGCACTCCGAGTATTCTGGCAACGAAAGTGTCGATGCCACATCGCCAAATTCAAACAACCAAAAAGCGAGATCGCGGCGGGTAAACAGTTTGTCACTTATCATTATCTATCTCATCAGTAAGCGAGAGGTGTCGAGGTAGACCAGACAGGCGCCATGGCAAGGGCATACGCGCCGGCGGCGGATACGGACTCGATCAGAGCCGACCCATTGTATCGCGAATTGCCGCATCATCGGCAAATGCACGCATCAGATCCCGCCAACTGACGACACCCAACGGTTTATTTTCCGCGCTCACCACCGGCAGGCAGGAAATCGCGTGCTGGCACAGTAAATCCACAGCATCGGTAACGGTGTCCTCTGCCGAGACGGTAATGGGATCCCGGGACATGATTTGGTGTGCCCGCTTGTTAAGGGTCGCCAGGTCCCCGGCTGACTCCGCGGCTGTTCCCAAATTGGGACTAATAGCCCTGAGCAAATCGCGATCGGAAATCACACCGACCAGCAGGCCAGCGTCAACCACTAACAGATGATGAAAATGGCAGCTATCCAACAGGCGCCGAACCTCCGACAGCCGGTCGTCCATCTCCACCGTCACCACCGGTTTGCTCATAATGTCGGCCAGCTTCATTTAACTCTCAGCCGAGCCGCCCGGCGGACTTATCTCAAAGTGGCTTTCGGTGATCTCACCGCTCAGTCGCATTTTCACCATCATATTGTTTTCTGAGTCAGCAAATTGTAGCGCGGTCTCCCGTGATACCCTGCCCTCTTTATAGAGGCTAAACAGGGCGTGATCGAAGGTCATCATCCCCATGTCAGTGCTCTGCTCCATAGCATCTTTCAGGGCATCCACATCCCCCTCCTCAATCAGCTCAGCAACAAAGGGAGAACGCAGTAGGATTTCTACTGCGGGGACACGCTTGGTATCCACACCCGGCACCAGACGCATTGCCACCACCGCTTTAAGATTGAGGGATAAGTCGGCCAGCAGCTGGCGGTGAGCGCTGTCGGGAAAGAAATTAATAATTCGATTCAATGCCTGATTGGCGTTGTTGGCATGCAAAGTCGCTAAACACAAGTGCCCGGTCTCGGCATAGGCAATCGCGTGCTGCATGGTCTCCTGGTCGCGAATTTCGCCGATCAGGATCACATCTGGCGCCTCCCGCATGGCGTTGTGCAGGGCTGAGGAAAAATCCAGTGTGTCGAGGCCAACTTCGCGCTGGTCAACAATAGAACGCTTATGGCTGTGCAGGAATTCGATGGGATCTTCGATACAGAGAATATGCCCGGTACGAACGCTGTTGCGGTAGTCAATCATCGACGCCAGGGTTGTGGATTTGCCGGAGCCTGCCGCCCCCACCACTAACACCAAGCCGCGGTTGAGCTGTATCAGATCTTTTAGTTTTTCGGGAAGGTTAAGAGAAGCCAGGTTGGGAATGTGGCTTTTAATATAGCGAACGACCATGGAGACTTCACCGCGTTGGCGGTAGAGGTTAAAGCGGAAGCGGCCGATATTTTCAAAACTCACCGCAAAATTGAGCTCCATGGTGCGCTCAAAGGTTTTTTTCTGCTCGTCGGTCAGTATCGAGTATGCCAACTCCTTCACGTGATGCGGTTGAAAGACGGCTTTACCGATCGGGTAGCTGCGCCCCTCTACTTTGAGATTGGGCGGTGCCCCGGTGCTCATAAATAAATCGGAGGCATCTTTCGCTACCATCAATTCAAGGTAGGCAAGCAGGTTATCGGCCATCGGTCCTCCCAAGCGTCCGTTCCGGCATCGATAGCGTCAAGGGCACACCTAGCCCCAACGAACAACACCGTCACTGCATAGTGATCGGGAAATGGCGCGCCTTCAAGCCCCCACAAGTCCACCAAAACAACAATAGGTTTTAGCAATCGAAAACCAAATATAAATCGATTATGAAAACAACAACCAGAGTGGTGTACTGACGTTGAGCAAGAGCAAGGCGAGCTTGATCGTGTGACTCGGAGGCTAACGTATGAATTGTCGGACTATCGAATACATTGTCAGCTTAGCGGATACAGGGTCGATGAAGTTGGCTGCAGCCAAGTGCAACGCCACAACAGGGACCATCAGCCATCAAATCAGCAAACTGGAGTCCTACTTAGGCACTAAGCTGTTTGTCAGTCGGGCCGACCCGGTCACGCTGAGCGACCGAGGCAAAGACCTTCTGCCATTGATGCGCCAGGTAGTCGAAAGCTTGAGGGATATCAATAGACTGGCAAGGATGGACGCCTAATCTATATTTGAACTTGTCAAAGCACGATTGCCAACAGCGGGCTTTTTGCTACCTTAATTAGGTTGAAAAAAGCCCAAGCACCGAGTCCTACAACACTATTAAGCACAAGTAGCACTATAACCCCGATAATAGACAGGAGCGTTACGATGAATGAGACAAAATCCACAGCCGGGAAGTGTCCCGTCATGCACGGTGGCAAAACCAGTGTGGGGACGTCCAATATGGATTGGTGGCCCAACGCACTGAATCTCGACATTCTCCATCAGCACGACAGTAAAACCGATCCTATGGGGGAAGGCTTCGACTACGCTGAAGAATTCAAAAAGCTGGACTTGGAAGCGGTAAAGAACGACCTCAAGGCGTTGATGACCGACAGTCAGGATTGGTGGCCCGCAGACTGGGGTCACTACGGTGGGCTGATGATTCGTATGGCCTGGCACGCCGCCGGCACCTACCGGATCGCTGACGGCCGCGGCGGTGGCGGCACGGGCAATCAGCGCTTCGCTCCTATCAATAGCTGGCCCGACAACGTCAACCTCGACAAAGCTCGTCGTCTGTTGTGGCCCATCAAGAAAAAGTACGGCAACAAGTTGTCCTGGGCCGACCTGATTATTCTGGCTGGCAATATGGCCTATGAGTCCATGGGCCTGAAGACCTTCGGCTTCGCTGGTGGCCGGGCCGATATCTGGCACCCGGAAAAGGACATTGACTGGGGCTCAGAGCAGGAGTGGCTGGGCAAAAACCCCGACCGCATGAAAGACAGCGAGCGGGACGCCCTGGACAACCCCCTGGCCGCAGTGCAAATGGGCCTGATCTACGTCAACCCCGAGGGTGTGGACGGCAACCCCGATCCCCTGAAAACAGCTGAGGATGTGCGCCTCACTTTTGCCCGCATGGCCATGGACGATGAAGAGACTGTCGCCCTTACCGCCGGCGGTCACACCGTGGGTAAGTGCCACGGCAATGGCGATGCAGAAAAGCTTGAAGCAGACCCCGAGGGCGCCGACATTGCCGAGCAGGGCCTGGGCTGGCGCAACCCCCAGGGCAAAGGCTTTGGCCGCGACACCATCACCAGTGGCATCGAAGGTGCCTGGACCACCAACCCCACCCAGTGGGATAACGGCTACTTCTCACTGCTGCTCAACTACGAGTGGGAGTTAAAGAAAAGCCCCGCCGGCGCGTGGCAGTGGGAGCCCATCGATATCAAAGAGGAAGACAAACCCGTCGATGTCGAGGATCCATCAATTCGCTACAACCCCATCATGACCGACGCGGATATGGCCATGAAAATGGATCCGGCCTACCGGAAGATTTCCGAGCGCTTTTACAAGGACCCCGATTACTTCTCTGAGGTTTTCGCCCGCGCTTGGTTCAAACTGACCCACCGCGACCTGGGCCCCAAAAGCCGCTATCTGGGCCCAGATGTGCCGACAGAAGATCTGATTTGGCAGGACCCTGTCCCCGCTGTGGACTACAGCCTCAGCGAGTCAGAGATAGATGCCATCAAATCCCAGATTCTCGATAGCGGCCTGAGCGTCAGCGAACTGGTTGCTACTGCCTGGGACAGCGCCCGTACCTTCCGCGGATCCGACTGCCGGGGCGGCGCCAACGGCGCCCGTATCCGCCTTGCGCCACAAAAAGACTGGGAGGGCAACGAGCCTGAGCGGCTGCAAAAAGTCTTGCGCACACTGGAGGGAATCCAAGGTTCGCTCAGCAAACCGGTCAGCCTGGCTGATTTGATCGTGCTGGGTGGCACGGCCGCCGTTGAAAAAGCGGCTGCCGAGGCCGGCGTCAAAGTGAATGTTGAATTTGCACCGGGTCGCGGCGATGCCACTGACGAAATGACGGATGTCGATTCCTTTGCGGTGCTGGAGCCCATCCATGACGCGTACCGCAATTGGCTTAAGAAAGACTACGCGGTCCCCGCCGAGAAACTGATGCTGGATCGCACCCAACTGATGGGCCTGACCGCGCCGGAAATGACGGTACTGGTGGGCGGCATGCGAGTGCTGGGCACCAACCATGGCGGCAGCAAGCACGGCGTATTTACCGACCGGGAGGGCGTACTCAGCAACGACTTCTTCGTCAACCTGGTGGATATGGACAACAGTTGGGCACCGACGGGTGACGGCCTCTACGAGGTCCGCGACCGCAGCAGCGGCGATGTGAAATGGACCGCCACCCGGGTCGATCTGGTGTTTGGCTCCAATTCAATCTTGCGTTCCTACGCCGAGGTGTACGCCCAGGACGACGCCAAAGAGAAATTTGTCCGCGACTTTGCCAAGGCCTGGACCAAGGTAATGAATGCAGACCGTTTTGACTTGAGATAAGGGTAAAAAAAACCGCCGTGGCCTTATAGGCACGGCGGTTTTTCATTGACGGCGCAGACAGTTAAGCAAACTGTTCGCGCAGTACCTTTTTCAGGATTTTACCGGAAGGGTTGCGGGGCAACATATCGACATAAGCCAGCTTTTTAGGGATTTTAAAACCGGCCAGCTTGTCTTTGCAGAATGCTGTGAGGCTTTCTATGTCGAGCTCTTTGCCATCCTGAGCTACCAATACGGCCAACGGTACTTCGCCCCACTTGTCATCGGCAACACCGATCACCGCGGCATCGGCAATATCGGGGTGGGCCAGCAATACCTTTTCCAGCTCGGCGGGGTACACATTTTCACCGCCGGAGATGATCATGTCTTTCACCCGGTCTTTGATGTAGAGGTAACCCTCGTCATCAATAAGGCCAGCGTCACCGGTGTGTAACCAGCCATCCTTCAAAGTCGATGCTGTGGCTTCTTCCCGCTTCCAGTATCCCTTCATCAATTGCGGGCCGCGCACCAGGATTTCCCCAACCTCGCCAGCGGGCAGCTCCTCGCCGTTATCGCCGATAATTTTCAGCTCCGTCTCAATCACCGGCTTACCACAGGATGTTAGCAGCTCGGGTTTTTCCTCCATGGCGCGATGGTGATCTGCCGGCGTCAAGAAAGTAATCGCCGTAGTTGCCTCAGTCTGGCCATAGCCCTGGGCGAAGTCACAGCCAAACACCTCGACACACTGTTTGAGCAGGCTCGGTGCCAGAGGTGAACCGCCGTAAGAAATCAACTTCAAGGACGAGAAGTCGTACTTGTCCAGATCGGGCACCATGAGAGCAAATTGCAACATCACTGGCACCGCCGCCATGGCGACGATCCCGTCGGCGGCAATGGTCTCCACCATGGCCTGGGGGTTGAAATCCCGATGAATCACAATGCCGCCGCCAAACATCAGCGTCCACAGTGAACCGGCCAGGCCAACCGCATGGAAACTAGGGGCAATCATCAGACCCTTATCACCCGCTCGCACCGGATAACCGTGACTCACCGCGGCCTGAAAGGCATTGGTCACCAAGCCACCATGGGTCAACAATGCCCCCTTGGGCACACCGGTGGTCCCGCTGGTATACATCTGTACCAGCACATCACCGGCATCGTTTTGACGTGGCTCAACTGGCTCGGCGTCAGCCAGCCACTCATCCATACCCGGCACACCGCTCAAATCTCCAAAAGTGCAGACCCGCGGCAACGCCTCAAGAGGCTTGCTCAACAGCTCGCTAAACTCGGCATCGTGGAACAGCGCTTTGATCTCAGCATCGCCGGCAATCTGGGCAATTTCGGTACCGGTAAGGCGATAATTGATGGCCACCGGTACCACGCCTACTGTGGCGCATCCCAGGAACAACAACAGATTATCCACGCCGTTTTTACCTAAAATGCCCACCCGATCTTCAAAGCCTAAACCCTCAGCGCTCAGCCTGGCACCGATCTGGCGAGCCCGCTGCCAGGCCGCGGCGTAGTCAAGATCCAGAACCTCGTCCCGGGCAAACAAAAAACCCGGACGAGTCCGGGCATGAAAAGCAATATAGTCAGTGAGATTGTTCAGCATTTTTATTCTCCTTCTAAAAAGCAGGGGCTAACTTACAGCGGCGGTAGGCTCCTCACTCTGCCAGGTCCCCGCCGGGTATATCGTCGGCTGGATGGCGAAGTTGTGCTGCACCGCCAGATCGTACTGGCGCAATTCCGGTTCCAATAACTGCCATACACGGCGGTTGTTGTAGAACGGTGTCGACGGGTACATATGGTGGATCAGGTGATAGTTCTGCCACTGAAACAGCGGACTCATCAACCACTCCCAACCAGCGCGAATAGCGGTCGCGCGGGTAAAGTTATCGGCCTGTACCGTATCGTGGGGCACATGGGGCAACCAAAAAAAGCTGTATCCCAACAACAAAAATATCAAGCGCGACGGCACAAACCACAGCCAGAAAATATGCCACCCGTAACCCCAGTAAATCAACAGCGCAAACAGGCAAACCGTCAGCATTGCCATATACAGGGTTTTACGCAGCTCGGGCGTGGATACCTTATCACCGTGACGTATCGCGTGACGGAAATAAGCCAAATCAATCAGCATCCATCGCAGCGGCAAGCTCCAGACCGGCCCTTTAAAGACCATATCCGGATCCTTCTCGCTGTTGGTAAAGCGGTGGTGCAGGCTATGCCCCCAGCGAAACAGCTTCAGATTGACATAGGGAGACCCTAGAAACGCGGCGGACTGACCTAGCCAATCATTGACCTTGACGTTCTTGGAGATACTCCGGTGAATGGCATCATGGAGGATGCTAAAACCCATGTAGCCCATGACGGTATTGATAATAGTGCCGACCCAAAGCGGGTACAGCGCCATGACCGCCATGGTGTAGTTGGCCAGCGTAATGCCGACCACTACAACCCATTGCACCACGGTTGGCCAGGAAATCACCGGGCGCGATGTCAGGCGTTTCAGCTCTTTCCTTTGCGCATCGTCCAGGTGGGCAAGGGTCAAAGGGAGTTTATGCATCTCGCGTATATCCTCTGAACCGAAGCGCGCTTACTTACCCTTAAACACCGCGGGGCGTTTTTCCATAAAGGCGCGTACAGCTTCCTGGGCATCGGCGGTGGCAATGCAGGTATTCTGCACTTTGGCTTCCGCCGCGACGGTTTCCATGTAACTCTGGTCTGCTGCGTCGCGTAACAGTTTCTTGGCATTGCGCAGCGCTATCGGCGCCCGCTCAGACAGATTCTGCGCCCACTGCAGAGCCGCGCTCTCGACTTCCTCAGCCGGTACTAGCTTATTGGCAATGCCCGCTTCCACACACTCGTGGGCAGACATACGGCCACCCTCGACGATAACCTGGAAGGCGCGCTGGTAACCCAAGTGACGCAGCAACAGCCAGCTGGCGCCGCCATCTGGCACCAGGGCAATATTGGTAAAGGCCAACAGCATGTAACCGTTGTCGGCCATCACCATTAAGTCACAAGCCATCGCGAAGGCGGCACCAATACCCGCCATACCGCCGGGAACAGCAGCGATAACAGGCTTGCCCAGATTGCCGATTTTCTCGAGAGCCGGGGCGTATTCCTGGAGGATTTGCTCCTCGATAGACGACGCATTGCCCAGGCCTTCCGCCAGGTCAGCGCCGGAGGAGAACATTTTGCCCTCGGCACCCAGTACCACAGCACGGACATCTGCATTGTCATCCGCCTCAGTCAGCGCGCTCAACAACTCGGCGCGCAACTGGGTGTTGAAGGAGTTTAAAGTTGAAGGGCGGTTCAATTTAATGTGAGCAACCGCACCGTCGACGTTATAGCTCAAACATTCGTAGCTCATAGTGCGCTCCCTTAACTGCGGTCGATGTAGGGCGTGAAGCCCTCAGAGAATACTTCACGAGACACAATCAGCTTCATAATCTCGGAAGTACCGGCAAAGATGCGGGTAATCCGCGCATCGGTGTACATGCGGGAAATCGGATACTCGTCCATATAGCCCGCACCACCGTGCAACTGAACGCCTTCGTCAACCATGCGGCCCAGTACTTCGCTGGTATAAAGCTTGGCTTTAGCGGCGTCTTCGGCAGTGAGCTTACCGTCATTGAAGGCCGCCACACAGGCATCGACGTGGGCTTGGGCAACATCGATCTCTGTACGCAGCTCGGCCAGTTTAAACTGGGTATTCTGCATTGCCGACAGCGGCTTGCCGAACACTTTGCGCTCCATAACAAATTCACGAGTCACTTCAAAGGCTTTTTGGGCGGCGGCGATAAAACCACAAGCGCCGATCAAACGCTCTTCCGCCAAACCCTGCATCAGGTAGATAAAGCCTTTGCTGGGATCGCCCAGCACGTTCTCTTTAGGCACCTGCACGTCGTTAAAGAACATTTCGGCGGTGTCCTGGGCTTTCATACCCATTTTCTTCAGGTTGCGGCCACGCTCAAAACCTTCCATACCGCGCTCAACCAGGAACAGGCCTACCGCGTGAGGGTTATTTTCCGGGTCGGTTTTTGCGGCAACCACAACCAGGTCGGCATTGATGCCGTTACTGATATAGGTCTTGGAGCCGTTCAGTACCCAGTGGTCGCCCATATCCTTGGCAGTGGCCTTCATACCTGCCAGATCCGAACCGGCATCGGGCTCGGTCATGGCCACTGCCAGAATGCACTCACCGCTAACGCACTTTGGCAGGAAGCGATCTTTTTGCTCTTCATTACCAAAGCGAGTCAGGTAAGGGCCCACCAAGCGGCTGTGCAGGGTATTGGTCCAGTCGCCGGCGTAGACGTTGGCAGTCTCTTCGATAATAATCTGCTCAAAGCGGAAGTCTTCGTCGCCCATGCCGCCGTATTTTTCTTCCGGCCACACCATCAAAAAGCCCATTTCACCGGCTTTGGTATAGATCTCGCGATCGACAATGCCCTGCTCTCTCCAACGCTCGACATTGGGAGCCACTTCTTTTTCCAGGAACTTGCGGTAGGCGTCCCGGAACATGATTTGGTCTTCGGTAAAATTGCGTGGCAGCATGGCTGCACCTCTCTAATATTCTATAAATCTGTCAGTGAGACTTGGCCCGCTCTTTGGCTACCATTGAGCACTGTTGCAAAGAGCCAGAGTCGGTTCGTGTTAGCTTGTAATAGTGGTTTGGGCAGGAGGTCGGCAAGGCCGCCTCCTGCCTCAGGGCTTACATGAACAGCTCGCCCTTTTCCGCTTTGTCCAACAGCATCTGAGTTGGAGTAAAGCGCTCGCCGTATTTCTCTGTCAGCTCTTGCAGGCGTTCGGCAAAGGCCTTCACGCCGTAGGTGTTGATGAACTGGAAGACACCGCCGGTGTGGGGCGGGAAGCCTATACCCATGACCGAACCGATATTGGAATCGGCGACGTTGTTCATCACGCCCTCTTCAAAGCAGCGCAGCGACTCAATGATCTGGCGGAACAACAGACGGTCTTTAATATCCTGCACCGGCAGGCTGACGTCTTTGTTGTAATACCAGTTGTACACTTCCGGCCAGATATACTTTTCGCCATCTTTCGGGTACTCGTAGTAACCACCACCGTGGAAGCGACCAGCCCGGTCGTTTTCCATCATCTTCTTGGCCAAGCGGTAGCCGGCATTGTCCTTGGCAAACTCGTGGCCCAGGCGCTCGTCCAATTCTTTGTTGGTTTCATTGGCCTTTACGGTCAGCTGCTGGCTGACTTCGTCCTGCACCGCCAGAGGACCCACCGGCATGCCAATCGCGCGACCGAGGTTTTCAATCACGATCGGGTCCAGGCCTTCTTCGATCAGCAGGCCGCCTTCATCGATGTAGGTAGAGAACACCCGCGAGGTAAAGAAGCCGCGAGAGTCATTAACCACGATGGGCGTCTTCTTGATTTGCTGGGAGTAGTCGAATGCCCGAGCCAATGTCTCGTCGGAGGTTTTCTCACCGACAATGATTTCCACCAGCGGCATTTTGTCCACCGGCGAGAAGAAGTGAATACCGATAAAGTTCTCGGGCTTCACTGAGGGCTCTGCCAGCAGGGTGATGGGCAGCGTCGAGGTGTTTGACCCCCACACGCCGTTTTCTGCCAGTTTGGGTTCCAGCTCTTTGGTGATGTTGTGCTTGAGATCGACGTTCTCGAATACCGCTTCGATGATCAGGTCGCAACCTTCCAGCGCATCGGCGTCGGCAGTGGCGTTGATCAGGCCCAGTACGCCGGCAGCCTTCTCTTCGGTCATGCGGCCTTTTTCAATACGCTTCTTCAGCAGGCCTTCCGTGTAGGCTTTACCTTTGTCGGCAGCGTCCTGGCTGATGTCCTTGAGGACCACTTCGATGCCTGCCATGGCGGAAACATAGGCAATGCCCTGCCCCATCATGCCGGCACCCAGTACGCCCACCTTTTTGACTTTGGACTTCTCGATGCCCTTGGGACGACTGCCACCGCCGTTGACCTGGTTCATTTGCAGGAAGAAGGTCATCAGGTTTTTGGCCGTAGGCTCAGTCAGCAAGCTGGCAAAGGCACGGGTTTCCATGATTTGCGCGGTGTCGAAATCAACGCGCAGCGCAGAGCTCACCACGTCCAGAATTTTGACTGCAGCGGGAATCAGGCCGCGAGTCTTCTGGAACAACATGGGGTTGGCGCCCTGGATCAGCTGAGAGATATTGGGACGGGTAATGTTGCCGCCGGGGATTTTGTAACCTTTCACATCCCAGGGGTTGCAGGCTTCCGGGTTGGCTTTGATCCAGGCCTTGGCTTTCGCCATCATGTCGTCGGCGTCGGTAGCCAGTTCTTCGACCAGCTCGCTTTTCAGGGCTTTCTGAGCATTGAAGCGAGTGCCTTCCAGCAACGGCATCACCGCGCGCTCGGCGCCCAGCTTGTTCACCAGGCGAACAATACCGCCACCGCCAGGCAACAGACCCAGGCTCACTTCGGGCAGACCAACCTGAACCGCTTTGCTGTCCAGCGCTACGCGGTGGTGACAGGCCAAGCAGATTTCGTAGCCGCCACCCAGCGCCGCGCCATTAATGGCGGCGACGACCGGCTTGCCGAGCTTTTCCAGACGGCGAATTTGGCTTTTGATTAACAAGTTCATATCGAACATGTTTTGCACATCTTCTTTGGTTTCGATGGTGAGCATGCTTTTGATGTCGCCACCGGCAAAGAACGTGCTCTTGGCCGAAGTCAGCACCACACCAGCGATGCTGTCTTTTTCCGCTTCCAGGCGATCAACCGTCTCACCCATCAGCTTTACGTACTCTTCGTTCATCGCGTTAACCGGACCGGTCATGTCCATGGTCACGGTGACGATGTTGTCGGCGTCTTTCTCGTAGTTAAATGTTCCAGTCATGGGATTACCTATTCGTCAAATTCAGTGGACTGTGTTCAGTTAAGCGATGGCTTACACGCGCTCGATGATGGTCGCGATACCCATACCGCCACCCACGCAGAGCGTGACCAGACCGGTTTTCAGGTCGCGGCGCTCCAGCTCATCCAGAATGGTGCCGATCAGCATACCGCCGGTGGCACCCAGCGGGTGACCCATGGCGATGGCGCCGCCATTGACGTTGATTTTTTCCCAGGGGAACTGGGTGTCCTGCTGGAAGCGCAGTGCCACTGAGGCGAAGGCTTCGTTGATTTCCACCAGATCGATTTGATCAATGGTCATGCCGGCTTTTTCCAGCACCTTAAAGGTGGCCGGTCCGGGGCCGGTCAGCATGATGGTGGGCTCAGTGCTGGTTACCGCTGTTGCCACAACCCGGGCGCGGGGCTTGAGGCCGATTTTCTCGCCTGCGGCCTTGCTGCCCACCAATACCGCCGACGCGCCATCGACAACGCCTGAAGAGTTACCGGCGTGGTGAACGTGATTGATTTTGGCTGCCTGGGGGTACTTGCTGATGGCGATGTCGTCAAAACCAAAACCGCCCATCATCGCGAAGGAAGGCTTAAGGCCTGCCAGAGACTCGACGGTGGTGCCGGGCTTGATGAAGTCGTCTTTCTCAAGAATAGTGAAGCCGTTCAAGTCTTTAACAGGCAGTACAGACTTGTCGAAGTAACCGGCTTCACGGGCCGCTGAGGCATTGTCTTGAGAGCGCACAGCAAACTCGTCCAGCTGCTGACGGCTGTAGCCTTCCAGCGTGGCGATCAGGTCGGCGCTGACGCCTTGGGGAATAAAGCCAGTGTCGAAGGCGGTTTGTGGATCTTCGCCCCAGGCACCACCGTTACTGCCCATGGGTACGCGGGACATGCTTTCCACACCACCGGCAACTACCAGGTCTTCCCAACCGGAGGCAATTTTCATGGCCGCCAGGTTGACGGCTTCCAAGCCAGAGGCACAGAAACGATCCAACTGAACGCCAGCCACGGACTGATCCCAACCCGCCTTCATCACTGCGGTTTTGGGCAAACAACCACCTTGCTCACCCACCGGCATCACACAGCCCATCACTACGTCGTCGACGAGGGCAGTGTTCAGGTCGTGGCGGTCGCGAAGGCCGTTCAACAGGCCGGCCAGCAGGTCCACCGGTTTAACTTCACTCAGGGCGGCACCCAGTTTGCCTTTGGAGCGCGGAGTGCGCACGGCGTCGTAAATAAACGCGCTATTGCTCATAGTTCTATCCCGTGTTGATGAAGGGTGAAAGGGTGGCAATTGCCGATCACAGGGCGGCCACCGTGTTATTGACGGCGTACAGCATGGTTTCAGCCGTTACATTCCTCAATGATCTGTCGTGACAGGCGATAGACATTTTGTTACAACTTAAAATCGACCTTTAGTCCATAGACGCCGGCTGGCGCCAGGGGACAACAATGACGCCAGAGGCAATAGAATGGCCTTGAGAGAGCAGCGCACAATCAGTGCCGTATTCGTTAAATCGATCTTGGAGAAGGCGCCACTAAGCGCCGAAGAAAAGGGCCGATTGTTACAGCGGTGCGACATCCCGGGATCCGCCCTGCACGGCGGGCGCTCCCGGGTTACGCCCGCCCAGTTCGCCCGTTTGAGCCAAGTGGTCACCGACGCCACCCAGGACGTGGCCATGGGCCACTATCAAAACCGGCTCAAGCCGGGCGTCGTACATACTATGGCTCGTTATACGCGGGACGCCGACACGCTGTTGCAGGGCGTGAGCCGCAACGTGGAGTTTTACAACCTGTTTGACTCCGGCTTCCAGCTCTCTCTGCACCAGCGCGACAACTTTGCGTTTTATCGGATGGAGGCTGAACCGGGCTTCGAGATGACACCTTGGGTGTGTGAGCATCACCTGATGGTCAACCACCGCTTTTTTTGCTGGTTGACCGGAACACCGATTCCGCTGTTGAGGGTGAACTTGCCCTACCCGGAACCGGAACACGTGGGGGAGTACCACCATTTATTCCACTGCGAGCCGCGCTTTAACCAGGGCAACGCAGAGATTATTTTTGAACGGCGCATGCTGGGGCTGCCGATTCTGCGAGAACGGGTCGAACTGGAGGACTACCTCACCCGTATCCCCTATGAGTTCTTGCAGATCCCCAGCCGCGACAGCAGTTACACAGAACAGATTCGGCGCTATTTAAAAAATGCGCTGCCGCATTTACCCAGTTACGAGCAGGTCGCGGCGTCATTAAATATCGCACCTCAGACACTGCGGCGGCGCTTGGCCAACGAGGGTTGTGACTACCGACAAATTAAAAACGAATTGCTTCGCGACTTGGCAATTAGTTTACTGTCGGAAACCGAACAGGATGTAAAAGGCATCGCCTATCGACTGGGCTTCTCGGAACCCAGCGCGTTTATACGGTCATTCAAGCGATGGACAGGCAGTACACCCAATAATTACCGACAAGACAATCAATAACGTTTAGGGAGTAATACTATGCAAGTGCACGAGCTTTTCGACTACCACGCCACCCAGCGACCCGACGACTGCTGCCTGATCTTTAATGGCGAGAAGCTCAGTTACGGCACCGTGGGCGACATGGCCCGCACCATCGCGGCCGGGCTGGCCGCAGAGGGCGTCCAGGCCGGACACCGCGTGGCCATCCTCTGCCAGAACTGCCCGGAATACCTGGCGTTTTTGATGGCCTGCAGCCAACTCGGTGCGGTAGCCGTACCGCTGAACTACCGCCTTGCCCCCGCTGAAATCGCCTATGTATTGGCCGATGCCCAAGTTCACCTGCTGCTGAACCCCGACACCGAGCTGGAGCCACTGCTGCTGTCGCTTTTAGATAGCGACGATGAAGCCCCCCGCTGCATCGCGCATACCGAGCGCGCGGCGTTGAGCTGGGATGAGTGGCTAAGCAATGCCAGCGGCAAAAGCTTTACTGCCGTTGATCAGGGCCCCGAAGCCTTCCTGCAACTTTATACCAGTGGCACTACCGGCCACCCCAAAGGCGTCGTACTGAGCCACGCCAACCTGGTTTCCCTGTTTACCATCTCCACCGTCTCGGCGCCCCACAAAGCTGGCGCCGACACCGTCGACCTCGTCAGCGCCCCCAACTTCCACATCGGTGGCAGCGGCACCTTGTTGCTACCCATTATGGCCGGCGGCTCAGTGGTACTGCACAAAACCTTCGATCCCTTTGCGCTGGTTAACGACGTTGAACAATACAAGGTCGACCATATGTTTATCGTGCCGGCGATGATCCTCGCGGTCATCAGCATGGTGCCCGACCTCGACAAGCGCGACTTTAGCCACCTCAAGCAAATCATGTACGGTGCCTCGCCGATTACCACCGACCTGCTGGAGCAAGCCCTCAAGATATTCCAATGCGACTTCGCCCAGGTCTACGGCATGACCGAGACCACCGGCAGCATCGTAATGCTGACCCCGGCGGATCACCAACGCGCACTGAAAGACAAGCCCGAACTACTGCAATCCTGTGGCCGCCCACAAGCTGGTGTAGCGGTCAAAATCTGCGATCCCGATGGCAAGGAACTCCCCGCAGGCGAAACCGGCGAGCTGTGGATTCGCAGTGGCAGCAATATGCTGGAGTACTACAACAACGAGGGCGCCACAGCCGAAACACTGATCAACGGCTGGATACGCACCGGCGACTCCGGCGTTAAAGATGAAGAGGGCTTCCTCTATTTACGGGATCGCATCAAAGACATGATCGTCAGCGGTGGCGAAAACATCTACCCCATCGAAATCGAAAATGTATTGAGCCGTCACCCTGCTATTGCCGACGTCGCCGTGGTGGGCATTCCCAATGAGAAATACGGTGAGGCCCCGCTGGCCTGCGTCGCCCTCAAGCCCGAGCAGAGCTTGAGCGAAGACGAGATGATCGACTATTGCCGGGACAAACTGGCGGGCTACAAAATCCCCCGCCAGCTGCAAATCATGGAGGCGCTGCCCCGCAATCCGTCTGGCAAAATACTGAAGAAGGAACTGCGTGCACCGCACTGGGAAGGGAAAGAGCGCAATATTTAATCGTAAATAAACTCGGGGCAGTCCACCTGCCCCGAGCCAATTCACCCTAGGTCTTGCTAATTGACACGCCCCCCTCTACCAAGAGGGCTGTGCCTGTAGAAAAGCTCGACAGCTCAGAAGCAAGGTAGAGCGCCGAATTGGCGACTTCCTCCGGCTGCGCCAAACGCTTCATCGCGTGAATACTCTTGGTAAATTCAATGGCCTCTGGCGTACTCGAGGCTTCCCGCCCCATCGGTGTATCGGTACCTCCAGGCAATAGCGCATTCACGCGGATGCCATCAGCAGCACACTCTACAGCCAGCGCTTTGCTTAACCCCACCATACCCGCCTTGCTGGCAGAATACGCCGACATACCCGGCAAGGCCACGGTATAGCCGACAAATGAAGACACATTGACGATCGAGCCGCCGCCGGATTTCCGCATCGCCGGCACTTGGTATTTGGCTCCCAAAAACGCACTGGTCAGGTTGGTATTTAATACCTGCAGCCACTCATTCAAAGACACTTCTTCTGCCGGAAGTGACGAGCCCAGCATACCGGCATTGTTTACCGCGACATTCAACCCGCCAAAACTCGACACCGCATATTCAACCATTTCCCGGGCGGCATTCTCCTCAACCACATCACCCACATATACCCCGGCGCGCCCGCCCAAGGCCGTAATCTCATCGACAAGACTAAGCAACTCCGGTTCCCGCCGAGCCACCACAACAACATTCGCCCCCTGCGACGCAAACAACTTGGCTGTTGCCCGACCAATCCCCGTACTCGCGCCGGCGACCAGCGCTGTCTTACCACTAAGCAATTTCATCCTCATTCCCCAACAATTAGAAGCTAATGGAGATGAGGAAATTAGAGATTTGGGTGTATTCAGTCGAACCGATTCTTGCTCTATTTAATCGTGGTCCGAAAGCGACAGGCCGCTAAATCGCGCCCCCAACAACATCGTTTCTTAGCTGCGGTCACGCTCTTTCGGTTGGGTGAACATGAGCTTATTAGGACTAACAGCGCCCTTCTATTCGCAATTCACCAGCCTCACATAATCTGCATCAATTACCTTGGAGGGATTCATACCGAAGACTTCATTAAATGCCCGGTCAACGTGAGCCAGATCATGGAAGCCGGCCTCCAGGGCCAGATCAGTAAACTTCATCCCGCGCTGCCACAACAGCGCCCCGCGCCACACCGCACGCCAGCGGGCATATTGACCAATAGTAAACCCTGTCTGCTTTTTAAACAGTTCTCGCAGCCGCGACGGAGACAGGTGCACTTGCTCGGCGAGGGACTCCAGCCGGACCTCGTTAAGGGGGGTGTCATCCAGTATTGCTCTGGCCCGAACGATGCGATTGTCCAAGGGCATTCTGGCAGCATCGACTTCGCCGGCGATCGCTCTGACCACGTCTTTGACCAGCCCCTTAATAGCGTCTCGTGACAGAGTTTCGACCATGGCTTTTCTGATAGTCGGCACAAATGTCGCCACATCATCAAAGGGCAGATCGATAATCTTCTGTTCTCCGAGCTTGTTCTTTAGCGCGGCATACTCGGGCATATCGATGGGAATATAAAACAGCGCGATATCACTGTTCACCGCCGTTACACGTTTACGCCCGGCGCGTGGCGCCACCAACGAGGCGCGGGTCTGGAGGGTTTTACCCTCCACTTCAATTGTGTAGGGCTCGTTACAGGCAATTCTTAGGGTAGCGCAAAGAGGGCTGGCGGGACGGTCCAGCAACAGCGACGGCGCGAGCAACACCAGGCTGCACGGCCAGTAATAAATGGTAACGCCCGCTTCCGCAGGGTGCGCAATCTTGTCGTTATTATGGGTTTGCGATGAAGCCATTGCCGCCAGCTTTGTACAAAGATCGTCATTTCATACTAGCGGGATACTACGTTGAGGGGATACGGTAGGCAACATTATAAAAGATGCCTGAGACCACAAATAATGAAGATGAATAAGCCCTTACACCCGTCCGCCATCTCCCCTTACATCGCGGCAAATCGACGACTCCCAGTCGCGCCATAAGCAGCAATACGCTCCGGATATAAGACCGCGCGGTAACGCGCTCCCTCGACACACCCGATATCGCACACAGATCGTAGGCGTTGCGGGTGGCGCTCGCCCGTTAAACATTGCCGCAGGCAGTTGCGTTATAGGAGACCCCATGAATAAGCACCTAATGATAGGCCTGTTTCTGCTGCTGGCCGCCTGTGGTGGCGACGATGGCGGAATCTCTGGCAACGATGCTTTGCCAACACCGACACAACCCGAGCGGGAAGGCCCCCCGCCATTGATTCCCGATACTCCTCAGGCGGAAGTCCCGCCAATTTCTGCCAAAGGCTGGCAATTCTTCGAGCCTGGTACTCTGGTCGAAGCCCACCCAGTCAATGACTTCCTCCGCCTCTCGGGCGCGGCACATACGGTGTTCGTGCGTTACACCACCGTTGATGTCCACGGCAATCTAACACTGGCATCAGGGTTGGTAATGCTTCCCGAGCAGCCGCAATTCGCTCAGGGCGAATGGCCACTAGTAGTCTACGGCCATATGACAACAGGGGTCGCCGATGCCTGTGCCCCCTCCCATGCCTCAGCCGACTCGACCGAGTTGCAGAAAATGCAGCAGGGCGACGAGATCGCCCGCCAGCTGCTGAGCCGCGGCGTGGTCGTTGCCCGCCCCGATTATGAAGGGCTTGGCGAGCCGGGCCCCCACCCCTACCTTCGCGGCGACTCACTGGCCCAAGCCATGCGCGACATGGCCTCGGCGGTGGCGAGCCACTGGGACAAAGTGGGCGATTACTGGGTGGCAGCGGGACACTCTGAAGGTGGAGTCGCTGCACTCAACAGTGGCAGCCGCTTGCATCCCGAAGCCCGCGACCTAACGCTGGTGGGCGTGGTCTCTGTCACTCCGGTGACCCAATTGGAAAATCTGGTGCTGATCGCCGAAGCGCTGCCCATCACTGGTTTGGGCATTAACGAAGCCGTCGCTCTGGCGGCGTTGGTGGCTCACGGCATTGCAACCGTCGACCCGGATTTCAAACGCTTACTGCTAGAGGAAGGTGGCCTGTCGGAGCGGGCGCTGGCGCTCTGGCCGGATTTAGAGCGCCTGTGTCTGGGGGATTTGTCGCGCCCTGAATCCTGGGGTGGACTGCCTCCCAACCAGCTTAAAGGCCCCAAAGGGGACGAAGCTGCCGCGGAAATACGCCGCGCCCTGGCTGCCGATGATGTGCGTCATTTACCCATGCGCTTCGATGTCCCCATTCGCATTGATGTTGGCATTTTCGATCTGGTTGCCCACCTGCCCTATGCCGAGCAATTGGTAGCCAGTTACCGCGACAACGGCTACGACGTCGACTACTACCGTTGGCCCGCCGCCCATTCGCCCACCGCAGATATGGCTGCAGGCTCCATCGCCGACTGGATTATCGAGAGATTTTATTAATGACCACCGTATTCAAACTCCCCCGTATTTTCGCGCTGTCATTGTTGTTAAGCCTGCTCTCAGGCTGCGGCGGCGACAGCCAATCCCAATCCGCCAGCGCCGGTAACGACGGCAGCAGAGATGTGCTGCTTCCCACAGAGCCGATGCACCCCGCGCGCCTGCACAACTGGGTGCAGGAACTGACCAGCTACGAACCCCGCTGGGCGGGCTACCCGGAAGAGCGCCTGGCCACCGAGTGGCTGGCCAGGGCGCTAGAGGACGCCGGGTTGGAGACCGAAATCGACCCCTACAGCTTCCGAAAGTGGCAGCTGGACGACTGGCAGGTGCAGCTCATCGAGGACGGCGTTCCCACGGAGCTCGACAGCTTCCCCATGTGGTCAAGCAAAGGCGGCACCGGCACCGCCGAACTGGTTGATGTGGGACTGGGCACTGAGCTGGAACTGATGGCGCAGGACATCAGCGGTAAAGCCGTGGTCGTCACCGGGCGGGCCCTACTCAACGTGTTTGCGACCTATCCCAATACCTACCACCGGGCCGCCGAGTTGGGCGCGGTTGCCATGTTTGTCAGCTCTGACGCCCCCGATAACCTGATTCGCCCTACCAGTTCAGGCAGCAATTTGCTGGACGACAACGCCATTCCCGCATTCCAACTGGGAGCGCAGGACCTGGCGCGGCTTCGCCGGGCAGCTCGGGACGGCGGCTCGATTTCCTGGCAGCTGGACGCCCGGCACGTCAACGGCACCACGCACGATGTTATTGGCCACCTGCCCGGCTCTGGAGAATTGGACGGCACCATACTGGTCACCGCCCACTACGATGCTTGGTTCGCCGGCGCCCTGGACAACGCCACTGGCGTGGCCGGGCTAATTGGGCTGGCGGAATACTTTGCTTCGCTTCCACAATCCGAGCGACCGCGGGATATGCTGTTTCTTGGAGTCACCGGGCACGACGCCGGTTATCCGTACGGGGGCGTCAACCACTGGCTGGAGGAAAACCGACATCGGGTCGATCAGCTGGAGCTTTTTATAAACCTCGACCACCTGGCCGCCAAGGGCGAAGAGCATATCAGCACCACCGGGCTAATCGACATGCTGGGGCTGGTGCTGGAGCGCCCCGGCGACGAGGAACGCGCCCTCTTCACCACCGCGCATCCTGCCCTGATCCGGAAATTCATGCCCCATATTCTAAAATTCACACCGCTTACTGTCGTCCTGCCCACCGTACCCACGGTCACCGCAAACGGCGATCTGGAGGGAGCCATGGGCGAACTCGGAGTGCCCAGCGTCAACCTCACCATGGCCACGCCGCACTACCACACTGAAGAGGATACCGCCGATCGCATTCCCGCTGAGCAGCTTTCGCGGGCGGTAAAAGCCCACCGGGATTTTCTGTTGGATGTATTACCGATGACACGAGATGAGATAAGATCTCCGCTTTAACGAGCTTGCTCCGTGAAGCACATAGGATGGAGCGGAGTTACTTAGTAACATCCAAAGAATAGCCAGCCTGGAAAACGCTCACACGCGTTTCCCCCTCCCTTCTACAGAGCGCTTTTTTAAGGGTGAATCTTTTTGGTTGCGTCGATTAGGCTGGTCAAGCTCAACCAAGCAAGAGCACCCCTCGACTCAGACACCAATACACCGACACGCTGCCCATTGCATAGACCATCGTCAAGGTAACCGGTCGATAGCTGGCGGAGGACAATTTTCGCAGCGCCAAGAGGCAGCCAGCCAGCGCAGCCACGAACAGCAGCTGGCCCAACTCGATACCCACATTGAAAGCAAATAACGCGCTTAATAAATTCTCTTTGGGCAGCCCAAGTTCACTGAGCACGCCGGCAAAGCCCAATCCGTGCACCAAGCCAAACACGCCGGCAACCGGCCACTGGTATCGAGACAAGAGCGAAGCAGAGGCATTTTTTTTTCGGTGGGCCAACTCCAGCGCCAAAACCAATATCGTCAGTGCAATACCAAATTCAATTAACGCCGACCACTGAGGAATCAGCTTTAAACTCACTAAAGCCAGTGTGATGCTGTGTCCTACAGTAAAGGCCGTTACCGTTTTAAGCAGGGTTCGCCAGTTACCCGCCAGTAACAGTAAGGCGGCGACAAAGAATAAATGGTCAAGGCCAATCAGAATATGTTTGCCGCCAAGAATCAGATACTGGACAACGACATTGCTGCCAGATTGAGACGCCGGCACCGTATAAGAGGTTTCACCCGGCATAACCAGAGTCTCTTGGGGAGCATTGGAATCCAGCGTAACAAGACGAACCAGCGTTGCGGTCTGCCCAGCTTCTCCCGGTGTCCAGCTCAGCGTTTCTCCGGCTAAACCGGTTTTGCAGTGCAGGGCCCACTGGCGAATCACGGCGGTGCCCTGGTACTGAAGCGGAGTCGCGCCCGCTTTCTTGGCGGCGTCGTCACGACGCTCATGGCACTGGCTAGGCCAGCTTGGCATGGCGGAGCGTTGATCCGTTACCGAGGTTCGCCAGGTCAGCAGGTAGTCCTGCTCGCTTTGCTGATGCAGCTCCAATAGCGCCGGAGCAAATTTATGAGCTAGCGCGGCAGAACTTAGCAGTGCGAGAACGGCACCAAACAATATCGCGGCGATAACTGGCAGGCTTCGTAGCATCATAAACTCACCACTTGATAGCGAGCCTTGAGCTTTTCGATATAGGCGGACAAGGCGGCTCGCTCTCGCTCTTGCCGCCAAAGTTCTTTGACCTCTTCGCGCACCGACTCGTAAGACTGCTGGTAAGCGGACTGAACCTCATGCACTCTCACCAGGTGCTGGCCGAAGGCTGAGGGAATGGGGCCCAGCCATTGCTCTGCGCTATCTTCGTTGCTCGAGGTAATTTGATGGGCCTTTAATACCGCATTGGCAAAACCATGCCCCATGCGGCGGTCCAATTCTGCCGGCGTCTCTACCATAAATTTAAAGCCCTGCAAAAAAGGGTCGCCGGAGATGGTATTGCCAGATTGCAGATCCGCTTTGGCTCGGTGGGCGCGAGCCCGCACTTCGCCCTGATCGGCACTGAAGAAAATATGCTCCAGGGTAATTTGCTGTTCTCGCTGCCAGCGCGGGGAATGCTGGCGATAGACCTGCTTGAGCTCGGTCTCACTGGGCTCGCCAGCAGCCCCGAACTGATGGCGACCGATCTCCTCAACCCGCTTAATCAACTGGCGGCGAATGACTTCGTCACCCTCGTAGAGGCGCAGCTGATAGGCGCGCTCCAGCTTTTCGCTGTCGGTGCCGGGAATGCCGAGAAAATCGGCATCACGCAGCAAGCGCTGTATAACTAAGGGATCTCTAAGGTGCAGCTGCTGGCGCAACGCTTCCTGAAATAGGATGGTATCGGTCAGCTGGGCCTCGTAAGCTTGTTGGCGGGTCGCCGCATCCACTGGGAGTCGCGTTTGCTTCACCCACTCCGCCAGGCGCTGATCGACGTCAGCCTGAGTCGGAGCAGAAATCCGGTAAGAGTCCCGCCATTGCAGCCAGGCATCAGCGGCAAACAACAAGCCGCCCAGCATCAGGAAGTGCACTAAGGGCTTACGCAGCAATGCCTTCATCCAACCCCCGTCAGTGGCCCATCATCCAAAACGGAAAGTATAACCAGGCTGACGGGCTTGCAGGTATCCTCCGGGCGGAGGACAGTTCGCTAGGCGCTGGCTACCACGCCACCGTCCACGGTCAGGGTGGCGCCGGTCACATAATTCGATCCTCGGGAGGCAAGGTAAATAGCGGCGGCAGCAATATCGTCGCCCTTCCCCATCCTTTTCATGGGAATGCCTTGAACGAAGGGGTTGTCCTCCTCACTCTCCCCTGCCTGCTGCATAAAGGCCGTCATCTTTGAAGGAAAGAAGCCCGGGGCAATGGCATTGACGTTGATATGCTCCTGGGCAAGGCGGGCCGCCAGGTGCTGGGTGAGTTGCAGTACCGCAGACTTGCTGGCTGTGTAGGAGTAATTCTCCATGTGGGAGTAGCGCAGGCCATGTACCGAGGCAATATTGATCACCTTGGCCGGGGCGCTCGGCTCCGCCTTGGTTTTAAGCATGGGCAAAAGGCTTTTGACCAAAAAGAAGGGCGACTTTACGTTCAGATCCATGACTTTGTCCCAGCCATTTTCGCTAAAGGCCTCAATCGACTCGCCCCAGGTGGCGCCGGCATTGTTCACCAGAATATCGATGCCGCCCTCTTGCTCCTGGAGTTTTTCCGTCAGTGCCGCGATGCCGTCGAGACTGGACAAGTCCGACACGATTGCCCGGCAGTCGCCAAACTGGGCCAACTGATCCCGAGCTGCCAGCAGCTGGGCCTCCTTGCGGGCAGTGATATAGACCCGCGCGCCCCCTTCCAGAAAGCCCTTGGCAATCATTGCACCGATACCGCTGGAGCCGCCGGTAACCACTGCGACTTTATCACTGACTGAAAACAACTCTTGCATAGTATTCTCCCCGTAAACTCACCTTAGGCTAGAAAGTATAGTTGATATCGGCAGTGATAATCCTGGGTGGCATCAAGAAGCCCATATGGGAGCCGTCAAAGATCGGCAGGTCGGCGGTAAAGCGCCGAACCTTTCTATCCTGGAGGTTTTTCGCGTGGACTAAAAACTTCCAGCGCTGATCGGGGTCGATGATACCCACATGCAAATTGATCAGGTGGTAGGCGTCCTGGGAGTCAATCGGGTCGACGTCTAAATCAAAGAATAAATCACTCCGCCAACTCACATCAGCCCCCAAAAACAGTGCCGCACTGTTATCGAAAAGCGGATAGACAAAGGTGCCGCCGAGATTGGCACTGTACTCCGATGATCGCGGCAAGCGCTCACCGCTAAGATCACAGGTTTCCTGCTGGGAGCCCGCCTGACACGGTCCATCCTTAAACTCGTCAAAGGTGGCATCGGCAATACCCATGCTGGCAAACAGCGAGGTACCGGCAAAAGGCTGGTAATTGACATCCACTTCCAGCCCCTGGGTGGTGGCCTCCGCCGCGTTGCTTACCAAAAAGCCATTGCCGATAAAGGCCTGAATTTGCATGTCCTCAAACTGGGTAAGGTAGAGAGCGGAGTTCACCACCAGCGCCCCTTCAAGGGCCGTCATTTTGTAACCCAACTCGTAGGCCTGGGCGTACTCCTGGTCAAACTCGGCCTCACTGGGGTTGCGGGCCAGCGGATTGTAGCCCCCCGCTTTAAAGCCCTCGGCATAGCTGGCATAGAGCATGTCGTCATCACCCACGGCATATTTCAAGGCTAACTTTGGCGCCACGTTGGACTCATCCCGACTGGCGTCGAGGGTATATTCAGACACGCCAAAGGCTGCCTGCAATAACAACCCAGTGGCTTCGTAGTCCTGGTCCAGGAATACCTCCTTGGTTTCCTGAGAGGCCCGCAGGCCGCCCACCAGGCTCAGCCGCTCGGAAAGATGCCAGGTCACCTGGGAGAACAGTGCGGTGGTGCGGGTATCCAGTTGGTAGTTTTGTATCAGGGCGTCTGTGGTAAGCGAGTTAAGCAGCGCATCCACAGGGCTCAACAAGGGGCTGGTCAACAAGTTCCCCAAACCCAACAAGGTCTCCAACGCCGGCCCTACCAACCCCGATAGCGGACCTTCCGGCAGCATTCGCAGATCGCCCGCCTGCTGAGTCTCGGACCAAAAACCAAACACACCGATTAGGTATTCGACTTTGCCGGGGCCTGAGGCCAAGCGCAGCTCCAGCATATTCTGTTCGTATTGAAAGTCTCTAAACCAGTCTGCCACTGGCGCGGAGGCAGTATCGGCATCCAGGTATAGCACTTCATCACTTTCTGCACGACTGGCGATAAAAGTGAGAGTGTGCTCCCCGAGGTCCCAGTTAGTCAGCCAATTGGTGAGTTCGGTCTCAAAGCGGTTGCGGTTATCTGAGTTAGTGTGACTGCGGTAGTCAAATCGATCTTCGAGGTTTGGGTCAAAGAGGCTGTGGACCAACAGCCCCGCGCCCTGCAATACAAAGGGCTCCCAACCCTGGCCGGTATCGGCGGAGCTACCTCGGTAATGGGTGAGCTCGGTGCTAATGCGGTCGTTGATATCGAAAAGTAACTTGGCGCGAATGCCGTCCTTATCGACGCTCTTCTCATCGCCACCGCGCAACACATTTTTGACGTAGCCGTCCCGGGAGCTGCTGGTTGCGGCAACTCTCAGCGCCAGTCGATCTGCCACCAGCGGCAAGTTCACCATCACATCGGCCTGACGAGTATCCAGATCACCGGCGGTATACGTTACTGAGGCCGCCGGTTCATAATCGGGTGATGCCGTGGTGACGTTGATTGCACCGGCCACGGTATTCTTACCAAACAGGGTGCCCTGGGGGCCCTTGAGCAGTTCTACCCGCTGCAAGTCCAAGAAGGCATCCTGCAAGAACGCCGTTTTACCGTAGTACACGCCGTCGACATAAAAGCCGACCGACTGCTCCATGCCGTCGTTGATGGGGGAGTTCAGCCCCCGCATACCCACCTGCACGTAGCCTGGCGTCATGTTGATGTCGGTGTTGGGGCTGGCCTGGGACACATCCTCAAAGGACTCAATGCTGGTGTTCTTCATCCGCTCGCCACTCAGCACCGAGACCGACAGCGGTACATCCTGGATGGATTCGGCTTTTTTCGTGGCGGTGACGATAACCTCCTCGATATAGTCGCGGCGCTTCTTTTCGCGCCCTTGAGGGCCGGATTCCTGGGCGAGGGTGAGGGAGCAGGCAGCGCATAGCGATGCCATAAGGATAGCTTTATTCATAGCTTCTAACCTTCCGACGTCATGTCGTCATTGTTATTGTGATTTTTTTTCCTTGAAGACTAAGCGCTGCATTTGCCACTGGGCGTACACCCCAAAGCCAATGGCGCAAAGCAGCGCTGTGATCATTCGCGATACGCTAAAGGCGTTGGCATCGTTAGCAAACGTCAGGCGTACCCAGTCTGTGGCCGGCCACAACACCAAAAACACGTAAAGGGACATAACAGCCGCGATCTTTTGTAATTTAGCGCGGGTGACGGCCATATCACGATTCGGGGTCTGCGGATGTTCCATATTCACAGCGCCTTTACAGGGGTTTGACGGTGGCCAGATACACTACACTGACGCCGCCTATGGCGATGAGGGGGGTGGTGACCACCAAAAACCACAGGTGGTACTGCATCACTTGCTCGTAACGGCGGGACGACAGTGGGTCGCCACCTTCCCGGCGGCGAATTTTCTTTTTATTGCCACCAAAATGGGAAAGCCAGTAGTCGTAAATTTCTATTGGCAGAAAAATCAGGCATACCACTCCCAGCTTTAACACCAGCCAGTAGCTGTCCGGCCCCCAGCCCCCCACCAACAACAGGCACAGACCGCTGAGCAACACTACCGGGAAGGCGACGTGCTCCAGGACCACCCCATCGTCAAACCGCTCCAATACCTCGTTGCGCTGCTGCAATAAGGCGGGGTTGTCGGGGTCGGCAAACCAGCGCCGCACCACCGGCACAATATAGGTTAAATAGGCCACTGCCGTGCTCCACAACCACACCATGGCAAACAACAGGTGCACGAACTTCACCTTCATGTAGTGTGGGCCGAGAAATTGAGCCATTGAGTCCAGGAGTGTCACAGGCGCCTCTCCGCGATTGCCAATACGTATTCTTATGTTAAGCTCGCAAACCATACCATACGGTTTGGTATGGTTTATTGTCAACTAGATTTACATAAATGCAGTGAAGAAAAGATTATGCCCAGCACATCTTCCAGCCAAGACAGCAAACAGGATACCCGGCTCTCCCACAGCGACTTTGTGCTGGAGGCCTTTGCCATTATCGCGGAGACCGGCAGCTATGAGCAGGTCACCATCGACAACCTGTGCCGACGCCTCAAGGTCTCAAAGGGGAGCTTTTACTGGCACTTTAAAAACCGCGCTGCCATGATCGACTCGGTAGTGGAGGCCTGGTCTGGACGCTTGCACCAAAACATCTATGGCGATATCGAGAAAGACGCCAAGGGCAATGCCAGTGCCAGCATTCGTCAAATTGTGACGGTGTGGCAGACTTCCAACATCGCCGCAATTGACCGAGTCATGCGCAATTGGGCCTGCAAAGACGAGCGCGTCAGCGAGGCGGTCGCCAAGGCGGATTTGCTGATTCTGGGCTACCTTAAAGACAAATTTATTGCTCTTGGTATCGACCCCATCGAAGCTCATCGCCGCGCGCGACTATTGATCGCCATCGGTATTGCCCAACCCCAACTCACCCATTTGCCGCATCCCACTTCAGCCACCGAGGAGTTAGCATGGGCAGTGAATACTCTACTGCCACTTAATGGTGACTAAGCCCTATGCAAGCAGCCGACACCCGCGACAACGAGCGGGTGATACGACATCGTCAACTGGAACTGAGTCGGCGTTCGCGCTTTGTGCTCGGCATGATGCGCGCCTTTGTTCGGCCGATGCTGAGTTCGTCGGAAACGCCCCGCCCCAAAGATATCGCCAAACGCCAGCGGCAAATGAAGTCGATGACATGGCCGAGCCTTCGCGGCCATACCATTGTGTCGCACTCGCTGGGGGAGGTGCCCTGTCACACCTGGGGGCCGCTGGACGACAGCGACCGACCCATCGTTTTATGGCTGCACGGCGGCGCCTTTATCTTGCCTGCCGCCCCTCACTTTCATTTCTCTGCAATGGCAAAGGTCTGTCACAAACTGGGCGCCAGCGGCGTAATGCCGGATTACCGCTTGTCACCACAACACCGCTATCCGGCAGCGCTGGATGACTGTGAGGCCGTATACCGGGACTTACTGCAGCGGGGGTTTTCCGCCAATAAAATTGTATTGATCGGTGACTCGGCAGGGGGGAATTTATTACTCGGTTTGCTACAGCGGCTTCGCGAGGCGCAATTACCCTACCCTTGTTGCGGCATTCCACTGTCACCCTTAACCGACATGGCCCGGACCCAGAACCCGGCCAGGCGCTATCTACAACGGATTCGCGACCCGCTTCTGCCGGTTTCCTCCCTGCCCCACCTGGTGGATATCTACTGCCCAAACCAAGACACCAGCAACCCCGAAATCTCTCCGCTATTTATGGATTGTCGGGGCCTGCCGCCGCTGTTTTTTATCGCCAGCAGCAGCGAAATCCTGGTGGACGACGCCGTGGAGATGGCCCAGCGCTGCCACGCGGCCGAGGTTGCCGTTAAGTGCGATATCTGGCCCCATCTGCCCCACGTGTTTCCGGTGTTCTACCGGATACTGCCCGAAGCCAAAGAGGCCCTTCGCGACGTCGCGATATTTGCCAAAGAGCACTTAGCCGCCAAAGAGCAGTTAGCCGCCAATAAGCAGCGCGACTAGCGCGCCACCAATTTAATCGGCAAACCGTCAGTGGGGAAGGATATCGGCACCGCGCTGTATTTCATTTGGTAGCCGGGCTCCACTTCAATACGGTAGTGCCGCAGTAGCGCATACAGGAAGAGCTTGACCTGTATTTCGGCAAAATTCAGCCCCAGGCACTTGTGACTGCCGCCGCCAAAGGGTAACCACTGGTAGAAGTGCTTTTTGTGCTCGGCTCGCTCCGGCGAGAATCGCTCCGGATCAAATTTGGTGGGCTCAGTCCAGTACTCTTCCATGTAATGGGTGAACAGCGGCGACAAACCGATCGCGGTATTTTTGGGGATACGGTAGCCACCGATTTCTGTCTCCTCAATACAGCGCCGGGGAATTGCCGGTACCGGTGGATACATTCGCAGCGCCTCCTGCATCACCAGGGCGGCGTTTTTAAACTCACCCAAGTCGGTATAGTCGGGCTTGTCTTTGCCCAGAGCCGCAAATTCCTCGTGGAGAATATCCTGCCACTGGGGATTCTTGGCCAGGGCGTAGACAATCGAACACAGGGTACTGGTCGTAGTGTCGTGGGCAGCAAACAGCAAGAAGATAATGTGATCTCGAACCGCTTCATCACTGAGGTAGTTACCGTCCTCATCTTTGGCGTGACAGAACTGGGAGAAGAAATCGGCGCTTTCGACTTTGCGCTTTTCGTCGATCTGGCTTTCGACAAACTTCACCAGGGTTTGCCGCCCCTTCAGGCCCCGATACCACAAGGTGCCCGGCACCGGGATTTTGACTACTGCCAGCGAGGCCTCCATGGCATTCACAAAGGCTTTGTTGATCTTGTCCGCATCATCGCCCATTTCCACCCCCATAAACACTTGGGCGGCAACGTCCAGCAACAGGGCTTTGATCTGATCCTTAAAGCCGAAGGTTTGATCCTTGGGGAAGTCGGCGACGCCTTGCTCCAGTCGCGGCAGCATCACATCCAGGTAACCCATCAGCGCTTCTTTTTTAAAGGCCGCCTGTAAAATTTTGCGATGGAAGCGATGCTCGTCAAAATCCCGCAACATCAAGCCATCGGGAAAGAGTCGATCAAGGAGAGGGTCCCAAGCCAGTTTGCTGGAGAAGATTTTGTCGCTGTTTTTTAGCACCAGCTCGTTGTATTCCGGCCCCAACAGCGCCACGGAATTCTGCAGCAATGCATTGTTGCGAAAAATCCGCCCGTACTTGGCCGCCTTGCGCTGGGACAAGCCCAGGTAATCCTTCAAAAAAGGCAGGGTATCGCCAAGTACCGGAAGCTGACCGCTGTCGCCCGGGATGTGAGACAGGCGAGAGTTAGGCATTCGCGGTAATTGCAAATAATCTGTAGACGTTGGCGATTTCATTGTGATCTCCTCCCAGAACTCAACGCGAGCTTGGTGACTTATAAAAAAGTTTCGGTAAACGCCAGCCACTGGGACCCGGCTAGCCACACACACAGGGCGGCGATCACCAGCACACCAACACCGTAACTCGGCGGGCGTTTGACGAAATTAATGAACGCGGCACCCAGCATAATAACAAACAGTAGCAGGGCTCCCGGGGCGGTATAGGCCGGCTTAAAAAACCCCACTATCAGCAGCGTTACTGCCAGCACTTCCCCTACGGCGGCCACATAGGCCAGCCCGTAGGGATAGGCGAATTTCTCAAACTCCTCCACCATATGGGGATGGCGAATCAACTTAAGCAGCGCTGCCACACCAAAGAAGGCTATCAACAACGCCTGTAGAACGCTAAACCCCATACACGATTCCCCTGGGCCAGCTTAGAATCCGTATTTGTCAGCAAACAGCTGGCGCAGATCTTTCTTGAGAATCTTGCCGCTGGGATTGCGGGGCAAGCCGGGAATGTATTCCAACTTGCTGGGAATTTTGAAACCCGCCAGTTTACCGCGACAGTAGGCCTCCAGTTCTCCTTCACTCAATGGTGGGTTTTCACCGGACACCAACACCGCCAGCGGCACCTCGCCCCACTTCTCATCCGGGATGCCAATCACTGCGGCATCGTCGATTTGTGGGTGTGCCATCAAGTGGTTTTCAATCTCTACGGGATAAATGTTTTCTCCCCCGGAGATAATCATGTCTTTAACACGATCTTTGATAAAGAGATAACCGCGCTCATCCATCAACCCGGCATCGCCGGTGTGCAGCCAGCCATCCACCACGGTTTTGGCTGTTGCCTCATCGTTGTTCCAATAACCCTGCATAATCTGCGGGCCTCGGGCGACGATCTCGCCAATCTCTCCCCGAGGCACCTCCTGCCCGGCATCGTCGACAATCTTGATATCGGTGCCCGCCACTGCGCGACCACAGGAGCGCAGCAATTCTGGCTCAGATGCTAGGGCCCGGCGGTGATCTTCGGCGGTTAAGAAGGCCAGCGCCATGGTCGCTTCAGTTTGCCCATAACCCTGCACAAAATCACAACCAAAGGTATCCATACACTCTTTTAGCAGACTCTCCGGAATCGGTGAGGCGCCATAGTTAATGGTATGGAGATGGGAAAAATCGTAGTCCTTGATATTGGGCACCATCATCATTGAGAACTGCAGCATCACTGGGATCACCGCCACCACATTGATGCGCTCATTGGCCAGGGTCTCAATCATCCCCACTGGATCGTAATCGCGATGAATGACCAGAGACGAGCCGTAAATCACCCCCATCAGCGACCCCACCAAACCCACGGCATGGAAGTTGGGGGCAATTACCAGGGCACGCTCACCGACCCGGGACCATACACCGCTGCTTAAAGGCGCCTGATAGCAATTAATCAACACGTTGCCGTGGCTGATCAACACCCCCTTGGGGCGACCGGTTGTGCCGCTGGTATACATATGGAACAGGGTGTCGTCGGCGGTGACTGCCACATCATTAAAGGTCCCAGCCCCCTCCAGCCAGGCGGCCAGTGACGCTGTACCGGCGATATCGCCATCGATACAGACGCCGGGTTTGCCCTGCAAGTACTCACCCCGCAGTTCATCAAACTCACTGTCAAAGCACAGCAGTTTGATATTGGCATCACTGGCGATAAAGTTGAGTTCGTCAACGCTCAAGCGATAGTTGAGCCCCACCGCCACCGCGCCGATGCGGGCACAGGCCAGAAACACGCAAAAGTTATCCACCGAATTTTTGGCGAGGATGCCCACCCGGTCGCCTTTGGCAATACCACTGGACTGCAGGGCGGCGGCGATACGCTGAACGTAGTCCCGAGCCTCCCGGTAGCTCAGCGAGCTGTTGGCATCGCTGGACATCATCACGTCACCGCGATTGGTAGCGTGAAAGTCCAGGTACTCACACAGGTTGTTAAACAAGTTCATGGCGCTTCTCCATTATCGTTATTGCCCCTCGCCCGGCGGGCGCTTATTGAGGTAGATCTGCGTAGCGATGCTGATAAAAGCGCTCGCGCTGGATATCGGCGCTGCCCAGACAGGCATCGATCATCATTAGACGTTTTAAGTACTGGCCGATGGGTAACTCCTCACTGACTCCCATACCGCCGTGCAGTTGAACGGCCTCCTCGGCAATCTTGCGGCCCTTACGCCCCACTTGGTATTTCAGTGCCGCCACCACCTCGGTGCGATCGGCGCTGTGGTCCAGCACCGCACATTGCCCACGCAGCAGCATGGCACGACACAACTCGGCGTCCGCATACATGTCCACCATGCGGTGCTGCAAAGCCTGGAAGGAGCCGATGGCGACGCCGAACTGCTTGCGGTTTTTGGCGTATTCCACGGTGTCTCTTAGCAGGGCATCCATCGCGCCCTGGGCTTCTGCCGCCAAGGCCACTGTCGCCGACAGCAGCACCTGCTCCAGCGCTGCCTCACAGCCATCACCGGTAAACAGACAGGCCCCGGCATCAACGCTGACATCCTCCAGTATCAAGGTGCAACAGTCACTGCCATCCATCAAAGCCATGCGCTCGCTAATGAGACCGTCACTATCGGACGCCACTACAAACGCATTGAGCTCACCGGACTCGGTACGCGCCACCACCAGCGCTTGATCAAAGTGGGCACCGGGCACCAGGACTTTGGTGCCGCTCAGTCGCCAGCCGTCGGCGTCGCGACGGGCAAGACACTGCCAAGAGGACGGAACCTCACCGTAGTGACCTTCAAACAGGGCCGGGGTGAGACGGAGGTCACCGCTCATCACCTCAGTGAGTAATTCATCCCGGCGCGGCGAAGCTGGCGCGGCCGCCAGCAGTGCACCGGCCACCAATATCGACGACCAAAACGTCGCGATACTGGCCGACTTGCCCAGGCCTTCCATCAGTAAGCAGCTCTCCACAATGGAGCCACCAAAGCCACCCAGATCTTCCGCAAAGGGCATCGCCAACCAGCCCAGCTCGGCAAATACCTGCCACTGCTCGGCGGCGTCTACGTCTGGCTGTTGATCCGCGCAGTAGCGTTCAATACTGTCTTTTAACAACTGCTGTTCGTCGGTCAGGGAAAAATCCATTGTTCTATCCTTACAGTCCCAGGCCGTACTTGGCGATGATATTTTTCTGCACTTCGTTACTGCCACCGTAGATGGTGGCCGCTCGGCCAAACATATACTCCCGACGTATGCGGTGGGCATGGCTGAGGTGACTGGCGAGATACTGACCCCCAGCCGGAAACTGGCTGACGCTGCCGAAACCGGCAGTGACATCCCAACGTAATGCTTGCAGGGCCTGTTGTAATTCCGTTCCTTTCAATTTCAACAGCGAGGATTCCATCCCCGGCGCCTGTCCTTTATCCAACTTGTTAAGCACCGACAGTTCGAGAAACTCCAGCGCCATCAGATCCATTTCAATGTCGGCCATACGGGCTTTGACATCCGCCGTCGCCGCCAGGCAGTGGGCGCGGTGCTCACCGCGAAACAATCCTTTGATGTCCGCCAACATGCGCTTGCAGGCCGCCACTCCGGCCAGTGCCGTGCGCTCGTAATTCAACAGCGCCTTAGCGTACTCCCAGCCGCGGTTTTCCTCGCCGATCAGATTGCCCACCGGCACCCGCACAGCGTCGAGATGCACCTCATTGAGGTGATGCTCACCATCGATGGAGATAATGGGGCTGACAGTGATACCGGGGGAGTTCATCTCGATCAGCAAAAAGCTGATCCCCTGTTGCGGGCGGCCTTCGTCACTGGTCTTTACCAGACAAAACATCCAGTCCGCATACTGAGCATAGGTGGTCCAAATCTTACTGCCGGTCACCACGTAGTCGTCGCCGTCGCGCACAGCCCGGGTTTTTAAGGCGGCCAAATCCGAGCCGGCGCCGGGTTCAGAATAGCCCTGACACCACCAGATATCCGACGCTTTGGTGGGCGGCAGAAAGCGCGCTTTTTGCTCTTCGCTGCCGTAGCTATATAACACCGGCGCCACCATCTTGATCCCCATTGGAATCACATCAGGGGCTCCCACTGCCGCCATTTCGCTGCAATAAATGTATTTTTGGGTGGCGCTCCAGTCGCAGCCGCCGTGCTGGACGGGCCAACCGTTGGCCGCCCAACCCTGGGCATCGAGGCTTTTTTGCCACTCGATAGTGGCCTCTTTAAAAGTCTCGGGGTGTCGTAGCCGCTCCGCCAGCTCTGGCGTAAAAGCGGATTGCATAAACGTCCTGACCTCCTCCTGAAAGGCGGTTTCCTCTGGTGTAAAGGTCGCGTGCATAGTGAATTGCCTTTTGTTGTTATCTCAGCCTCACTGCCTTGATGCTTCGGCCCGCTTAGCTCTTAACTGTCAACTTTTAGCTCTCAACTTTTATTTCTCAATATTTAACTCTTAACATCACCGCTATGCCGCAGAACACAGCGTGCAGTGATGTCTTTGCTATCCAGACTTAGCTCCCGGAGGGCGCCAAGGCCTGGTAGCTCGAATACCTCGGGTTATCGATTGCCAGCTTGGCCAATGCAATCTCTTTAAGCGCGGTTAGCACCTCGGGATCGGCGGCGTCCAGCGCGCCGTCGCGCAGGGCTTGGGCCATCTGCCGGTTTAATTCTTCAGCATCGCCCTGCACCGCCAACAGCTGTGAAAACCGCGTTTGCTCCAGCTGTGACAGCGCCTCGGATTGTTCGCACTCCCGGGCCACAATGGACAAGCTGTTGGCAGCGACTTTTAAACGATAGGCTACAGCCGGGTCGGTGATCGCCGGCTGAACCTCCTCTTTCAAGAATTGCCGTATCGCCTCCAGCAGTTGGCGATCGCTGGGAAATCCTAGCGCCATAACTCCCCTCCTGCGTCGATCAAATCGACAATATCCAATTCGCACTCCGATACCCGCCGGCCAATGGCCGCGCGCTCCACCGAGGGCAACACACCACTGAGGTGAACATGGCACTGGTAGAGACAAATCACGCCCCACTTCAGCACCCCGAACAACTCCCACACCGCCACACGGGTGGGATCGACGGCCTGACCACTGGCGGCCTGATAGGCACTGAACAACGACTCGCGATCGCCGAACCCGCCCACCGGCTTATCGCGGTTACCAAAGCGCCAGGAGTTCACACACAACCACCCCAGGTCTTCCATCGGGTCGCCTATGTGAGCCAGCTCCCAATCCAGCACCGCCCGCAAGCCCGTCTCGTCAACAATGATATTGCCGTTGCGGAAGTCGCCGTGCACCAGCGCCAGAGAAGACTCGGGCAGCTCAAAATCCGCCACCCGGCGACGCAGAACTTGAAACGCCGCCTCAAACACCGGCAGCGGATGATCGAATTGGCGATAGCTGTCTTCGTAGAAATCGATCTGCCCGCGCAGATCATTGACCGCCAGATGATTCACCTGAGTACGGGGCACAGAATGAATCCGGGCCAGCTCTGTGCCGCACTGCCCGGCAAGCTCGGCGCGGGCAGACTCGAAGCGGGGGTCCTTGAGTATTTTCGGCGGCAGGGTTTCGCCGTCGATGCAGCTCATCACAAAACCCTCGCCCAGCCCGTGGCGCTCATGGAGCACGCCAAGCACTTCCGGCGCACTCACACCACAGGCCACTGCGGCGGCAATCACCTTCGCCTCGTCGGCCTTGCCCAGGGCGCCGGCAAATTGATCGGCGTCCACACCCCGGCGCAAAATCAAGGATTGCTCGCCGGCCTGACTCTGGGCAGTAAAGCGCCAGGTCTGGGCCGCAGCGCCGGCGGTAAGTTGCCGCAACTGGTCAATGGTAACGGGCTCGCCAATAAACTCGGACACCGCAGCTTGCAAGCGCGGCTGAAGCTGCTCAGCAGAGGCGGAAAAATCCAGAGCATCCGCCATTAGCCGCTCCACTCCGCGTCCCGCTCACCAAAGTCCCAGCCGCGACCATCGCTGTCGCGATAGCGTTTAAGGATCTGCTTGGCCACGGATTGAATGTGTACTTCATCTGGCCCGTCGTAAACCCGGGCTTCACGGGCATGGCGGTACATCCTGCTCAGCGGGGTATCGTCAGTCAGACCGGCGGCGCCGTAGACCTGAATGGCCCGGTCGATCACATTGTGGACCATTCGCGCGCCCACCACTTTGATCAGGCCAATCTCGACACGCCCCGGATCACCACTGTCGATGCACTTGGCCGCGTGCAGAGTGAGCTGTCGGCAAGCCTGAATTTCAGACAAGGAATCAAACACGTGCTGCTGCATTAACTGCTTGTCGGCCAGGGGGCCACCAAAGGCACTGCGGTTGTGAAGACGCTCGCACATCAAGTCAAAAGCACGCTGCGCCTGTCCCAACCAGCGCATGGCGTGAAAAATACGACCGGGGCCGAGTCGGCGCTGGGCAATTAAAAAGCCTTCGCCGCGCTTGCCCAGCAGGTTTTCCTCCGGCACGCGGATATTGTCGTAGACCACTTCGAAGTGGCCGGTGTTTAACCCCAGCACGGGGGTATCACGCTGAATCTTGTAACCGGGATGGTCAGTGGGGACCAGAATCATACTAAAGGCGGAGTGGCCTGGGGCCTCCGGCTCGGTGCGACACATGATGGTGGTATAGGCAGCAATATCAGCCCCGGTGGTAAACCACTTGCGACCGTTGATCACCCACTCGCCGTTTTCCAGCACGGCTGAGGTCTGCAATTGGGTGGGGTCGGAACTGGCCAAGTCCGGCTCGGTCATCGCAAAGCTTGGGAAAATCTCCCCCGCAACCAGAGGCGCCAAATACTGCTCCCGCTGCGCTGGCGACGCGTACTGATTGAGCATAATGGAGTCTTGCAAGGTATAAGTGCCAAAAACCAATTGGGCGTATTCAGAGCGGCCGATCACTTCGTTGATGTACACATACTCCAGAAAGGGCATACCCTGACCACCGATCTCCTTAGGGTCGCCCAGCGCCCACAGGCCTGCCGTTTTAGCCTCGGCCATCAGCCCGCGCAAGGTCTCCATAGAGCGCTGCTTATCCTCGCCTTGCAAGATCGGCTCTGCGGGGTAAATCCGCTCTTCCAAAAAGGTTTTGACCTCGCGTCTCACTACGGTCCAGTCGCGGGATTCAGACATCGTTATTCTCCGATTTCAGTGCTTGTGGAGCGCGATCCCCATCAAATCAAGGACCGCGACTATTTGTCAAGGATATTGACTTATTTGCTCGACGGAGGACTGACACCATCGCAACGGCAACGTCTCCGCCAACACAAAGGTACGGCGTGTGGCCGAGGGATGCTTGGACACCGACGAAAAACTAGGACTTAACCGCCACTTTATTTATTGTCTACTGGCGCTGCCGGCAACTTTAAACCACCGGCTCGATTAACCCGGCAAGCGCCATTCAAGCCATACACCCTACACGGCTACGCAAACGCTTTTGTACCGTACATCGAAGGGCTTAGATTTTGATGACTGATACCGGGCCCCACTCGTGATTAAGGGATTTTTTCAGGGACTTGAACTCTGCTTCACCCAAGCGCCGGGCCAGCTCCTTCTCGATGCCTTTCATTATTTTTGCCGCATCAGCGCGGATCTGGTCGGCACTGGGGGCAAACTGGACCACCTTGGCGCGACGGTCTTTGGGGTCGGCGACCATTTCGATCAAACCCTCATCCCGCATGCCCTGCAACAACTGGTGAATCGCCTGGCGGCTGATCCCCAAACTGCGCGCCAAATCTGCAGGGCGGTTTATGCCGGCGGTGATATTGACCATGATCATTGAGCGGGTCCGACTCATGCGTTCCCAGCCTGCCGCCTGCAAGCTGGCTTGCAGGCTCTCGTCCACCCAATACAAGGCATAGGCCAGGGTACCAATCAGTACGTTCTTGTCTTCGCTCACAATTTTCTTCATATCAAATGCGACACCACAGCTGTTATTTGCCCGTGCTCAGTCAGCACACGATTGTAGGCTCAATCTCCATACAAGCCCACTCGGACAGTATTTTAGTAAAGTATATTGACATTATAAGAGGGAGTTGCTGTACTTTCCAGCACAATAAGGAGGTGCTAAATGAGCGAAAAAACCCGATCTTACGAACGTATTCCCTATCTCATTTTTTATCAGGACAAGAGCCCGTTTAAAGAAACCTACGCCGGCCCGCTGGACTTTGGCGCTCTAAAATCCCACCACCTCAAACCCGCCGAACCCAAGAGCAACAACGTTATTTTGTTTATGCACCCCATCGGCGGCGGTGAGTACCTGCCCATGGTGGTCGCCTTGGCCAAGGCCGGCTATCCGGTGATTTATTGCCAGAGCCGCTATTCTGGCAATGACAGTGCCTTGATCATGGAAAAAGTCGCCATCGACATGGGCAACTGTATTCGTCACGCCAAGGAGCAGCTGGGCTACGACAAGGTTATTCTTGCCGCCTGGAGCGGTGGCGGTTCGCTGTCCCTGTTCTACCAAAGCCAGGCCGAGAATCCCACCATCACCCACACCCCAGCTGGCGACCGGGTAGACCTGACCATCCAGGACTTAATCCCCGCCGACGGCGTGATGGTGCTGGCCGCCCATGTCAGCCGCGCCCACACCCTGACCGAGTGGATGGATGCCTCAATAATGGATGAGAGTGACCCGGAACAACGGGACCCGGAACTGGACCTCTACAATCCGGCCAACCCCAATCAGCCGCCCTACTCCGAGGCCTTCCTGACCCGCTACCGGGAAGCCCAGGTGGCCCGCAACCGCCGCATTACGCAGTGGGTAAAAGATAAACTGGCCGACTTTAAAGCCAAGGATCGCCCCAACGAGGAATTTGGTTTTGTGGTTCACGGCACCATGGCCGACCCGCGCTGGCTGGACCCCAGTGTCGACCCCAATGACCGCCAAGCCAACTGGTGCTACTTGGGCGACCCCCAGGTGGTCAACAACGGGCCGGTGGGCCTGGCACGTTTTTGCACCCTGCGCAGTTGGTTATCGCAGTGGAGCTACGATGACTCCAACGCTGACGGCGTGGCCTGCGCAGGCAAAATCTCTGTGCCCATTATGGTGGTGGGCAATTCTGCCGATGACGCCTGTACGCCCAGCCATACCCACCGGCTGTACAACGCCATCAGCCACGACGACAGGGAAATGCACGAAATCCAGGGCGCGACCCACTACTACTTTGGGCAACCGGAACAATTGCAGGAGGCCGTCGAGCTGTGCGCTAGCTGGTTGCAGCGCAAGGGTTTTGCCTAGGGCCGGGCGCCGACGGGCAATCCCCAGGAGCAAGGTCTGAATCTGCCGGCGCTGTACCCGCCAAAACCGCGCCTCACCAATTGTAATAGAGTGAGGCAAACACCTTTCTGCCCTGCTTTTGCCGCACGTTGTAACTACCGGGGAAAAACACCGTATCCAGCGTCTGACCGGCAATCTCCTCGTCGCTAAGGTTGCTGCCGCCGACACTGATAACCCAACCGCTATCCAGAGAAGCGAGGCTCAGACGCGCAGAAATAGTGGTGTAAGCCTCCAGGAAGGTGGCCCGATCAAGGTCGCCATCGGTGTACTGATCCCCTTGGTAGAGAATATCGACACTGGCAGCGGCCCCCAAACCAAATAGCGGGAACTGAATGCTGGGCGTCAGGCTGGCGGTTTGTTTTGGCGCCAGGGAAATGCGGCGATCACTAAGATCTTGCTGGGCGTCTGTCCCCTGCTCAATCGGCGCCGGAGCTGAGGGATAGTTTTCATAGCGCGCATCCAACAAACCCAACGAACCGGAAATCTGCAGAATTTGTAGCGGCGTTAGCCAGGTAAAGTCCAGCTCGACACCGTCAGATATTGCCGACGCCGCATTGGTCACATCAAAGAAAGCGCCGTTAAAGGCCAGCACTTGCAGATCATCAAAATAGGTGCGGTAGGCCACCGCGTTGAGGCGCAGGGTGTTGTCGAAGAACTGGCCCTTCAGCCCCCCTTCGATAGTGTAGGCCTCCTCCGGTTCGAAGTTCAGGTCTTCGCCACCAAAGGACGAGGCGTTAAAGCCACCACTCTTAAAACCCCGGGAGTAAGTCACAAATAGGTTGGTGTCGTTATTGAGGTAGTACTGCACCGACAGTTTGGGCGAGACATCGGTTTCGGTTCGCTTTAAATCATCTTCGTTATAGTTTTCCGCACTCAGTGCCAGCTCCATCACACAGGGCAAGCTCAGCGCCGCTTGGGTGCAGCTCGCCTGGCCACTCGCCACACCGGTTTTCTTTTCACGGCTATAGCGCACGCCGGGGGTTATCACCCAGCTCTCGGTGAGATACCAACTAAACTGACCGAACAAGGCCTGGGCTTCCACGTCCAGCAGATAATCCAGCAGGTATTGATCCTCGCCAATCACTGCGGCGGTGATATCGGCAATGGGCAAAAGGCCGGCCAGATTTAAGGTGCCCAGCAAGCCACCACTGCTGATGGAGGTATTACCGCTGAGCAGCTGCAACAAGTCATCGGTGGTCAAATAGGCGCCCAGATCATCACCGGCCTGTATCACCGTCTGCTGGGTAAAGCGCGAGTCGAAGAGGAAGGTGCCCACCACAAAATCCAGGCGCTCCCCCAAACCAAACAGGCCATCAAAGCCGCCGGTAAAGCGCCACTCCAAGGATTGTTGTTCGTACTGGGAGGCGACACCCAAAGTGGCCAGATCTGCGGGTGAGGTGTCCAGATCCACCAGGCTCTCCAGGTTTAGCTCGGTGTCAGCCACCACCATGGTAGAGTTTAAATCCTGAATGGCACCCAGGTCACCGATGCTCCACTCAACCTTTAATGATAGTGTTTCCGAGTCTTTATCGATAAAGCCCGGCTGATCATAGGAGGTCTGCTGGTCGTTGGGGTCATCCTCAATATTCGGGTCGTAGTTCTGTAAAAAGGTCCGGGTGCCGTCGTCCAGTTGTGATAATTGCAGGCCCCAGTAGTTGGCGCTGGTCTCCGAGCGCACCGCGTTAAGGGTGAAACTCAGCGACTCGGTCGGCGTCGCTACTACTTTCAGGCGCTGGGCATCCTGCTCGTGCTTATCGTCCTGTCGATTCAGAAAGCGGTTGTGCAACTGGCCATCCCGCTGGATATCCATGGCGGAAAAGCGCAGCCCCAACCAATCGGTAATCGGCCCGCCAATGCCCAGCTCCAGGCGGCGCTCATCCGGATCGGTCTTGGTTGCCTGAAGGTCGCCGGAAAACGCGTCACCGGGCTCTTTGGTACTGACATTAAAGACACCTGCCACGGTGTTTTTACCAAACAGCGTACCCTGAGGCCCCCGCAACACCTCGACACGGGCAATATCAAAAATCGCTTCGTTGTAATAGGACGGGCGGGCGAAGAAGACTTCGTCCTGCACAAAGCCCACCGAACTTTCAAAGGCCGCATTAAGGGGGTTGGAGCCAAAGCCGCGAATATTAATCTGCGCCAACGCCGGATCGGTGTCGGAAGAAAAACGCACATTGGGGATATAGGGCGCAATATCCTGAAGACCAGCGCCCCCCAATTCACGCATTTGCTCGCCGCTGATCGCCGTTAGCGAGATAGGCACATCCTGGGATGACTGCTCTATCTTCTGGGCGCTGACGATCACCTCTTCCAGAGTCCGGTTTGACTGCTGCGCCACACTGGTCGCACTCAATAGGCTAAACAACCCAGCAGCCAGCCATTTTTCAGGTGCCACGCTCAGCCCATTTTGCTTGTCATTGCTCATATCGACGTCGCTTATTGTTATTCATCGTTTGGCAATATGGAGCGGCTGGATAGTTTGCAGGCAGGCCGCCCCACACTTTGTAAACTTACTTTACATTTATCTCTGCGCCGGTCAAGCCCCGCCCGCTCACTGTGGCGCCCCAGGACAGCTTGCCCACCCCGAGCCAATCACGCCTTACGACTGGACAGGGCCAAAGTCATCATGTCAATATAATTGACATAATTAGCGGAGGCAAACAATGATAAAACTCCACACCGTGCCCACACCAAACGGCCACAAGATCTCCATCGCTCTTGAAGAGTTAGGTGTTGATTACGAGGTGATTCCCTACGACATCACTAAGGGCGATCAATTTAAGCCGGAGTTCCTGGCCCTGAACCCCAATAACAAACTGCCGGTGTTGGTGGATGACGAGCCACTGGGCGGCGGCGAGCCGATAGTGGTATTTGAGACCGGTGCCATTCTGATTTATCTGGCCGACAAGTACGGGCAACTGCTTTCCACCGAGCCCCGTCAGCGCTACGCTGAACTGCAGTGGTTGATGTTCCAAATGGCCAGCGTCGGCCCGCTACAGGGCCAGGCCCACCACTACGTGCGCTATGCCCGCGTTAAACAGGATTACGCCCAGGAGCGCTATTTGAATGAAACGCGCCGACAGTGCCAGGTGCTGGAATCGCAACTGGCAGACCGTAACTATATCGCCGGCGATAACTTTTCCATTGCCGACATTGCCCTCTGGCCCTGGTTGCGTGCACTGCCCTTAATCGACATTCACCTGCAACAGGACTATCCCGCCACCCACGCCTGGTTCGAGCGGGTCGCGGCCCGCCCCGGTGTGGAGCGAGGTAAAGATGTGATTGATGGGTATGTCTATATGCTGCCGCCCAATTTCTATATGGAGCTGGATGAGCGAACCTGGTCCTACTCCTTCGGCAACGAACAATACAAGGATCGACAGCGCCAATGAGCCCCTTGGAACATACCGCCCTGGCGGCGAATAAACCTCTGGCAGGCATCCGCGTATTGGACCTGACCCACATGTTATCCGGCCCCTATTGCACCATGACCCTGGCGGACTTGGGTGCCGACATGATTAAGGTTGAACCCCTCAAAGGCGAGGGCACCCGAGCTCTACTGGCCAAGGACCCCAAGCACGCCATCGACGGTATGGGGGCGTATTTTTTAACCCTTAATCGCAACAAGCGCACTGTCAGTATCGATTTAAAATCGGAAAAAGGCCTGGCGGTTTTTTACGAGCTGGTCAAAAACGCCGACGTGGTGGTCAACAATTTTGCGGCGGGTGTCCCCGCCAAACTGAAAATCGACTACGAGCACCTTAGCCAGGTCAACCCGCAGATCATTACTTGCTCCATCACCGGCTTTGGTGAGAACGGCCCCGGCGCCAACCGCCCAGCCTTTGACCAGGTTGCCCAGGCCTATGGTGGCGGTATGTCCATCACCGGCACTGACGCCGACAACCCCACCCGAGCCGGCATCCCCATCGGCGATCTGGGCGGCGGCATGTACGGCATTATCGGCGTGCTCACCGCCATCATCGAGCGCCAACGCTCCGGCAAGGGGCAACACGTCGATATCTCCATGTTGGATGTGCAAATCTCCCTGCTCAACTACATGGCCACCATGCACTTTCTATCGGACGAAGACCCCGAGCCCATCGGCAACAGCCACTTTGTGCACGTACCCTACAACAGCTACGCCACGCGCAATGGCCATATTGTGATCGCGGTGCTGACCGACAGCTTCTGGCACAACTTAAAAACCCTGCTCGACTGTCCCGAGCTGGAGAAACCGGAATACGATCATCAACCGGGCCGCCTGGCCGACAAAGCCGTTATCGATCAGAAAATTGGCGACATACTAAAAACCGACACCACAGAAGCTTGGCTGGATAAACTCAACGCCCTGCGTATTCCCGCTGCGCCGGTCAACACCTTTAGCCGCGCCCTGCGAGATCCGCAAGTACAACACCGCAATATGGTGGTGGAACTTCAACACCCCAATGGTCAATCCACTCGCGGGCCAGGCTGCCCGGTAAAACTGTCACGCAGCAATGGCGAAAGCTACACCCCCGCCCCATTGTTGGGACAAAATACTGATCAACTGATGAAGGAACTGCTCCACTACAGTGACGACGCTATCGCTCAACTCAAAGCCGAAGGAGTCATCGGCTAATGGCAGAGCGGATTACTATCAACGATGTCGGCCCCCGGGATGGTCTGCAAAACCAGGCCACGATCTTAACTCTGGAGCAGCGACTGGGGCTGATTAACGCTTTGCTAAACGCCGGCCTTACGCACATTGAAGTCGGCTCCTTCGTCTCCCCCAAGGCGGTACCCGCCATGGCGGGTACCGGCGAACTGGTGGCTGGCCTACCCCGGGGTGAACACTTTCAATTCTCCGCCCTGATTCCCAACCGCAAGGGCTACGACTTGGCCCGTGAAGCAGGTATCCAACACGTCGGCATGGTGGTGGCGGCCAGCGACGGTATGAACCAAAAGAACACCAACATGCCCACCCAGCGCGCGCTGGATATTGCCGTCGAACTCTTTGAGCAGGGCAAGAGCGACGGCATGAAACCCCTGGCCTACATTGCCACTGCCTGGGAATGCCCCTATGAAGGCCCGGTAGATCCCGGCGTGGTCATCGATATCGCCGGCCAACTCATCGACGCCGGCACTGCAGAAATCATCCTCGCCGACACCATCGGCGCCGCCGCCCCCGGTCAAGTCAAAAGCCTGGTCACGGAACTGGTCAACCAATTCGGCGCCGACACTTTCTCTTGCCACTTCCACGACACTCGGGGCATGGGCGTCGCCAATGTGTATGCGGCAACCGAAGTTGGCATTCGCAAATTCGATGCCTCCATTGGCGGCCTCGGCGGCTGCCCCTTTGCCCCTGGCGCCACCGGCAACGTCGCCACTGAAGATGTGGTATTGATGCTGGAGCAAATGGGCTTCGATACCGGCATAGACCTAGTCAAACTGGTTGCCGCTATCGACACGGCATCCACTCTTGTCGGCCGAGACCTGGGTGGACACAGCCTGCCTTGGCTTCGTCAGCAGATAGCGAAAGGCGCATTGCCACCGCAACACTAGATTTATGAAACTGGTAACAACAACTACAGCCGATGCAATGACTGCGTTTATCTCGCGTCTTTTATAGCACTATTCAAAGCGCCTGCTCCTGCTAATTTTTGACCAAGTATGGCAAGCTGTCAAAATAACAACTTTCTGACCTACGATCTTTGGTCAACAGCAGTAAGACAAGCGAGAGTGTGATGACTAAAAATAATTTCGAGGAGGATTTGGTTCGCTGCATTTACGCGAGCACGGCCGCTAAAGAATTACAGCTTGCTGACTTAAAAGAACTGCTCGTCGAAGCAAGAAAGAAGAATGCAGAACTGGGAGTAACGGGCATACTGCTCTATGAAAACGGCGCACTTTTCCAGGTCTTGGAAGGCACCTCCAGCACAATCGAACAGCTCTACAACACCATAAAATCAGATAAGCGACACCAACGGATCATCAAATTGATTTACGAACCTATTGAAGCCCGCGAGTTTGCAAATTGGAGTATGGGGCTGGCCACGGTATCGCTGGATGAACTTAACGAGATTGAGGGGCTTAATGACTTTTTCTGTCGTGGAAAGTGTTTCACCGACCTCGATGAAGGTCGGGTGAAAAAACTCCTGGCCGCGTTCAAAGAAGGGAGGTGGCGTAACACAATTTCTGGGTAAGAGGCGCTCATAAAAACCGTATCGTTAGAGCTTAGCCCCTCAGCAGGATACCTGACCGCCCACCTCTACGCCGAATAAATCGTCACCACCACAGCTCCGCCCAAACCAATATTGTGCTGAAGTGCGGTGCGCGCTCCCTCTACCTGACGCACCCCCGCCTGCCCCCGCAGCTGCCAGACCAACTCGGCGCACTGGGCCACGCCGGTGGCGCCGATGGGGTGGCCCTTGGACATTAACCCGCCGGAGGGGTTAACCACAAAGCGGCCGCCGTAGGTGTTGTCACCGTCGCGGACAAACTTCTCCGCCTCGCCGCGGCCACATAAACCCAAGGCTTCGTAGCTCAGCACCTCATTGGGCGTAAAGCAGTCGTGCAGTTCCACGACCTGGATAGATTCCGGTCCGAGGCCGGCCTTTTCGTAGGCTGAAGTCGCGGCGGCCCGGCTCATTGAGGCGCCAACCAGGTCTTGAGCACTCTCAAAGCTCTCTACCGTATCGGTTGCCATACTCTGGGCGACGATTTTCACCTTACTCTGTAAGCCTTTGCGGCGGGCAAAGTCTTCACTGCAGACAATGGCAGCCGCAGCACCGGAGGTAGGTGGGCAGGCCATTAGGCGGGTCAGATAGGGTGGGAATTGCTGCGGCGCTGCCATCACCTCGTCCACCGTTAAGGGCGTTCTAAATACGGCGCGCTCGTTATGCTCGGCGTGGCGGCGGGATTTCACCGCCACCTGGGCAAACAATTCCGGCGAGGCCCCTGTCTGCTGAAGGTACTCGGCGCCGGCACCACCAAACAAGCGGATGGCCATTGGCGCCAGTGGCGCGTCCGGTTGCAGGGCACTAAGCCGGGATAGCAACGGCTCCATGGGATCGTCGCGATCGTTAAAGTGAGACGCCAGGGCGCCGGCACTCATCTGCTCAAAACCCACCACCAATGCGCAGTCTATCTCGCCGGATTGCACCGCCTGGCGGGCCAGGAACAGGCCCGTTGAACCACTGGAACAGTTGTTATTGACGTTGACCACGGGAATGCCGGTCATACCCACATCGTAGAGCGCTCGCTGGCCGCTGCAGCTATCGCCGTAGATATAGCTGCAGAAGGCCTGCTGAATATCGCCGTAGTCCAGACCGGCGTCGGTCAGCGCCTCATTGATGGCGGCGTGTACCATCTTGGTGTAGCTGGCAGCCTCGCTGGGCTTGCGAAACTTGCTCATGCCTACACCGGCAATCACTACCTGAGTCGTCATGTTTGGTGGTCCTCTTAGCCTTAAGATGCAGCGCGCTTGGCGATAAAGTCAGCGGCAAAGTCGATGTAGTAGTCGATGGCATCCGCATTCTTCATTGAGCCCCGGCCCACGACTTTGTCAGCGGCATAGCCCAGTAGCAGTTTTCTCACTGGCACCTCCAGCTTTTTGCCGGTGAGGGTGTAGGGTATCTCGCTGACCGGTACTACCTCGTCGGGAACGTGACGGGGCGAGCACTCTGATTTAAGCCGCGCGGCAATGGCTTTGTTTAGGTTTTCGTCGAGGGTCGCGCCCTCCGCCAGCTGCACAAACAGCGGCATGTAAAAACCGCCATCGCCGGTCTCAACGCAGACGATCATGCTGTCGCTGATCTCCGGCATACTCTCCACCGCACGATATATCTCGGCGGTGCCGATGCGCACACCGTAGCGGTTCAGGGTGGCGTCGGAGCGGCCGTAGATATAACAGCCACCGCGCTGGTTGATTTTGATAAAGTCGCCGTGGCGCCACACACCGGGGATCTCCTCAAAGTAGGACTCCCAGTATTTCTTCATGTCGGGGTCGTTGAGGAAGTACAGCGGCATGGAAGGGAATGGCGTGCGACATATCAGCTCGCCAACATCGTCCCGCACCGGCTTGCCGTCGTCGTCCAGGGAATCCACATTCATAGCCAATGCCCGGGCCTGAATCTCTGCGGCGTGTACCGGCAAGGTGGGGCTCGCCGCCACAAAGGCGCTGGCAATTTCAGTACCGCCACTCTGGGAGGTGAGCCACAGGTCCTGCTTCACATTGTTGTAAAACCAGGCAAAGGTGGCGGGCATGGAGGGCGAGCCGCCAACCAGAATGGTATTGAGACGACTGAGATCAAAACTGTCTTTGGGAACGACTTTGTTGTCTTCCATCAATTGTACATAGCTGGGGCTGGCACCAAAGACCGTGGCGCCACTGGTTTCCGCCAGCTTCCACAGCACGTCGGTAGACGGGTATACCGGACTGCCGTCGTACAGTGCAATTGAAGCTCCGGTCAGCATCATGCCCACCACCAGATTGAACATGACCCAACCGGTGGTGGTGTAGAAGAAGCTGGTATCGCCGGGCTTCAAGTTCATGTGGAAGGTCATGAACTTGAGCATTTCCATCAGCACGCCGACGTGGGAGTGGGCGATGGCCTTGGGCAGGCCGGTGGTGCCGGAGGAAAACACATACCACAGTGGATGATCGCTGGGCACACGTTCAAATAGAAACTGCTCGCCGGGGTCTTCGCCTGCCATTAGAGATTCCCAGCTTTCCACAGGCTTGTCGACGCTAAAGGGAGTGCCGCTGCCAATCACATCAAAGCGCACAATAGCATCGAGGGAATCGAAGCTGTCGATCAGCCGGGAGAACTCCTCGGCGCGATCAAACTGCTTACCGTTGAACTCATAGCCATCGCAGAGAAACAGCATCTTGGGCTTGGCCTGCCCCAGGCGGTCGTTAATGGCCTGAGCGCCAAACTCCGGTGCGGCATTGCTCCACACTGCGCCGACACTGATCGCCGCCAGCATCGCCACCACTGTCTCGGTGAGGTTGGGCATCACGCCACAGACTGAGTCACCGGGTTTGATCCCCCGGGCTCGCAGCGCCGTGGCCAGCACCCGAACCTGACGGGCCAGCTCCGGCCAGGAGGTCTCCCGCAGTGTGGCCGCTTCCGACATGGCGTAGATGGCAGTCCCATCGTTGCTCTGGGCGTGACGGAGAATATGCTCGGCGAAATTGACCCGGCTACCCTCAAACCACTTAACGCCGGGGCGCATTTCCAGGCTGTCTACCACCGCCTTGTAGGGGGTATCGCTCTGCACATCAAAGTACTGCCACAAACTGCCCCAAAAGGCCTCAGGTTGATCAACAGACCACTGCCACAGTGATGAGTAATCATCGACCTCAACAATGTCCTGCTCTTTGAGCCAGTTCATTAGCTGAGTCAGATTGCTGTTTTGCACAAACTCCTGGGGCGGCGACCAGAGCAATTCCCCTTCACGTACTGTCATTTTTTGGCCTCCCGCTTTACGCCCAGGCAACAAACTGCTGTTTGAGGCTGGCAATGTGTTTGCGAATTTGCTCAGGCGCCAGTTCCACAGGCACTTGGGAATAGACCACTTCCGCCGGCTCCGGTAGGGCGCCGTCTTGCCAGAAGGCACTGCCCAGTACCGCGACATTAGCGGCAGAGCCCGAGGACACAACAATGTCCGCGCCATCTTTAAAGGGGGCATCGTCGGCTTCAGTGTTGACTATGCAGCCAAAGGACCACTGGTAGTGCTCTGCCACGTTGGCGATGGGCTGATACAGTTCCGGCCGGGCACCGGCCGCCATATCCTCATTTCCAACGGAGGCGATCACCGCTGTAACGCCACACTCTTTAAATTCCCGCACCAGGTCGGCCAGGTAAACCGACACGGAGTCCACATCCAGTTCAGTAAGATCAAAGACTTCAGCATCGGGATTGGCCTGGGTGTGGGCCCAGCGTGTTACTTCACTGCTGCTGGGCAGCACCACAAAAATTTCGCCGCGGACCACACCGCCAATGGATGACAGCAAGTCCTTGAGGTCGTGTCGAAATACCGGATGGGTCAACAGTTTTTTCACCGCATAGCGCACCCGTTTTTTACCCGACATATCCATCAGTGCCTGGGGGTTGGCCTGTAACCAGGCAGTCAGTATCTCCATAAGCGGCAGGCTCAGGGCATCGGCCGAGAGCACACCTTCCAACTGACCAAACAGCGACGCGGTTTCGGTGCTGTTCATCCAGGGAATTTGCCCGCTTTTCAGCAGGGTTCTCTTTGCAAACTCAGTGCCGTCCAACCACAGTTTGTGGGTTGCTGTAGCCTGACTGCCGTGCAGAATTTCCGCGTTTGTTGTCATGGTCACTATCCAGCTCTAATTCGTTATTGGTCTTGGCTCATGGCGGCCAACTGGGCTTTCAATTTTGCCAGCTCGATATCTTTGGGGTCCGGCATAATAATCGGTGGGGTTTCACCGGGCAGCGCCTTGCCAAAGGGACCACAGAAGAGCTCTTTGGAGCCGTTCCAGCTGCCAAAGAAGGGCACTTCTGACTGGTCGGGTTCTTCGGTCACGTGCTTCTTCACAAACTCGTCGTAGGTCATGCCCTGCTTGATACGCTGTTGGCGAATCGCGTTGCGCTTGGCCTCGGTCTCGGCTTGGTTGACGACCAGGGTGGTGGGATCAAACACCACACCGTAGAGATCCAGTGCACACTCGGCGGTGATAATGCCCTCCTCGACATCCTTCATCACCATTTCGGTGTCCCGCTCCAGCACATCACCATAACCACCGCCGGCGCCCTGGCTGGTCATAAACAGCTCGCCCTCGGGATACAGCTCAAAGGGCACCGCCATGGACAGGCTTTCGTAGGTGCAATCTTCAAAAGGCTGCTCGTTCATGATGTATTCCATGGAGGCACGGAAAATTTCCGGATCGCTCTTCATGGTGTGGAACAGGTTCTTACCCCGTACGCGAGTGGAGCCGTAGGTCGCAGACGAGTAGCCGCCGAACAGACCCTGGGTAGAGGGGAAGTAAGAGCCGCCGGTAAAGGTCTGAAAACCAAAGGGCTGGTCGCCAAAACGCATCAGGCCGTACTGGTAGCCAGAGCCGCCGCGGAACTTGCCAAAGCCACAGTTACCGGACCAAATCCGCTTGGAGATCGCGTAGATATAGGGCAGCTGTTCTTCAGCGTCCTCGCTCTCACCGATGTCGACGTTGGCACCGAAGCAAGGGGCGATACTGTGTTCACCGTCTTCGTCGCACTTGGCTCCGCCGGCCATACCGTTAAGGTCGCCGCACATGTTGCCCACGGAGTCCTCGTGCTGGTTAATGCCGCCGTAGATGATGGCCGCCGGTTGGTTGAACCAACCCGCCTTGGTCTTGCCATAGCGATGGGGGGCGCCAAAGTAGAATTTGGCAAAAGCGATTTCCGATGCAGTCATCACTTTAAACATCGGCTGCACACACAAGGCCACCGGTACATCGTTGCCGCAGTCGGGAATGGTGCCGGGGTCGGTTTCAAACTCAAAGCAGTCGATGATCGCCTGGGCGCAGGGCATATCCGGCCAGATATGGTGGGCCAGGGTAATGGCGCAGCCCAGTACCTGGGTCGACAACAAGCTGTTGATGGGCCGGTTGTAAATCTCCGGCGAGCAGCCCCGCATATCGACAATGACTTTGTCGCCCTTAACGGTAAAGTTGTAGACCAGCTTGAGCATGGCCTGCTCCCGCATGGTGTCGTCGATAAAGAACTGGGTGCGCACGGTGCCGTCGGGCAGCGCGGCAATACGGCGGCGGCCCTCGTCCCGCATAAACTCCACGGTGCTGCGCATGGAGCCTACGACGTTATCCACACCGTAGCGTTGCATATGCTCCTGGGCGCGGCGCTCAAGTCGGCAGCAGGCCGCCAGACGTGCCTTAAGATCCGCCAGCATGGTCTGGGGCTCCCGGCAGCTGTTCTGCATAAAGGTCACCAGGTCGGTGCGCAGCTGGAAGTTCTCGACGATTTTGATCGGCGAACCGCGGATGCCTTCATCCCAGGGGGACTCGATCATCGGCCCCATGCCGCCGGGGACCCGGGCGCCGATTTCCCCTTCGTGCATCGCACAGACACACCAGCCCACTAGGTTGCCGTCGTTAAAAATAGGCATAAACAAGTGCTGGTCGGGGCTGTGAATACCGCCGTAGTGAGCATCGTTCAGTAGAAAGCCATCACCCTCTTTGATACCGACCGTTTGATCGTCTTCGTAATACTTGCGGATAAAACGAATCGGGTAGTGAAGGCTAACCGTAAAGCCGGCCACACCCCGGGTAGAGGCCAGTGACAAGTCACCGGCCGCGGTAAAGTAACCGGTGGACATATCGGCGCACTGGGCCGCTGGTGACGCCACGGTCATCTCGGCGATTTTAAAGGTCTCATCCAAGGCCGCCCGCATACCGGAGCGAATCTCGGCGTAGAGATTGGTATCGATGTCCTCTGACAGCACCCGATCTTCCCACTCACTGCGGGGTGCAACGTGGTGGTTGCGCTGAATCTCGGGGTCTGGCCCGAGAAAGGCACGGTTTTTACTGAGGAAACTGTCGACCAACGCTTTGTCATCGGCCAGGTCTGGATTGTTGTTAGCGAGATCATTCATAACTGACGCTCTTCCGTATTATTGTTACTTGGCTTTGCTGAACCACACTGCCCCTTGGGCAGCGGCTTTAAAGGTCCAACCGGGCTCGACCAGATAGGTGGTGGAACCGGGGTTGACGATGGCGGGGCCCTCAATACAAACACCGGGTTCCAACGCCGCCGCACCGTACACCGGGGTTTCCATCGCGCCGTCGCTGCCCTTTCCGTCGCCACTGTTGAAGTAGCACTCCCGGAAGGCCACCGGATCGGGCTGTACCGGCAAAGGCGCCGGCGGCACCAGCTCGGAGAAAGTCACGGTGCCCAGGTCGACCCGGGACACTACCCGCACGGTGGTCACCCACACGCCGGACTCAGGGGAGACGATCTCGTGACCGTAGCGTTTACCAAAGTCGTCGTTCATTGCCTCGATGGCATTGAGTACATCGGCGGGTTTGGTCAGACGGCGATTGGGCAGCTCGATGCTGACCTCCATCTTCTGGATGCCATAGCGCATATCCAGTTCCAGGCTGTACTTGATGTCTTCATCGTGAAAGCCCTGGCGGAGCAGGTCGTCGCGACCGCGTTGCTCCAGCTCTTCAACCAATTCATTGAAACGTTGATAGTCGGAGTACAGGGCCCGCAGATGCTTGTTGTAGAAACCCAGTGAGACGTTTTTCTCGTGGATATGCATCTGATCCAGACCAGCGCCACCGCAGGCTGAGAACACGCTGCTGTAGGGCGGTGCCAGAATTTCGGTAATGCCGGCCTTGTCGGCAATGCCACAGCAGTGCAATGGACCGTTACCGCCGTAGGCCAGGAAGATAAATTCTTCGGCCTTGTAACCACCGCCGTTCAATTCCCGCACCAGGCCGGCGGCCATTTCGCTGTCGGCCATGCTCTTGATCAACAGCGCGGCATCCTGCTCGGAGATATCCATCTCATCACAGATATCTTCCAGCGCTTGATAGGAGCGGCGTTTATTAAGCGGGATGGCACCGTTGGCATAGTTGTCGGGATCGAGATAACCCAGTACCAAGTCGGCATCGGTAACGGTGGGATTCATCCCGCCGCGGTCGTAACAGGCGGGGCCGGGATCGGAGCCGGCACTCTGAGGGCCCACCTTGACGGTGTCGAAGATGGCGTCGTACTTGGCGATGGAGCCGCCCCCGGCACCGAGGGTAACCAAGTGCACCATGGGCAGTGTGACCCGCCAGCGGTCTACCACCGGATTAAAGTCGTAGTGCTTGGTGCCGCCTTCGGTGATCAGACCGATGTCGAAGGAGGTCCCGCCCATATCGCCGCAGACAAAATTCTTGGTGCCGCTTTGCAGCGCCAACTGCTCGGCGGCATGAATCCCGGCAACTGGCCCTGAGTGCAGAGTCTTAAGGGCATCGGTAGAGTTCAACTGCGCCATACCACCGGAGTTATGAACCAGCAGCATCGGCTTACCATAGCCATTGGTGCGCAGGTTTTGCTCCAGCGCACTCATGGCGTAGTACATGGTGGAATGCAGGAAGGCGTCGATAATGGCCGAGGAGGAGCGCACGTACTCGCCCTTGCGACCCACCACTTGGTGGGACAGCACCATGGGGATGGCACCCAGCATCGACGAGGGGAATTCCTCTTCAAAAATTTCCTGCACCCGCAACTCGTGCTCGGGGTTTTCCACCGAGTTGATCATATTGACGACGATGGCTTGCACGCCGCGGTCTACCAGCTGCTTGAGCTTTTCTCTGACGTCGGCTTCATCCAGATCCAACAGGATTTTGCCGCGATAATCCATGCGCTGCTTAACAGTACGGATGGAGGCGATTGGCACAATGGGGTCTGGGCGGCGCGCTCGGGACAAATCCCGTGCCTGCTCGTCGGGAAGACCGTCGCCGTAGCCCCGACCGCGGGACAGCGGCACAGTACTTTCAAATCCTTCGGTGATCAACAGACCGACTTTGGGCCCGCGCCGCTCAATCAGGGCGTTGGTACCCAGCGTGGTCGCGTAGCGCACCGAGTCGACTTCCGCCAGCATATCGCTGCGCGAGAGCTTTAGCATTTCACAGCTCTGGTCCAGAGCATCGTTAAAGCCCAGCGCCAGGTTGTGGTGGGTGGTCAGCGCTTTGGTCTGGATAAACTCATCGCCCCAGCACACAAAGCAGTCAGTGAAGGTACCACCGATATCAACGGCAATTCTCTTCATGGTTACGCGCCTCCCTGATGAGAGTGGTCGTGACCACAGGCTCGGGTGGGCGTTGGGCTAACTTCAACGGTGGGTTGCCCGGGTTCTGCCAGCATCGGCTGACCGGTCCATTTTTCACGCAGGGAGTCGATGTCGATTTCCATGTCGTAGAGGGGCATGGCACCAGGCATGGTGTACTCCACATCCATCAACGTGCCACAGTGGGGGCAGTAGAACTCGTAGATAACACAGACTTTGGGGTCCGGTGAAAAACACAGGTCATACATCTCCGGGTTGAGCAGCGGACGGTGCACTTCCTGTGGATTGCGGTTGTAGATCAGTGTGTGTTGCTTGTAGTTGTCTCGCGCTGAGCCGAGTTCGTTCTGGCAGCGACGGCACTCCCACTGCTCAGTGTCCAGATCGGCCTGGAGATATTCAGTCACGGATACTTTCATTGTTATTGTCCCTTATTGGATTTCAGGAAAATGTCGCCATTGCCGGTGAAGCGGTAGTGCCAGTCAGCCGGCACGCTGCAAGTCCAGAAAGCCTCTTCCAGTACCGCCGGGCCCTGGCCTTCAGCGCCGGGCTGCTGTCCCTCAACAGCAATAACCGGCACGGCATGTGACGCGCCCTGAGGGTCGACCAGTTCGCGGTTGCTACCAATTTGCGCTGGCTGCGGCGATGGCTCACTGCCGCCTTCCAGGGTGGCGTGATCAATTTTCTTTACTGCACGCAGGCCAATGCGCACGCCCTCGCCCGCCTTTCCTGCAACTTTCGGCAGTTCATCGACGCTGCAATCCACCAGGCGATCACCGGATTCATACCAAGCTTCCAGCTGGCATTCGTCCTCGCTGTAGCCCTCGGTATGCATATCTCGCAATACCCGCTCCCGCAGGCCGGCAACCACATCTTCGACCTTAGTGGACGATTGAACTAACGCTGATGCTGAGTGGGCGATATCACTAAAGCCAATGCCATGAGCACTGAACACGGCGGACAAACGGGGGATCAATACGGTATCGACGCCGGCGCTCTCCGCCACCGCCGCAATCCCCATCGGGCCACCACCACCAAAGGCCATTAGCACAGTGTTGTCGTCGACATCACAGAATTCGGCGATCCCCTTGGCAATCAGATCCGCCCAGGCTTTGGTCATTTGCTGACAGGCTTGATTGACGCTGATACCCAGCGGGTCGGCCACATTGCGGCGGATCGCCGCCTCGGCCTTATCTTTGCTGAGGTTGAGTTTGCCGCCGAAGTAGGTGGCCGGATCCAGCAGGCCGGTAACCAGCAGAGCGTCGGTAATGGTGGCTTCTTCGCCCCCCATACTGAAGCAGGCCGGGCCCGGTGCACCGCCCACTGACTCGGGGCCGACGCGAATAGCACCCTCCACCACTTTAATGATCGAGCCGCCACCGACACCGACGCTGACAATGTCAGCCAGGGCGTAGTCACACTTCACGCCCTCCACATGCCCCAGGCGGTGGGAGCGGATGGCGTCGTTTTCCACCAAGCCGATATCGGTCGTGGTACCGCCCACATCCACGGTGATGACCCGGCCCAAATTGTAGTGGCGGGCATAGGCCAAGGCGCCCTCTGAACCGCCGCGGGGGCCGGAGCTGTATGTCTTCAGGGCGATGGTTTTGGCTACTCGACCGGAGTAACCATCGTTGCGATACACCAGCAAAGGATGGCGGACTTTATAGCGCTGCAACTCGTTTTCGGTGTTGTAGAGGAAGCGCTCCATGGCCGGATGCAGGAAGGCATTGAGCAACGCCGTCCATACCCGGATATTGGGGTCGGCGTTCTGGCAGAGGGTATTGGCGTACAACACCGGTACCGAGCCCAACAAATGACGAGGAAAGGCCCTCAGCATCGCCGCGGCAATACGCTTCTCTGTGGCGGCATAATCGCCTTCCATGCACGCCACCACAATGCGGCTCGCGCCTCCGGCAGATAGCTGGTTTACGGCTTCGGTCAACGCCGCGCGAAAAGCCTCATCGCCTTGGCTGCTGTCCAGGGTAGCGATACGCTCACCCACCAGGTTCTTGAGCAGGCCTGCCTGCTGGTCGCTCTGATCGAGCCACTCCCGCGCGGCGGTATCCACAATCAGTCCCAGCGCCGGCCCTTTCCGCTCAACCAGAGCATTGGTGCCCTGGGTGGTGGAGTAGCGGATATGGTCAGTAGACTGCAGCAGCGCCGCCAGATCCTCTTTACCATAGATATCCGCCGAGATCTTTTTCAGGCCCTCGAAAAAGCACTTACTCAGATCGTAGGGCGTGGTGATGGTCTTGGTGCGATAGGACTTATTACCGTCCAACACCCAGATATCGGTGAGAGTACCGCCGTTGTCGATATTGATCAGTTTTCCCATAAGATTTACTTTTTTCTTGTTAGCGTTGGACAAAGTGTGTGCCCGCTTGCCGAATCGATGTACTACCCAATCGTGCAGTTTTTTACTTATTCGCTCTGGCAAACGGGGTTTAATCAGGATCATTCTTCATAGCGGGTGGGGCCGGGGACAACTACCCCAAAGGGTAGCTGTGTGGCTTTCGCGGATTCGGTAAAAAAGACAACATAGAAGCCATATCCGCCGCCAGCTCAATGGCGTACGGATAAAAATAAGGAATAAATTCAATGAGATACTGGCGCTTTGATAAGCACCCCGAAGAAATGATCGACAGCGACACCCTCTCTCTGCAAGAGGCTCCCAAGCCCAAGATAGGCCGCGGAGAAGTGCTGCTGCGCAATCTGTACGTGTCGATGGATGCCACCAACCGCCTGTGGCTGGGTAAGCGCAAAGAGCTCTATATTGAGCCCCTGTCGCTGGGCGACACCATGAAGGGCTTTACCCTTTCAGTGGTGGAGGAATCCGACAATCCGGCCTTCGCCCCGGGGCAAATCGTCACCTGGCTGGGCGAATGGGCGGACTACAGCGTCAGCAATGGCCTGGATCTGATTCCCTTCTCTGCGCCCGCCGATGTGCCATTGGCGGACGCTTTTGGTGTGCTCAATATCGCCGGCCCCACCGCTTATTACGGCCTGCTGGAAATCGGCCAACCCCGACCGGGCGAAACCGTGGTCGTTACCGCCGCCTCCGGCGCGGTGGGCTCCCTAACCGGCCAGATTGCCAAGTTGGCAGGCTGCCGTGTGGTGGGCACTGCTGGTAGCGACGAAAAGTGTCGTCGCCTCATTGAGGAATTTGGCTTTGACGCCGCCATCAATTACAAGCAACCGGACTTTGCCGACAAGTTGGCGGCCGCTTGCCCCCACGGTATCGACATTCAATTTGAGAATGTTGGCGGCGAGATTCTGGATCACTGCCTAACACTAATGAACAATGGCGGGCGAGTGGTCATTTGCGGGCTGATTTCCATGTATAACTCAGAGCAGAACGTCCCCGGCCCCTACATGTTCCACAACACGATCATGAAGCGGCTGAAGATTGAGGGCTTTGTTATTCTCGACCACATGCAGGACTTCCCCAAAATGCAGCACCACCTTGCCCAGTGGATGAGCGAAGGTAAACTAAACTATCGTCTCGAAGTGATTGATGGGCTCGAGCACGCTGTGGACGCCTTGAATTCCCTGTACACTGGCAGCAACGATGGCAAGGTCATGATCAAAGTGGGGCCGGAGCCCTCTCGCTAGCCACCTCTTTATTTTTGGCGGTAGCCCTTTTGGTTACCGTCTGTGGTACTGCGGTGCGAGGCGAGTTATGGAAGTGGCAAAGCGACGCGATACTGTGTGTGGCCATCGCCAAGCACTGCCACTGTCCCAGCGCCGCCCCCTTTTATCGCCGTTGACGCCACAGCGCCCATCGACTGCACACTGTGGCGCAATACAGAAAGATAAAAAAGCGCACAATGCCAACAAATAAAGAAGCATCAGAAAAAATATTTCTGCATAAATTCAGCTCGCCTGCCATGGACCCCCTGTCCATACCCCGCAGCGGGCTGATAGAGCATATTGCTGGCCAGCCCCATGTGCGAACCATTATTGTTCAGGCCCCCGCCGGCCATGGCAAAACCACCTTACTGCAACAAATAGCCCAGTGCTGGCAAGACAAGGGCGGGCTCACTGGCTGGGTGACACTGGACGAAGCCGACAACGACGTGACCCGTCTGGCCGAACACCTGGAGCACTTGCTGGGTATTTTGAGAAGCCAAGGTACTCGGGACGGTAGTAAGGGTCGGGTTCGCAGCGACCCCTACAAAGCGGCCTACTGGGTGGAGCGTATCAACAGTCAGCTGCCACCCGAGGGGCAGTCGATACAACTTTTCTTTGATGACTACCAGAACATTGATGACCACGGCGTTCATCAGATATTTCAGGAGGTCATCAGCCACCTCCCCGACTACATCACCGTATTTATCGCCTCCCGCTCCATTCCACCTATCGGTCTTTCCCGCCTGGTGGTAAACCAACAGGCTTTAATTCTACGCTTTGAAGACTTGAAGTTTTCGCCCGATGAAGCCCGCGCCTTCTTCAATATCAACAGCAAACTTAACCTTAGCGACGAAGAATTAGAGACGATTTACCAGCGCTCGGAGGGTTGGCCGGCGGCACTACAGCTGTTCCGATTGACTCTGGCGCAAAACACCGTGCGGGACAGTCTTAAAAACCTCAGCTCTTACACGCCATATCAGATCACCGAGTATCTGGCCAGCAATGTGTTGGAGTTTCAGACCGAGCGGGTAAAGCAGTTCATGCTTTATACCGCACCGCTGCGTCGACTCTGCGCCTCTCTCTGCAACGCGATCACCGGCTGGGAAGACTCGCAGAGCTTTCTATTGTTTTTGGAACGCAGCGGTCTATTTCTCAGCAATATCGATCAGGAGCTGTACTGGTTTAAATTCCACGGCTTGTTTAGCCACTTCTTGCAGGAACAACTGAAAAGCGAGGCGCCGGAGGAATGGCAGCAGATACACCGCCGCGCCGCACAGTGGTTTTTCGAATGGGAGCTGTATGAAGACAGCCTCTACCACGCTATTGAGGCCAAAGACTACGAGTTTGCCGTTAGAGCCATGGACCTGTGGGCGGGCGAGGAAGTGGCCAATGCCTGCTTACAGAGTGTGGCCCGCTGGGCGGACAAAATCCCCATCGACGAGATTGCCAAGTGCCCCACCCTGGTAGTTAAAGTCACCTGGGCGCTGACCTTTCTGCGTCGGCGCGACAAACTGGCGCCCTTCTTGGAGCTACTGCGTGAGGGCAAACTCGATAGCGGCGAACAGCGTTTTCAGATCGACTCCGACATTATGATTTCGGTGGTGGAGCTGGTGCTGGACAACCTGGGTACGGCCTTCACCATGATCGCCGATATCGACACCGAGGTTTCTGAAGCCACCGATTTTTACGCCTTTGAACTCAGCGCTGCGGCCAATATCAAAGCCTACCACGCCATGGCAACCGGCGATTTTGCCGGCGCCCGCAACTACCTGACCACCGCTCGTAATCACAGCCAGGAAGGCAAAGCCATCTTCCCCGGCGGGTACAACGTCGGCCTCAGCATTATCAGTTGTTACTTACAGGGCCGGGTGGACGAATCCCTACAACGCAGCGAGGCCACCCTTGAGGACGAACGCTGGCTGGTTGAGGGCTCTTACGCCGCAGCACCAGCGGTCTGTACCGCGCTCATGTCTCTCTATGAGAAAAATCGCCTCGATCAGGTCTTTGATGTATTTCAGCAATACCGTACTGAAATCGATACTGGTCTGATGCTGGATTTTGTCAACAGTGCCTATCTGGCGATGATCAGAGCCTGCGACGCTAAAGAGCGCTTCGCCCAGTCCGAGCAGTTGCTGGAGTATCTCGAGGACATCGCGATCCACGCGACCTGGTCACGACTTTCCACTATCTGCGCCTGGGAGCACGTGCGACGGGCCCTGGTGCGAGGCGATACGGGACAGGCCCAGGCGATTGCCAGTCGCATACCCACCCAGTCAACGCCACCAAAAAACTATTTGATGTTTTCGGATGCGATAGAAGGCGCCCGGCTCAGCCAGCTCAGACTGATGGCCTACACCGATAAATCCCGCAATGTGGAACAGGCACTTCAAAGTGAATTCAGCTTTGCGGTAAGCCAGCACTGCATACCCCGCCAGATTAAACTTAAGCTGTTCAGCGCGATCTACCGAGAGAATAAAGCACAGCACGAACTCGCCACCCAGGAGCTGACCGGCGCGCTCACCATGGCCCTGAATCACGGTTTCTACCGCACTATTATTGATGAAGGTCGAGCGGTAATATCGCTGATGCAGCGCGCACTGGCGGAGCAACTACCCAAAGACACTCACGAATTCTGCGCAACCCTTCTTGCCGAAAGTGGTATTGAAACCACCCGAAGCAGTGAGCTGGGCAGTACCGGCTTTCAGCCTCTGGAACCTCTGACCAGCCGCGAGCTGCAAATGCTGTCATTGGTGGCGCGGGGCTCCTCCAACAAGGTTATCGCCCGGGATCTGTTTATTTCAGAGAATACCGTTAAGTTTCATCTGAAAAATATTTACAGCAAGCTGGGGGTCAGGACCCGTACCCAGGCCATTCGCGCCGCTATGAATATGGGTGTGATATAGGTAAGAATCAAGCCGAGCGCCCGAGCTAAAAAGACTGATTCAGCCCTCAAACATAAAGGCCCGACCGCTTCTGAATTCACCGTACCAATCCACCACCTCCGGCTTGGCGCAACGCCGTTTGATTTCGTCCATATCGCAGCTACCCTCCACCAACAGCTTCTCCAGTGAACTGGACAGAATACGGCCGTTGTGACTGATCAGCATATCGGGGACCTGGTAAATCTGGTCTGGCAATAACCTGGGGTCGACAAACTGCTTTAACAGCTGCTGGACCCGTTCCTTACAGACTTCGTTGAGCTTGGCACCCTCTTCAAGTTGCAGGAACACCGGAAAGAAATAGCGCCCGCCCTCCAACTTGCAGCAGGCTGCCATCACTCCGATAACATGGCTAATGGCCAATACTTGGGTGTAAAAATCCTGAACTTCAACATGCGCCCCATAACGCGCAAAACTGCGGTTGGAGGCGCCCAGCAGCATGAAGCCACCGGCCTCAGCTAGCCGGACATTTACACCACTGGTGATGGGCAAGCCAAATTGCGGTGATGGAAAGGGCAATTGGGTTAACAGCAGCTCGCCACCGGCGTCGCGAGTGTAGGGCTCGGTTTTAATCTCTACCGAGGCGCCCAGGGTGACAACCTGACTGCACCCGGCCGCATTAGGTAGCACAGGCGCGCCACCCAGAACAATTGATGCAGCGCGCACCACGGGCAACTGCAGGTTGATCCAGCAATCATCTCGGCATAGCTCGCCCATTTTGTCCTGGACGGAGTTGGCCAGGTGATCGCCAAATAGATGTACCGCCTCACTGCGCCGCAACAAACTGGCCAGGGCATCACTGTTATATTTGAACAAACCCGACCACAGTACGTCCGGGTCGGAGATCAGCACCTGTTCTCCCTGCTCGGTGCTTTTGAGGGCCGCGTCACCGCGACGCATTGGCACGGGGTCTCGCAGAGAAAGTCGACACCCCAGCATAAGCGCGGCAAAGCCAATATACCAATGCATATCACCCGGCTCGGCCAACAGCGTTACCGGCGTTGCGTCTTGCAGGTTCATATGTAGCGCGGCGACCTTGTAGTATTCCAACGCCGCCTGCATATGCCCGACCTGAACCATAGGTTGTTGCGATTCGAGACTGGTTTCAGTCAGCAAGAAAAGCGGTGTATTGACACTGACCTCTACCGGAGAGAAAGGGACATCTGGGTCAGCGCCAGTATCAATAACAAAAGCCGTCGCCTTGGGTAACTCGTTATTGACGCTGCTGCCATCATTGCCCTCAGTGTCGCTGCGCCACTGCAGCATTAGCCGGGGCCCTGCCTGTAGATCGTCACATTCGTGACAGGCGTCGGGCTCGGACTCCTCCAGAATCAAGGTAATTTCGCCACCGGGAATCGGTGCATGCTGGAGGCGATTGGCCACCGCGTGCAAAGGCACTCGGGCATCCACAGCAAAGTAACAGGCACCTACACTGGCCGCAGCCAGCATGCCACACAGACCGGCAATGCTGTTTGTCGAATGCCCCAGCACCATCGATCCGGCGCCCACACTGAGGGAAGATAGCCGTGCCGCCAGGGCTGCTACCACAGCCCGCAATTGCCGCCGGGTAAGTGAGCGCAGCTCTCCATCCTGGGTGATTTCGTCCACAGCGATGGCATCGTCGTTTAGCTCGCGCAATAAAAGCGCTGCATAGTTTGTAAAAACCGCCCATTGTGCGTGGCCGGGGCGGTCTGGCAATAGCGCTGACATAGCACACTCATCGATACTCGGGAACATTCCGCTATATGTCGTCAGGGCTTTCCAGAAAGCGTCGCGCTGACTGCAAGACCACTGCAGCAGCGATGGATAATCATCAATGTCGTGACCGGTTTCACCCAGCCAATTAATAAACCGTTGCAGCTGAGATTGCGCAGCCCAGCTGGGTGGCTGCCGTGGCTCAGTGGGTGACGGCATGCCATTAATTTGGTCTATACGGGGAGTTCGTCTTCCACCCATATCACATTCCGCCTGCACCGCTAACGACCGAGCCGGCGCATGGCGGCCTTGGTAAGGTAATCGTTGTAAATACTGTCGTCGTTGACTCGCATACTGTGGCCACCGGCGATTTGCTGGACCTGTTCCAGGCGAGTCATTTCACCGGACTGCACATCAAAGGCATGGACATGGCCCCACGACCAGTAAGGGTGCTTGCCATCCATGACTCGCTTGTCGCCGTCTTCGTAGAGGCCATAGGCGCCGTCGAAGGATTTGAACATTTCGCCGCGGCGGTCATAGGTCACCATCCCCACCGGGAGTTGAGTTCGCGCATCAAACCACACCCGCTTTTTACCCACTGGCGCCCGGGGGAAACCGGTAGGCTCCGCCTCGACACCGATCACCTCGGGAACCAGCTCCACCTCGGTATCCCAAAATGTCTCGCCCTGCTGACCACCGTGGGTAGAGTGCTCCCAGTTATCGTGACTGGCATTCCAGCCACCGGATACGGCCGCCAACATCGGCCCGCGGCTAAAGATGCGATAGTTACCCCAGGTATGCAGGGGGTCACCCGCCGCCCAGGCGTCGGATAAATACAGGGCCGAACCAGGCACCAGAGGTTCAAAACGTTGATCGGTGGGATAACGACGAATGCGCTTAAAGTCAGGAATATAGCCGTACAGCTCCGGGAACTGGTGCTGATCGTAATACCACACATTCAGAAAGGAGGTGCCGGCAACGCTATTGGGTGAGAGAAAGTACACGCTCTGATAGCGCAACTTGTCCTCATGCCCTTTCAATACATTGCCAGGCAACACCAAACGCCCTACCGGGGAGTACTCCGCCCAACCGGTTTGGTAGCCGTAGGTGACCTTGCCTTCGGCATTGAGGTCGTATTCTTTTATTGCATAAAAAGAAGCGTCATGGCGACCCCAGCTCAAGGTCAACCCGGCAAAATACTCCACGCCAGTGGTGGCATTGGGAAACGGCAGCCCCCCTATCCACGGTCCGCCATCCGGCCCGCGAACATTGCCGACCTCATCAAACCGCGCCTTACCGGCATTGCTAAAACTGGCCTCAATGTATTCTACTGGACTGAGCTTGGTGAGCTCGGTGGTGGTCTCACGAAGACGCAGTTGACGGCCCAACTTCTTGATCTGATGGGCCTTGACCGGGTCCAGCAAATCCTCCACCAAGTGAACATTATTTGCGTCGATAACATCACCCGCGCTGAGCTTGCCCTTGCTGTACATCTCGATGGACATCAGCTCATCGGGGTAGGCCTTGCCGAATTCCCCGTTTTCCGCCATAGCGGGCCAAAGCGGAGCCAGCACACCGGCACCCGCTCCCGCAGCCATCTTGCCAAGAAAGCTGCGGCGGCTGTAGTGGCGGTCGTATCGACGAATATGAACCATAATAAACTGCGCTTATCCCGATGCGGGCGTCGTCACCGACGCCCGCTCAACTCACTCAGAACTGGTAACCCACCCGCAGACCGAACTCCTCGGCCCACTCGATGGTCTCGATGATGTTTTCGTTTTTACCGCCGAGCCCGCCGTCCAGGTAAGTGTAGAAGGCTTCAACACTCCATGAGCCGCTGGGCTTCCACTTCAGCGCCGGCTGAACCAACAAACCGCCGCGAGTGTCGTAGAGCATGGAGAAGTCCGCGCGCCATACTAGGCCCGGGAAAGGTTGCTGAGCTGCCAGTACAATACCGTCCCAACCACCGTCGACGCCCTGGGAGGCTCGGTTTACAGTGCCGCCCATACCGCTGAGGTGGCGACCGAAAAGGTCACTCTCGGTGCGGTGCATCCACTGGAACACCATATACGTTGCGGGAAACTCGCGGCTAAAGCGGTGATACTTTTCCAGCACCAGCGCACTGACGTATTCGTCTTCCACAATGTACTGCTGAGACAGAGACTTGTTAGTGAAGATCTTGTCGGGCGTATAGGTGATCTCGAAGTTCAAAATCAGCTGATCAAGGAGGCTTCCCGGTTCACCCATGAATACATAGCTAAAACCTGTGCCGAAAATATCTTCGCGTTTGTAATCCCTGGCCAAGTGTCCGCGGAAACCACCGCTACCCTCGGTGCTGAGCGGATTCAGCAGTTTGCCACCGGACAACTGGAAAAACAGGTCCAGCTCTTGCTTGGCTTGATCATAGTTACTGACATTCTGCGCCAGTAATAGCCGCGACTCTGGAAAGTCATCGACCATGGCGTTCAAGCCTTCAACGCCGTCGAGCCTGGCCATACCGGCATAGGTAAACCACTCTTCCGCCGACCATACACCCGTGGGATCCACTTCAAGGGGCGTCTCAGCCACAATGGCGCCGCTGCCGGGAATACCGGGAACATCGCGGTTAACACCCGACTTGGTCCAGCGAAATACACCGTCGGGGTTGTAACGGTTGGTATACATAAACTGCAAACCAAAGTTACCGAAGTCCCCTTTTAAACGGAAACCGCTGTTGATTTCATCGTCGACCTGATCGAAGTTATCGTGGATCGTAAACTGCGAGGCAATAACGTTGTAGGGCGTATTGGGGTTGGGATAAATGGTGGGCTGGAACATCTGCGCAAACATATCCAGCTCCCAGCCACCTGAAAACTGGTAGGAGGCGCGAATAGCCGGCGACGAGATCCGCTCGTCCGCATATTCCTCGGAGGCAAAGTCCAGGATCAAGTGGCGGCGCAAATCCAGACCGTTAGCCACGTCCATAACCCGGAAAAATAGTGCCTGACCCCAGGCGATCTGCTGGTTACCAACCCGCAACAAGATCGGCCCATTTTGGTAATCCACGTAGGCGGTGGGAATATCCAGCATGTAGTTATCGCCGTTGAGCTCCAGACGATTCTGGGCGCCGCCCTTTTCAAAATCGTCGTACTCGAAGTAATTGGGCTCTCCATACAGGTAACCCGCCGAGTTACTGTTAACGCTATCCGGATCGAACTCGTCGTACTCAGCCAGATCAAACACACCGCGCAACTTTACGGTGGCAGAGATGTTGTTGGTAAAGCGCATCTGCACGGTGTTTTCAAAGCGCATTTGCGTATGGTTAAAGTCGTTATCGGCGGGAACACCATTGCGAGTGGCGGTGTCGGGAATACCGATGTTATCCAATAATGGCAGCCCCAGGTCACCCAGCACTGAATTCAAGGGGAGGTTACCCGCCCGATCTACGGTTACTCCGTTAAACAAGTTGCCCCGTTGGTTGTAGGGGTTTTCTTCATCGACTGTTTTAATGGCGGCCTCAAAGCGCACAAAGCCGCTGGAATTAAAGTTGATGCCCAACCACTCCCCGCTTGCCGCAAAGGCATCCGCCGAGGAAAGCAGAGCACCAGCCACTGCCAGTGGCAGCTGTTTTCTCATTACTTTCATACCATTTTGCTCCTACTTAGTTATTAGTATTACTTGCTTAAACTCACGATATGCCCCGCCTGCCCGGCAAGGTAGAACCGCTTGTCTTGGGTCACCGTCGCTGCGGAGTACCATTTTTCGCTCAACACGGGGGAGTCCACTTTTTGCAAGCGCTGATCGGCTCGGCTGTACCACAGGCAATCCCGCAATCCGGACACCAACGCGTTACCCTCTGCATCCACAGAGACATTGAGCAAAATCGACTCGGTGCCGGTTTCTATGCGCTGCCAGTTATCGCCGGAGTCGCTTGAGTGAATAAGCTCACCGGCCTGGCCGACAGCGTAGATATCGCTACCTGACGCTGAATAAGCAATGGCGAAAAGAGAGGCTTCGTCCTTTCTCAGCAGGGACCAGTCAGCCGCACCATCGGGACTTTGAGCCACCATGCCGAACTCGCCAACAATGGTGGTGCGGCCCGAGGCGTCGACATGAACATCGTAGATATGTGGCTCGTAGGGCTCGTTGAGCAGCGCCATCCAATCCATTGGCACCGGTTCCCAGCTGCGGCCACTATCGGTGCTACGCAGCACTGCGCCAAAGGCACCCACCGCAACCGCCAGTCCTTCATCATTGCCGGAGATACCAAACAAGCGCGCCTGACTGCCAGACTCTATCGATGACCAGTCCTTGGCGTCTTTACTGGTGTAAATCAGACCTTCTTGACCGACGGCAACAACACTTTGGCCGACCTTGGCGACATCTAACAACGCCCGCTGTTCGGCGGGAAGCTGGATTGTGTCCCAAGCCTCTTTGCCGTCTCGTTTAACAAACACCTGACCGCCAGCGCCCACACCCACCAGATCACTGCCGTATTCGGTCAGTGAGAAGGTCGCGCTATGGGGCGTACCCATAGCGCTGGTTTGAACGTCAAGGGGCGTGCTGGCAAGACACTCCGTTGAGAGAGCAAGGCCAGACACCAAGCAAATAAGACGGGCCAACATATCAGCCCCCTAGACGCTGCATGGCTTGAACTGTCAGGAACTTGTTGTAGACGTCGACATCGCCCGGATCGTAGATGCTCTTATAACCACCAGCGATCTCCTTCACCTGCACAAAGCGGCTCATCCGGTTGGACTGGATATCGTGGCTCATCACGTGCACCCAGGACCACAGCGGGTGGTTGCCGTCCATGACTGTGAGCTTGTCGTTTTTGTATTGGGCAAAGGCCGGTTCGAAGGACTTCCACATTTCGCCACGGCGGTCGAAGGTCATGTATCCGATAAAGTGCTGGTTACGGGCGTCGACCCAAACCCGCTTTTTGCCCACCGGCGCACGGGGGTAACCAGTCGGCTCAGCGTCGATTACCAGGCACTCGGGCACCAATTCCATGTAGGTATCGTAGAAGGTTTGACCTTGAGGCCCACCGTGAGCGGGCTTCTCATAGTTGTCGTGGTAGCCGCCATTAAAGTTCTTGGGGCTGACCGCACCTAGCATCGGTTTGCGGTCAACGATCTTGTAATTACCCCAAGTCAGCAGCGGATCGCCCGATGACCAGGCGTCGGACAGGAAGAAAGTCACACCGGGCACCAGCGGCTCGAAGCGCTGGTTAGTGGGATACTGGCGCACCCGACGGAAGGCGGGAATGTAGCCGTAAAGGTCTGGGAATTTGTTCTGATCGTAGTGCCAAATACTCAGGAAGCTGGTGCCAGACGCATCAGAGGGCGAGGTAAACCACACCGACTGGTAGCGAAGGATATCGTCTTTGCCTTTCCAGGTTTTGTCGTCACTGCGGGCGTTGGCATTGAGCTCTGCCCAGGCAAAGTCATAGACGTAGGACAGACCACCATCCGGGTCCAAATCCCAATCCCGAATCGCGTATTGGGAATAGTTGTGACGCCCCCAACTGAGGGTCAGGTTGTACATGGCCTCGATGCCGTTTTTGGGTTGGGGGAAGGGGTTACCGCCAATCCAGGGCCGGCCGTCCTTGGTGCGCACATTACCTTCTTTATCCAATACCGCTTTGCCCTGGTTTCTCAGGGTCGCGTCGAGGTATTCGTAGGGGTAGAGGTTGGTAACATCCTTGGTGGATTCAACGATGGTGATCCGCCGCCCCATACTCTTAACCTGTTCGTAGGCAATAGGAGTCAGTAGGTCTTTAACATGCTCTACATTATCCGCAGTGATGACATCGCCCGGCTTAACTTTGCCCTTGGTGTACATCTCGATGGACAGCAACTCATCGGGATAGGCCTTGCTGATATCGTCGGCGGAGTGGCCAATAAGAGGCCACAGTGAAGTCAGTACACCTGCTGTGCCGGCACCCTTGGTCAGGCTTTCCATAAATTTCCGGCGGGTAAACTCCGGGCCGTATTTCTTGATATGCATAATGAGACTCCTGATTTAGCTTCTTATGTAGTTTTCACGCACCCCAACACCACAACTCACTGCGTTACACAGCGGGCTGGGCCTCGGAACTTTGGGGATAGACCTTTTTCTCGGTAGCGGCATCAGCCTCCACCAATTTGGATATGCTCATGCCCTCGCCCAGTACCAGAATGTCTTCTCTGGAGACAAATTTGGGCTTGATCAACCACACCAATAGCGGCAGCACCACCAGCGCAATGGCCATATTGATGAGCATGACCAGCACCAGCAGCAGCCCCATATCGGCGAGGAATTTGAGCCCGGACAGGAAGTACCAGGGCAGAATACCGATCAGCATGATGGACGCCGTAAAGGCGATGGCTTTACCCGTCGTGCGAAGCGCCGCAGTGATGGCCTCACCATAATCGTGGCGGTCGTGGTACTCCTCACAGATACGGCTGAGTAGATAAATACCGTAGTCGATACCCACACCCACCCCGATGGCCGCCACCATCAGTGAGTTGATATCCAGGCCAATGCCGATATAAGACATACAGGTGGTGAGAATCATATTGGACAGATTCACCGGCAACAGCAGCACAAACCCAGCCACTAACGAGCGGTAGGCATAGCTAGACACCAACAGGATCACGACATTCAGCAGGCCCAGAATCACATAGTGGTAGCGCTCAACGACGTGGTTGATGGCCTGCTGGAGAGCAATGGTGCCGCTACCCAGACGGACAACAAAGTCATCGTGGTCCACGCCAACTGCGGCCACAGCAGCCTCTGCATCTGCCAGAGCCTTGTCCACTGTGGCCTGCTTGTTATCCGGGTACCAGAGGGATACCGTGGAGTTTTGCATTTCAAAATCCACGACATGGGAGTAGGCCTTGGGGCTGCTACCCATAAGCACCGCAGAGGTGGCTGCGCTAACGGCGCGATCGTTGTTATCAATGGGCAACCATTTGGGATTGCCACCAGAGATGAGTCGATTGCCGTCCATCAAAAAGTCGGCAAAGGACAGTGTTGCTCTTGGCGCCTCGTCAGAGCGCTCGAACATAGCCTGCAATTGCAGCATGGTATTGACAGTATCGGCTTTCTTGGCGGCTCGCTCTTCACCCTGGGGGTTTTTGGACTCGAGGATAATTTCCAGGGTATTCACACCTGGAAAATGGTCGTTGATCTGCGCCACCGAGACATTAAAGTCGGAGTCTTCCCAGAGCAGATTACTGCCCTCCACCGGATTACCAATTTGTATTTGTAATGCGGTATAGATAGAAAATGCCCCAACTACCACCACGACCGCAGTAGTAACAGGTGCTTTTTTACCTTGGGAAAGCGTCGCGATAGACGCAAGCAGATTTTTGACCTTGCCGTGTATGCCCTCGGACTTTTCGCTCACAATACTGTCGATGTTCTTGGGCGTTGGCAGTACCGACAGCAATAGCGGCGCAAGAATGACACCCGTGGGTGCCAGCATCAGGGCCCAGAATCCACAAAACAGTGCAAAACGCTCCATGGCAGGGATGGGCGCCAAGGAAATCAGCAGAATACCCACCGCATCGGTGATAATCCCCAACACCGAGGGCGCCATCATGACGCTGGTGGTGATCTCCGCGGCTTTGGCGCGATCACCCACCTCGGCATAAACCTCGTAAAAGCGCTCGGTAAATTGCACGCAGTGACTGAATGACCTTGCAATCAACAGCAAGGGCACAATCATCAACAAAGGCTCGATGGGCGCCTTCATCCACCCGGCAAAGCCGAAGCCCCAGATCGCCGCAATCAAGCTGGCAAAGACCGGCGTCACCACACCGGCGATATTGCGGGTATAGAGGATCAGCGAAATCACCAAGGCCGAAAGCGTAACAGCGAAGATACCTATCATCTGATGCTGATACTCGTAAACCCAACCAGTTAGCGCCGGCTGGCCCGCCATATAAATTTCGTGATTGTCGTCCGCCGCCCCTTCAACCAGGTTCTGGACGTACTCAAAGGCCACGCCGTAGTCCAACAAGCGCTCGATAAAGGTGGCCGAAATCAGCGTGGCCGTCTCATCCTTTGAGATCAGAAAGTTGCGCGTAGAGGGCGCCTTACGAACGTTTTCCTTTAGCTGCCATATTTCCTCTTCAGTGGTAGGAACCGAATCCCCCATTAAGGGCTGGGAATCGATACCAAAAGGGGTTGCAACCGCATAGCGGGCTTTTGGCGAGGCAATAGAGAGGATTTGATCGTGGTCAACCCCCGGCGTTAAATCGATATCCCGGGTTAGCTGCCAGACTTTTTTCAGGGTTTCCGGGTTATAGATATCCCCATCTTTAACCTTCACCATCAGGGTGTAGGTTAAGGGGTTACCGAAGTTGGGGTGGTCTTTAAAAACCTGAACAAAGGGGTCGTCTTTTGGCAACAGGTCCGAGAATACGGTTTTTAATTCGACATCCTTGAGACCCAAAGCAAAAAATACAGTGACCGCTGCAAACACGACCCACGCTGTTTTTCGATTGCGGACGACAGATCGCGCAATCCTGCTTCGAATAGAGATCATCTTCACCACTCTAATTTGTTATCGTTTTACTTATCCTGTGGCCCATTAAGACGGACATCGAAAGGATAGTTAGCGTGATGCAAAATTATCTGAAGCGAAGGTAGGACCGAACTACTCGAATGGGTAGTATTGGCCAAAACCAGTCCAACTCATTGTTTTTTATAGCTATTATCAGCCTTTCACAATTTCACAGTGAATGCTGCTCGCCACCTAAAAATCCTTCATTGATCAATAAATCCCACCCATCAGGGTAGTTATCGCCAAGACATCCGCCTGCAATATTTTTGTCGCGCCTACGATCTCAAGCCTTTTGCTCTAGGTAGCTCCAATAACAAAAATACGACAGGTGACATACATGGATAACACAACATTGGCGACCGATGTCGCCGCACTTCTCCACCGCGAGGCAATCCGACGGCTGAAACACTTCAATTACTGCGACTGCGTGGACCGCATGGTGGCCGGGCAGACCTCGGCATCAGAGCAATTGGTAAGCAGATTTACCGACGACATTGTGGCGGACTTTAGCGGCTTCCCGGTTGCCCGGGGAAAAACCGAGGTGGTGGACTTTTATACCCGGATTGTCCCCTCAATTCTGTCTTGGTGTCAGCATCGAGTGATGAATGAGGTGATCGATGTCCACGGCGATACGGCGACCGCGACGTGGTATGTCGATGTCCCTTCGAAGTTTAAGACAGGCAATATCACCGGCGTTCAGGGCAGTGGAATGATCGCAGGACGCTATCAGGAGCACTACGTTTATCGGAATGGGCAGTGGATGTGGACAAAAATAGTCGCTCTGCTGGACGTATTTAATGACATGGACTCGCATTGGCGCGACGCAAACTACGTTTTTGCCAATCGTTAGTTTACACAGACCCAGGGGCACAACATGCAACAACAATCCGACTATCAACTCAACGGCCTAGTCGCGCTGGTAACTGGCGCAGGCCGAGGGCTCGGCGCCAGTATTGCCGAGCACCTCGCCGCCAACGGCGCTGCAGTGGCCATTTCAGACCGCGATGGTGATGCGGTACAACAACAGGCTGAGCGACTGACGTCCCTTGGTTATAAAGTGCACAGTTATCAACACGATGTCTGTAACGAATCTCAGTGGCAGGATGTTATTGGCGCTGTGGTTGCCAACATGGGGGGCTACGACATTCTGGTGAACAATGCCGGTATCGAAGATATCTGCCTGCTGGAAAACACCAGCCTGGAAACCTTTAAGCGTATTCAGGACGTCAACGTCAACGGCAGCTTCCTTGGGCTCAAACACAGCATTGCGGCGATGAAGCCCGGTGGCGCTGCTGGAAAGGGCGGTAGCATTATCAACTTATCCTCTGTAGCCGGGATGTCGGGATTTACCGGTATTAGCTCCTACTGCGCCGCTAAGGGCGGGGTGCGCCTGCTCACCAAAGCCGCTGCCCGGGAATGCGGTGAATTGGGCTACGGCATTCGCGTCAATTCTGTTCACCCCGGTTTTGTGCACACTGAGATGGGCAACAACCTTCTCGAAGGTTACGTGCGGCTGGGCTTGGCTGAATCCATTGAGCAATCCACCGAGTTATTCAAGTCCATGCACCCACTGGGCTTTGGTCAACCCAAGGATATCGGTAACTTGGTGAGCTTTTTGGCCTCCCCGGCCAGCGCCTGGATAACTGGCTCAGAGCACGTCATTGATGGGGGCTGGAAGTCGTAGTCCCCAGCTGTCACGCTGACAAACATTGCTGGGAAAAAAAGCGGCCCGTAGGCCGCTAAGGGTGGAGCCGTGGTGAAGCTCCTAAATCTTCCAACCTAGGTTTAGCTCCCAGGTTCGGGGCATTGCAACATAGCGCGTGACTAAGTCACTGACGATTTGAGCATTGGCAGTCGTGGCGTATTCGTTAAAGACATTGCGCGCGTAGAAAGTCAGCAACCACTTACCATCATTGCGCCCAAAGCGAACCCTTGCATTGGTGATGCCGAAATCGTCGTGGAAGAAAAGTGGGTCTCCGTCCAGGGTGGAGTTGGTCTCGCCTTTAAAGCTGTAATCCACACCAATACCGGCCTCATAATAGCTAGATACGGCAAAGCTGTAGTCCAACAGCGCGGTATAACTTAGCTTAGGCGAATAATTGAACTCGGTTCCGGTTAAATCTTCCGGTTCACCCTGGGTATTGAAGGCATTGGGGAAGTCCTTCACTTCAGTCTCAATGTATGCAGCAGCAAGGGAAATATAGAGGCCCGAAAACGGCGACGATGCGAGATCAAACTCAATACCTCCTACTTCAGACGATGGCGCATTCTGCAACTGGGGCAGAGAGCCAAAGAGTGGATCCTGAATTCGGGAAAACAGCTGTTTATCTGTGTAGTCATAATAAAATGCAGCGGTATTGAAGCGCAGCAATCCGTCGAGATAGTTTAACTTAGCACCAATTTCGTAGGCGTCAACCTGCTCTTGAACCGCGGGCTGGTACTGGGCACGGTCGGTAGCATTGGTGACAGGAAAGCTACCTGACTTGAACCCCCTGGAGCGGGACAGATAAATCAGGCTATGGTCATCCGGCGTCCAATCCACAACGGCACGCCATGACAGGCTGTCTTCAGCCAGGGTTTGAGTCGGGCGATCAAACTGACCGTCTTCGGAAATCGTAAAACATTCACCGGGCAGCGTGGTATCTGGTGTCGTGCCAGCAAGCAAGGCCCGCTGCACGGACAAAGCGGTGAACAGCGCACTTACCCTGAATTCGTTTTCCCGTGGGTCGCCACCGATACAGCCGGAGAAATCCCGCTCCTCGTCGGTGTAACGCGCACCGATAGTCAACTTAAAGGCGTCAGATAATTGCATGTCTGCATTGCCAAACAAGGATGCCGACTGGTACTCCATTACACCCTCAGTAAAAAAGTAGCTGCGCCCCAAAACGCTAATATCGTCGAAGCCCGGAAGCGACCCCACCAGCGGTACCACATATAGAACGCTATTATTTTCACTGGCGGCGTAGAAACGGGAGTCCAGGCCCTCCTCCATGGGCGTAGTATGTACGCCCGCAGTCCAATTCACCGGATTGGAAAATAACTGCCCAAAGCCGCTTAGCCGGAATTCCACATCGATATTCTCAATCTCCGAGAAGATGGTGCCTACATTATGACGGGTATTATAGGCGGCAGCGGGCAGCTCCGTGCCGTCGGCCTCAAACTTGTTGTAGGACAGCAGCAGAATCCCTTGCAGAGAGTCGGTAAAGTAATGGGAGGCTCGAATAGCAGCCTGATAGAACATCTCATCGGCTTTAAAATCGTAGGGTTTTCCGCTTGCGTCCACACAGCTCGGATGACCTTTGCAAAACTCTGCTACCCTTGGATCGTCCGTATCGGGGATATAGGGATAGTCTCGTACCTCCTGCGAAGCCAGCAAATCACTTTGCGGGTTTTGCGCGTTGAAATATACCGGTTGTCCAGCCTGGGTATCACTGCGATCCCGCCACCCAGACAGGCTGACTCTAATAAAAGAGTCGCCTCCCCAATCCAAGTCAAATATGCTGCGCAGGGAATACTTCTCTTCTTCGCCCAAGCGATTGTTGTGATCTGTATTGCTGTACTGCCAAGGCTCGTCCTGACGAATTACCCTGCCGGCCAAGCGATAGTTCATCACTGAACTCATAGCGCCGCCGACGTAGCCCTTTAAATCCTTGCGATCAAAGCGCCCATAGGACACATCGAATCCCGCGACAAACTCTTCGGAAGGTTTTTCAGCGATGTAATTGATCGCTCCACCGGTTGTACTGCGACCGTATAGCGTCCCCTGCGGTCCTTTTAGTATTTCCACCCGCTGAATATCAATATTTGGCCCTTTGGACATAATTGAGTAGGGCAAGGCGACTTCGTCCAGGTACACCGCCGTAGTAGGGCTGGCGAAGTAGGTAGAGTCGGGAAACCCTACACCCCTAAGGGTATATATTGGCGGGCCATAACCACTTTCGGACGAGGAGAAACCGGGCACAACAATATTCAGATCCTGGGTGTCGGTCACCCCCAGGGTATCCAGTTGCTCGCCATTGAGGGCGGTAACCGCGATAGGGACATCAGCCAAATTCTGCTCGCGCCTTTGCGCCGTTACCACAACTTCCTCCATCATTACATTCTTTTTAGGTGATTTTGATATACCTTCGCCGGACTCTCGGCCCCCTTGAGCCCAGGACAAGCCCACATGAAGTGACAGCAGCACCACCACAACAGAACAGTGCCAGAGTTGACGTACACTATTATTGCAACACCATTGCTGTCCCATAAATCAGACATAAAAAAGGCTTGAATCTCAACAAGTTGCTACAATGGATGTGCGACCAAACACTGTAAAAACAGGGAGATTCAAGCCTTGGCACATCATAACACGGTATTTTCTCAATTGTTGAAACTGGTATCGAGACATGAATTTGAAACCCTCGCCAAACAGCACCACGAGGGTCAAAAGTTGCGCAGAATGTCGCGCTGGTCTCAGTTCGTTGCGCTGAGCTTGGCACAACTTTCTGGCCGATCCAGCTTGCGCGATATCGTCAGTAATCTGTCTGCTCAAGCAGCCCGGCTTTACCACCTCGGCGCCGGCAATGTGACGAGAAGCACCCTTTCCCGCGTCAACGAAAGTCAGCCCTATACGCTTTACGAAGCGCTGTTTCATAAGCTGCTTTCCCGCTGCCACGGCGTCGCACCAAAGCATGGATTTCGTTTCGGGAATAAGCTGTATTCGCTCGACTCCACCACTATTGACCTGTGCCTTTCCGTGTTTCCCTGGGCAAAATTCCGCCGCACCAAAGGAGCGGTAAAAGTGCATATTGGCCTTGATCATGATGGGCTCCTTCCCAGCTTCGTCAGCATTACCGATGGGAAAAAGCACGATGTCACTATCGGTCGCGTTCTTGAATTCCCTGCCGATAGCATTGTGGTCATGGATCGCGCCTATACTGATTATTCATGGTTTAACGCCCTGAATGATAAAGGAATTTTCTTTGTTACCCGGCAAAAGCGTAATGCCACGTACCGTATTATTGAACGCCGCGAAATCATTAAATCCAAAGGCCTGACCTGTGATCAGACCATTGTCATCACCGGCACTAAGGCAAAGGCTTGCCCTGTTCCTTTGCGCCGGATTGGTTTCCGTGATCCTGATACCGGTAAGCACTATGCGTTTCTGACCAATAACTTCCACCTTGCCGCCAAGACCATTGCCGATATCTACAAATCCCGCTGGCAGATCGAATTGTTCTTCAAATGCATCAAGCAAAACCTGAAAATAAAATCCTTTGTCGGCACTTCCAAGAATGCCGTCATGACCCAGATTTGGATCGCTATGTGTGCCTATCTACTGCTGGCCTGGATTAAGTTCAGCAGCCAAATTGATCGCAGCCTGCAGCAAATGATTCGCCTCCTACAGCTCAATTTATTTGAGCGCAGAGAGTTGCTGCCTTTGCTGAGAGGTGATCCTCCAGAGCAACTTAACAACACCATTCATCCGCAGCTCTGCTTGCTATGAATATTTGTGGGACAGCAATGTTGCAACACATTTCCCCGTTTCCTTTCTCTATTATTAGTTTTGGTATTTCCAGTAGATCTACAGCTATATCCTCCCTCGAGTTAGGTCATGCACAGCTTCGCTATCGACCGTGCATGACTGAAGCCCGGAGCCGAAGTACTTTTATTCCTGCCGGTAGGCGGCAAAACTTTGGGTTAGGATTTTTCCCTCTGCGACGACAAAGGTGTCCGTGCCCAGGGGAAACAAGCCGGGTATCGACCAAAGCAGGTAGGCGGCGTCGCCGTTATAGTCCTCGCGAAGCACCTCTAACATAGCGAGGCTTCCCTCAGGTAATTCACTCAGAAACGCCGTGAATAAACTACTAAGGTCGGCCAAGCCCTGAACCGGTCCGTCGGGGGTGAAGACAATGGAGTTATCACTGTAATCTTGCAGAATGTCGCTCACATCACCCGACAGCAACGCGGCCAGGTGATGCTCGACTACGACCTTTGTCGATCTGTTTTCCAATACCATCACCACAGCCTCAATCCAAACCCACAACCAAGGAGGCCACGGTAGTCAGCGTACCGCCCACGTTAACGGTCATTGCATTTTTGGCGCCTTCGATCTGGTAATCCCCCGCCTGACCGGTTACCTGCTTGTAGCAATCCAATGCCATCCGCACACCGGTGCAGCCGATGGGGTGCCCCGCGCCCAACAAGCCGCCACTGGGGTTGATAGGCAATGAACCATCCCGGGTTATTACCCCCTCCTCGATAGCCTGCCAGGCACAACCGGGCTCCAGCAGGCCGGTGTGGTCCAGTATCATGTACTCAGAGATATTGAAACAGTCGTGCACTTCCAGGGTATCGACGTCGGTGATTTTGCCGAAACCGGCCCGATTCAGGGACTGTTGGATAGTGTGGTGCAGATGGGGCATGTAATAGGGGCTGTCACTGCGCTTGTTGATTTCCCGTTTTACGTCCAGCTCGGTGGGCATAGTGCTATGACCAAAGCCTTTGATACGGGGAATACTGCTCAATGGAATTCCCCGGCGCTTGGCGTAATCCCGGGCGTAATCCTCACTGGCCAAAAAGAGAAACGCAGCGCCATCGGCGGTGCGACAGGTGTCGTGCTTGCGGAACTCATCCATCGACAAAGGATTGACCTGTTCATCTTCCATAAAGCACTGGGGCGTGGTCTGGTAGTTGCGACCGCGGGCATTGGGGTTGCGTTTGGCATTGTCCAAATTAATCCGGGTGATCTCACCCAGGTGCTGATAATCAACCCCATAGAGCGCTCGATAATCTTTGAGAAACTCACTAAACAAATACGGCCATACCCAGTGGCCCTCTTTGCGCTCACTGGGCCAGGCATGGCTGCCGATGGCCTGATCTACGGTAGCAAATTCCTTTAGATTGGCGGTATCGACCCCCATTACTTCGACACCACTGGCACAGACCAGGTCGTAGTGCCCCGCGCCGATATCGGACAGCGCCCCCAACAGGGCCATACTGCCCGAGGCACAGGCGGCCTCGTGGCGACTGGCGGGCATACCGGCCAGACGATGATCGGCCATGCCGAAGAATCCCCCCATCTGGGCATAGCCGGTCAGCACGTCACCGGAGGCATTGCCCACATGGCCGCGCTGTACCTCTTCCGGCGCAATGTGGCAGGTCTCCAGCGCAATACCGAGAGTTTCCTGAAACAGGTCAAACACAGTATGTCCTTCACCGTGCATATCGCGTTCAAAATCGGATTGGGCACCGCCCAATAAATACACTGCTTTCGACATCGTCGTTACTCCTCAACTAAGAAAGGTGGGCGGCTAGAGACCCACCCAGGTATTGGAATGCATGACACCGCCGTCAATAATGAGGGAGGCGCCGTTGATATAGCTGGCTTTGTCGGAACTGAGAAAGATCACCGCATTGGCGATATCCGCCGGCTCACCGATGCGCTTACAGGGAATCTCAGCCGCCAGATACGCGCGCAGCTCATCCAGATCCATATCTTCAAACCCGCTTAGAATGGCCGTGTCGATCACCCCGGGCAGAATCGCATTTGCCCGCAGCCAAGGCAGGTCCTTAACCAGGTGGTAGGTAAATTTTTCCAGCGCGGCTTTTGCGGTGGAGTATAGAAAGTGATTGGCCCACTCCATGCGTGCCGCCACCGAGGCAATATTGACGATATTGGGGGCGGCGCTGCGTTGCAGGTTTTCCCGGAAGTACTTGACCATAAACATCGGTGCACGGGTATTGATGTGAAAGTGCCAGTCAAAATCCTCAGCGCTAAAGTCGTAGTCGGCAAACTTCCCGACCCCAGCGTTATTCACCAGCACATCGAGGGTCAGATCTGCTAAGTCTCGCTGCAGCGTGGCGATTGCCTGTTCGTCGCCCAAATCACACTCGGCAATCCGCAGGCTGTTACCCAGCTCGCTCTGCAGCCGTGACAGACCCGACAAAGAGCGATCCACAGCGACCACGGTATCTCCCTGAGCCACAAATTGCCGGCAGGTTTGCGCACCGATGCCTCCGGCGGCACCGGTTACCAATACGGTTTTTCCTTCAAGCTCCATTGCGGTATCCACCTCTAGTATTTGTAGCTGACGTCTATGCCGATACTGCGGCGGTCGCCATAAAACTCGGAGACAAAGCCGAAGTTGCCCCGCAGATCGGTGCTGTCGACGATGTATTCCTCATCAGTAAGGTTCCGCCCCCACAGCGCTAGCTGCCACTTGCGATTGGGAGAGTCCGCCGCAAAGCGTGCGCCCCACAATCCGTGGCTGCGCAGTGAGCTGACTTCCTCATCTTCAAAGGCATTGAAATAGCGCTTATCGGTATAGGAATAGTCGACACTGGCCTTAACATCCCATTCCTTCACTGTGCCGATGTCGTAGGCGAGGCTGGCGTTCACGTTGTACTCCGGAGAACCGGGCATGGAGTTCCCCGACAAATCGCCCCCCACCGAGGAGGTAAAATCCTTGTACTCGGTTTTTAAATAGCCAAGGCCGAGGTTGGCAGACAGCTTGGCGGTGAGCAGCGCTTGAAGTTCAAGCTCGGCGCCGTACATCTTGGCATCGGCAGCGTTCTCCAGCGCAAATACCACGGGGGTCGTTGGGGTACTACCCGAGACGTAGGTATAAACCTGCAACTCGGAGTAGTCGTAGAAGAACAGCGCCCCGTTGGCCCGCAAGCGTTTGTCAAAGAAGGTCGATTTGGACCCCACTTCAAAGGCGGTCAGGTATTCCGGGTCGACGGTGGTGACTTCGTTGGGATCAAAAAAGGAACCGAGATTGAAGCCGCCGGACTTAAAGCCCCGGGAAATACTGCCGTATATCAACACATCGTCATTGGGCTGATAGTCCACAGCCAGGCGCCCGGAAATGGCGTCCCAGCTTTCAGACAGTTTTTCTTCAGGCACCAACGCGATGGGGTCGCCATTGGCTTGATCATTGAAATAGTTGGGTACCAGATCACTGCGTACCGTGGCGTCCTTATCTTCGTAGGTGTAGCGAAGCCCGGCGGTCACCTGCCACTCGGGGCTAAAGCGGTAATTCAACTCGGAATAAATAGCGTAAGTGCTGGTGTCGCGAATCGAGTAACCTACTGTCGGCAGCTGAGATTCGGGAGGCGCATCGCCAAACAGGTTTGCCTCGGTCAGGTTCTCCAGCTCTTCGGTCAATAAAAATAACCCGGCAACGATGCTGGTGTTCTCGCCAATGTCACCACTGACATTGACCTCTTGGGTGAATTGCTCACCGTCGGTGTTAAAGCAGATTTCATCCAGCGAGGTGGGGCTGTGGTCAATATCACCACAATAATCGGTTTGCGCTTTTTCGAAAGCCGTAATCGACTTTAAGGTGGCGCCGCTGATATCCCATGTGGCAGTCAGGCTCAGTCCGTGGGTGTCGCCGTAATGTTGCGACTTGCCATTAAAGTTCAATCGCTCTGTGTCGTTGGGGTGGGGATCGGCGTAACCAAAGACATTGGTTTCCCGTGGCTTACCCTGTTTAAAGTCGCTTCGATCAACTGCACCGTGAATATTGAGCCACAGCTCTAGACTGTCAGTGGCTTGGAAATCAAATAGCGCCCGAATGGCATGATTTTCCTCGGCGTTGGCATCCTTGCCATTAAAGTCGTTCTCTCTGTCACCGTCATTGGCGCTACTAATGGCGGCTACTCGAGCGTTAACGTTAGTGCTTAAGGCACCGCTAACATAGGTCTCTATATCTCTCTGGTAATAGCTCCCTACACTGGCGCGCACACCAGCCTCAAATTCATCACTGGGCTTGTTTGAGTAAAAGGCAATGGCACCACCGGTGGTATTGCGACCAAACAATGTGCCCTGCGGGCCCCGCAATACCTCAATGCGCTGCACATCAAACAACTGCGCAGTCTGGGAGCCGGTTAGCCCCATCACCACTTCGTCCACATACAGGCTCACTGGGCTGACCGTAGTCGCATTAAAGTCGTTATTGCCCACGCCGCGAATAAAGATATTGGGCTGACCACCAAAAGTTTTTATTTCCAGGTTTGGTGTCTTCTCGTCAATACTGAGGGTATCGCTCAAGCCCATCTCTAATACATCATTGCCGGCAAAGGCGGTGATGGAAATGGGGACATCTTGAAGGCTTTCGGATTTTTTCCTGGCCGTGACCACCACCTCCTCGATTTGCCTAATCTTTTCCACCTCCGCTTGCCCACGGCTGGGGGCGGCGGAAAATGCAATCAGCGCGGATAGAAGTAAACCGCACTTCCAGTGAACCGAATTGTTTTTCATCATCGTGCTACGCTCTTAGAATTATTGGAGGCACTCACCCTATTGGTGAGTCTCAACAGCGAGCTTACCCAGGGCATGGAGGCGTATCTTTAAATATAGAGAAGTGGGATTGGGATTTTTGCGCAGCGGAATCCGAGTTCAAGCAGCTTAGCCCTCGGCAAGCCCAGCTTGACAAGGCACGAGGCCAATGTTAGAAAATTTTTAAAAATTATAAGTTTAGGAGCCTATCGTGACACCGGACATCGATTGGAAAGCCAGGTCCTCACCGAAACCGGGAGTTTTCAACAGTTTTAGTCAGATGCTCAGTCAAGTGCACACCGGCTGGAACTTTGAAAGCGTAGACGACAAAGTGACCAGTGACCGGGAACTGTTGGCCTACGTCAAAAAATACAGCCTTGGTGACAGCTACCTGACCGATATCCTGGCGCTGCCAATGAGTGGATGCCGAGAGGGAAAACTTCACGATGCTGACTACCTTGTGGTTTCTTATGTCGTTGAAGGCAACGATTACAGCCTGGATGTCTATGGCCATCACTATGCCCTAAAGCGCGGCAACGTCTTTATCTGGAATACTTCTCAAGAGATTTTCTTCCGATCCGGTGAGATGGTGCGCCAGCTGTCAGTCTTTATACCGATGAATGCGGCCTTCAACCTGGGCAAGCTTGTTTCTCCCGACACAATATTTGTACTGGATAAAAGTGAAGCGATTTCCAATATCCTGCGTTCCACAATCCTGACCCTACGAAAGAACGCTCACAATACCTGTATTAGTGATGAGCCTTTTATTGTTAACCCCATATTGGAGCTGACCAAGGCGGGAGTTAGCAAAGCCCGTGCGTTTCGTTTTGAGAAAAAGCGCAGCAGTGAACAGCTGCTGGATGAAATCCGTGACTATGTCAGGAACAACTTGTTTGATAGCGATTTGTCAGTGGCAACGATTTCACACGCGTTAGGCGTCAGTAAACGCTACATCCATCAGATCTTCTCTCACGAGGCAGAAAGTCTATCTCGCTGGATCGCCCGGCAGCGCCTGGAGCAGGCGGCAAAATACCTCCAGGACAGCAAATACCGAGATATCTCGATTACCGATATTGCGATGATGACGGGATTTAATGACAGTGGTTATTTTAGCCGCCAGTTCCGCCAACACTACGGCATGAGCCCCAAGCACTACCGGCAATCGGCCATCCACTAATCGGCGCCTAGCTCCTTCACCAATTTTGCCATGGCCTCACGCATAGCCAGGTGAAAGCGGCCAATGGCGCGCATTCGCGTGGCCGCTTTGCCCTTTGCAACAGCACCGGCCCGTTCTACTAATAAATCGCCAAACTCCCCCAGCAGCTCGCTTTTTGCGGTCATCAGTCCGGCACTGCCGTCGCATACCACATAGCGAAAGCGCTTACTGCCCTTCTGCGCTTGCCGCCGAATCACCATGTGCCCTTCCAGCACTCGCGCCGCAACACTGGCTGAGCTTTTGCTCACATCCAAGCCCTGGGCAATTTCGTCCAGGCTTTGTGGCTCGCCGCTTAGGAGCAAATAGGCATAGATGCGAGCCGACATGTGCGGCATGCCCCAAGGCACCAACAGTGCGCAGACATCATCGAGGAATCGCTGTTGAACATCAGTGTTGTGTTTTTTTGCTATATTCGGCATATTTCGAATATTCTATATTTTCTTATCGCTGTCAAGCGTGCGGCAAAACAGCCATAACACCGAACGCCTATGCAACAAACAGAACAAAGGACGCAACCCATGTCAGAACACGATCTACTGGACCTTGAAGGCCAGGTGGCTTTCGTCACTGGCGCCGGCCAGGGCGCCGGTCGCGCTATCGCCCACATTTTGGCGCAACACAATGCTGGGGGCATTGCCGTCAACGACTTTGTTATAGAGCGCGCCGAAACGGTAGCCGAAGAAATTCGTCAACTCGGTATCCCGGCGGCAGCGGTGCAGGCCGATGTAGGCGACTATCAGTCTGTCGCCACCGCCATGGACGACGCCAGGGCGCAGCTGGGCCCCATCACACTGCTGGTCAACAACGCCGGCAACGCCGGGCCCAATAGTCAGATGGGTTTATCTCCCCTGTTCTGGGAAACCGAGCCCGACGACTGGGCACCCTTCTTCCACACCAATCTCTTTGGCGTGATGAACTGCTGTCACCGGGCCATGCAAGATATGGTGGACGCCGGGCGGGGCCGTATTGTCACTATTATTTCCGACTCAGGGCGGGTCGGCGAAGCAAGACTCGCTGCATATGGTGCTGCTAAAGCAGGCGCCGCCGGCCTAATGCGCTCACTGGCCAAGGAAGGCGGCCGCTATGGCATCACAGCCAACTGCATTTCCCTGTCGACACTGGAACCTCAGATGGATGAGCAGCAACTGGAAGCCTTCTACGCTAACGACCGAATTAAATCACAGTTGTCACGCTATACGCTGCGACGCTTTGGTCAGGCCAGTGACGTCGCCAACATGGTGTTGTTTTTATGCTCCGGTGCCGCCAGCTGGATAACCGGCCAAACCTATCCCGTCAACGGCGGCTACACTGTTACTCAGTAAGAGCTGGTCAGCCAATAAAGCCGTCGGCCAATAAAAACCCAGCAAGCTCCGCTATAGCCAATATACGAGGCAAAATCATGATTACCTCAGCAGAGATGCACAATAAAACCGCGATCATCACTGGCGCCGCCGCCGGCCTGGGCCGTGCGACCGCACTGAAATTGGCTGCCGCCGGAGCCAATCTGAGCCTGGTCGACATCGATGCCCAGGGCTTGGCCGAAACGGCGCAACTCGCCCGGGTTCATGGCGCGACGGCACTGGAGCAGGTACAGGATCTCAGCCGCCCTGAAACAGCGCGGACCATTGTCGACAATACTATCGCGCAATTTTCTCGAATCGATGCTCTCTGTAATGTCGCCGCAGTCTTCCTCCCCCGCCACACAGCGCAAATGAGTGACGACGACTGGGACCTGACCCTGGCGGTAAATCTCAGTGCGCCTTTTAAGTTGATACGCCAGTCCCTGCCATACCTACTGGACGCTGAGGGAGCCATTGTTAACGTCACCTCCTGTGCCGCTTTTATGGGGCAGGGCTATCTGGCCGCCTATTCCGCCACCAAAGCCGCACTTAACCAGCTCACCAAATCCCTGGCCATGGAGTTTATGCACCAACCGATTCGCATCAACGCGGTAGCACCCGGCGGTATGCAAACGTCACTTGCAGCCGGTCTGCGGCACCTGGAGAACCCTGACCCCAGTATTCTCGGGCGCATATCACCACTGCGCGGTTTAGTGGATATCGACGAGGTGGCGGCAATGGTGGCCTATTTAGCTTCTGACACCGCAAGCGGCTACCACGGCGCCTGCATCAGCATCGACAACGGCATCACTGCTGGCTAATTCCGTACTTATTGTGGAGAGAATCGATGAATAGGGACCGAGAACAACAACTGGATACGCTGTTGGCCAAAGAAGAGATCCGCGAACTGGCATTGCTCTACAGCCGCGGTGTCGATCGCAAAGACCCTGAGCTGCTGCGGGATTTGTACACGACGGATGCGACTGATACCCACGGTCACACCTTTGATGGCGGCGCCGAGGCCTACGTAGATTTCCTTGAGCAGGCCTTTCCCTTTATGGCCTACAGCGGCCACCATATCTGTAATCACTTGATTTCCGTCGATGGCGACATCGGTGAGGGCGAAGTATACGCCCTGGCCTACCACCATCTTCCCGACGGCAATGGTGGCTGGATGGAGGATTTTATGGCGGTACGTTATATCGACAACTATCGTCGTGATAGCGACGACCGCTGGCGCTTCAGCAAACGCGTAGTCACTTACGACCTGTCGATACGCCGGCCGCTGGGCGAAGATGCGATCAAGGGGCTGCCCGACCTTGCTAAAGATCCGAGCTACACAGCGCTGACGCTCTCAGTGTTTGCACGCGGTAAGCGCGGCTAAACATTGTCGTCAAACAAAAAGGGAGACCTAAGTCCCCCTTTGCTATACCTAGCCAGGAATTAAGCCCCCAGCAAGTCATCTGTAATTGCCCTACACCGATGCTTAGAAGCTAGCTCGCAGGGTAATACCGAAAGTACGGGGCGCCGATACATAGGCGTTAAAGTCGGTATCGCCTTGCAGTGGTGAAGTGAAGTGCTGGGTCACATAGCGCTCGTCAGTAAGGTTTTGCACCCATACGCTGGCACTCCAACCGCGAGTTTCAGAACGAACACCGGCATTCACATCGAACGTGGTTTCCGCATCCCGCTGTAGATTACCCACCGCATTGGTATATTGCTCACCAGAGTACATGGCAGCAAGTCGGCCAAACATCGACAGCTCTGCCGTCAAAGGCTGATCGACCGTCAGACCGATGTTACCCGCAAACTCCGGGGCTTGCGCAAATTCTCGACCGGCCAGCACACCCAGTGATGCGTCGTCGCCAAACTCTGACTCCGCCAACCAAGTGACATCGATATCCAGCGACAACCAGTTGTTGATCAGGAACTGACTCTCTACCTCAGCACCGTACACCTTGGCATCTGCGGCATTGATAACACTAAAGGCCAGACCGCTGAACAGGGCAACCTGCAGGTCACTGATATCGTTATAGAACACCGCAAAGTTAGCGCGAGCGCGGCGATCCAGGAACTCGGTCTTCAAGCCCAACTCGTAGCCGTCAATCAGCTCAGAATCATAGCGAGGGTCGTTGGGTACACAGTCACCAAAGTTTGCACAGGATGGCTCATTGGGGTTATCCCCCACGCTACCGGCACCGGAGTTGTCCACGTTCACACCACCGGATTTGTAACCGCGGCTATAAGAAGCATATGCCATGGTGTCGTCACTGACATGATAGCGCAGCGCCAACTGGCCGGTAACGGCGGAGTCGTCAAAGTCGGTGTCGTAGAGCGGCCCGGGTTGTACACCCAAAGCCCGGAAGGCAGCATTAGGCGCAGGATTAAAGAACACCCGTTGCAGTGCCCCTGACTTTTCATCCTTGGAGTAGCGTAAGCCCAGCGCCAGCCCCAAACGGTCGCTCACATCAAAGTTCCAGTGCATAAAGGCGGCGTAGGACTGAGAGTCCGCCGGCATTTTATGGTGGGCCCACAAACCTTCGGAGGCATCAAAGGAGCCCGCCGGCGCACCCTGCTGCTGGGCGAGTACGTCAAAGAATGCTTGAGCCTGATTGCCCCACAACAACTGGTGGTTAGCGAAGATATCCTCGTCCGCCAGGTAGGCACCCACTACGTAGTCGGCAGCAATAAAGGGACCAAAGCTGCCAACATCCCCAGAGATGGTAAGTTCTTGGGACAGTACTTCGGTTTCCAAGGATTCATTGATGGTAAGGATATTGGCACCGTGGAAGTCAGCATCCATACCAATCTGTTCAATTTCCCAGTTGCGATAGGCCGTTACCGATTTGAGCAGCGCGCCCATGGGCATATCCCACTCGGCTATCAGCACAATACCTTCATCGGTAATGGTTTGATCGGTGTCGTTACTGAGCACCTGCTCGTAGTCGTCGAAGTTATCCGATGGCAGTTTCTTGTTATTGGCTTGGGTGAATTGATTAAACAATGGCTTAAATGGGCCATCGACAACATCCATTTGGCCGTAGCAGCAGTTGGTTTCCGATTCCGACCAGTCGGCAATCACTCGAAACGACAGAGTATCGCTTGGCTCAAACAGCCACTGGGCTTTAAGCGCGCGCGGAGCCTTTTCGTTGTAATCACCACCGTTGGGGTCTTCGATAAAGCCGTCTTGCTCGGCCCACAGTCCGGCAACACGCACCGCACTGCGCTCACCCACGGGCATGTTATAGGCGCCGCGTACCAGGGTTTTGTTGTAGTTGCCGACGGTCAGCTCGACATTGCCCTCTGGTCCTGACAGCGAGGGCATGGTGGAGTTAATCAGCAGCGCACCGGCTGAAGTATTCTTACCAAACAGAGTACCTTGAGGACCACGCAGTACCTGCAGGCTTTCCATGTCCAGCCAGTTCTGCATTGCCTGGCCGGCACGAGTCCGGTACACGCCATCGATAAAGACGCCCACCGCACCCTCAAAAGAGCGGTTGTTACCCACGGTACCGATACCGCGAATAAAGATATTGGCACTGTTGGCCGCAGAGTTTGTCACGTCAAATTTAATACTGGGAGAGATCGCCTGAATGTTGCCAATGCTATCCACCTGAGCCAGCGCCATATCCTCGGAGCTAGCCGCAGTCACCGCAACAGGTACGTCTTGCATGCTTTCGCTACGACGCTGAGCCGTAACTACAACTTCTTCGATTTGACGAACGGCTTTATCACCCTCAGAAACCTGGGCTACTGCAGATCCGGAAAAAGCGACAGCCAAGGCAAGGGCCCGTTTCATGGGAAATCGATACTTCATATATCCATCCTCGGGTTATTGTTATACCAAACGCCAGCACTTTGTCGCATCTCAACAAAAGGCGATTGGTCCGCTGCGACAAAAACAGCATGAGGGCGCCATCGACATGGCTACAGGCATAAAAAAGCCGGCGGGGATAATCCCTCACCGGCAAAAAAACCTGGGTCTTCAGTTTGCGGCCCCAGCTAACTACCGGGGCCGCAAGGATGTGACATAGTTCAGTAGTGCTTAGAACATGCCTCGGATGGTTAAACCATAAGTGCGTGGCGCCGACACAAAACCGTTGTAGTCGTAATCGTCACCCACGTTTTGCAGGGGGCTGTTGAAATGCTGGGTCACGTAGCGTTCATCAGTACAGTTCTGACACCACACATTCACCGACAAGCCGGTTGAGAAGGAAGACACACCCAAAGTCAGAGCCAGCTCAGTCTGGGCATCGCGCTTCTGGTTGTTGGCGGGGTTGGTGAACTGCTCGCCAGAATAGTAAGCGGCAATACGACCACGCAGTGACAAGTCATTGCTGATCGGCTGATCCATGGTCAGTGACAGGTTGCCCACTAACTCCGGCGCCTGAGCAAAATCACGACCAGACAGAGAAGCCGGTGTGCCCAGCGCCTCGGCGGTCAGGTCATCAGACTCACCAAACTCGGCCTTTGGCAGATAGGTCACATCCATACCCAAGGTCAATGCGTCAGTCAGCACAAATTGGTTCTCCATTTCCGCGCCGTATACCGTCGCCTCAGGAGAGTTAAGAATGCTGAATGCCAGGCCGTCAAAGTTGGCTACTTGCAGGTCAGTCAAATCGTTGTAGAACAACGCAAAGTTGCTCCGCGCGCGGCCGTTCATGTAGTCGGTTTTCAGACCCAATTCGTAGCCTTCCACATACTCAGAATCGTAGTTGGGGCTATTGGGGGTGCAATCGCCGTTGACAGCACAAGTGGGTTCTTCTGGGTTATCGCCTACGCTACCCGCCGCCTGGTTATCCAGGTTCACGCCGCCGGATTTGTAACCCAAACTGTAGGATGCATAGCCCATTGTGTCGTCGTTAAACTGGTATTGCAGTGCGAACTGACCACTAACCGCTGAGTCGGTGTACTCGTCGTCGTACTCCGGACCTGGCTGTGCTCCCAACAAACGGAAGGGTTCGATCGGGTTTGAGGTAAAGAAGCGACGGCGCATCATACCGGTCTTTTCATCACGAGAATAACGAATACCCGCTGTCGCGCTCAGGGCACTGGTCAAATCAAAGTTCCAATGCATAAATGCCGCATAGGACTTACCCGTGCCTTGCATATTGATATCGGAAACCAGGCCCTCTTGGGCCAGCGGCAGTGCACCCACAGGGATACCCAGGTCACCGAGAAGCTGGGTAACACTGGCGGCAGCCAACGCGGCTTCTACCGGCACACCCTGTGCGGCCAAGGCATAAATCTGTAGATATTCAGTCGCCTGATCACCCCACACCAGCTGATGGTCAGCATTGATGTCTTCATCAGCAAAGTAAATGCCCATCACATAATCGGCATACTGGAAGGGGCCAAAGTCATGCAGCTCACCAGAGAAAGTGAACTCCTGCGAAAACACTTCGGTATCCAAGGATTCGTTAATGCCGAGAACGTTAGCGCCGCTAAAGTCAGCATCCATACCGTCCTGGGAGATTCCCCAGCGACGCATAGAAGTCACAGAGCTGAGGGTGCCACCCGATTCCAGGTGCCAGTCAACATTCAGCTGAATCCCCTCATCCTTCACATACTGGTCAGTTTCGTTACTTAGAACCTGTTCATAGTCCTCAAACTTCGCAGAGGGAAGCTGTTTGCCGTTATCGAGAATGAGTTGATCAATGTAGGGCTGCATCGGGCCATCGACCACATCCAACTGACCGTAACAGCAGTTGGCTTCCTCTTCGGACCAGTCGGCGATAAGCCGCATGGTCAAGCTTTCATTGGGTTCAAAAAGATATTGGAATTTAAACGCCCGGGGCGCGCCGTCATTATAGTTGCCGCCGTTGGGATCTTCGATAAAGCCGTCTTTCTCACCCCACAGGCCGGCGATACGAATGGCACTGCTGTCGCTGAGCGGCGCGTTCAGAGCCGCTTTAACTAGCTGCTTGTCGTAGTTGCCAATAGTGTATTCAAAGCTGCCCTCTACCGCGTCAAAGCTGGGCATGGTGCTGTTGATGATCAAGGCACCGGCAGAGGTGTTTTTACCAAACAGTGTGCCCTGAGGACCGCGCAACACCTGCAGGCTCTCGACATCCAGCCAGTTCTGCATCGCCTGACCGGCGCGGGTGCGGTATACGCCGTCGAAGAAGACACCTACCGCACCTTCGAAGGAGCGGTTATTGCCCACGGTACCGATACCGCGAATAAAGATGTTGGCACTGTTGGCGGCGGAGTTGGTGACATCAAATTTGATGCTGGGGGAGATCGCCTGAATGTTGCCAATGCTATCGACCTGGGCGTAGGCCATGTCTTCGGCGGTGGCGGCGGTAACCGCAACCGGTACATCCTGCATGCTTTCACTACGGCGCTGGGCCGTGACCACTACCTCTTCGAGGGTACGACTTCCCTCTTGTTGCGCTAACAGTGACGGCGACCATGCTAACGCCGAAACTGCCCCGGCCAATACGCCGATTTTCTGCTTCAAGCCCATCTGTAGAAAACCTCCAAATTTGATTGCGGTGCGGATGTTACGCCCACAACAACACTTATCTCAGCCACTATTGTGCCGCAAGCGCGTCAAGGTAAATTGGCGGGGACTGCCAGTTTTTGTTTACTGGTACCGCAGCGCAGGATCGGACTCGCACCATTGAATGAGGTGCTCAACAAACAACCTCACTTTAGGGGACAGGTGGCGGTTGCTGGGGTAGACCGCCCAGATCGCGGTGTCAGCGGGCTGAAACGCCTCCATTACCGACTGCAACCGCCCGGCCTGAACATCCTCTCGCACGTAAAAGGACGGTAATTGTACCAAGCCCAGACCGCGCTTGGCCGCCTCCAGTAAGGCATGACCGTTGTTGCTCCGCCAGCGCCCCTCTAACTTAACGTCAGTGTGATGGCCGGCGCTATCCCGAAAGCGCCAAGTCGGCAGCGAGCCGATGAGACAACTGTGATGCTTAAGGGCCGGGATGGAATCCGGCACCCCATAGCGCGCCAGGTAGTCCCGGCTACCGCAGATCTTAAGGGGCCGCCCGGCAATACGCCGGGCGATCAGCGACGAATCCTTGAGCACACCAGAGCGTATGGCCAGATCATAGCCCTCCTCCACCAGGTCCACATTGCGGTTGGTAAAATCCAGATGCACGTCCAGGTGGTGATGCTGCTGCATAAAGTGGGTCGCCGCCGGGGCCACATAGCGTTCACCAAAGGCCCCCGCCACGGTTACCCGCAGGGTGCCGCGAGGGGTGTCCTGCAAGTCGATCACCGCCTGCTCCGCCTCCTCCATTTGCACCAGCACACCTCGACAGCGCTGGTAGTAGGCGCGACCGGTCTCAGTCAGGGCCAGGCGGCGAGTGGTGCGATTGAGCAATTGCGTGCCAAGGCGATTTTCCAACTCTGACACCCGCCGGCTGACGTGGGACTTGGACACCCCCAGCACCTCAGCGGCAGCAGAAAAGCTCCCCACATCAACGACTTGCACAAAGGCTTCCACAGCCTCCCAGCGCTTCAATGGCCTTCCCTCCACATAATTGTTTTCACACAACAACAATGAGTTGTAATTTTCATCGATTATACATCTATCAGCATTAGTTACACTGGCGGCCACACTAGGAGTATTCAGGAGACGCACAATGAGAACCAAAGCCGCTGTTGCCCTGGAGGCGGGTAAGCCTCTGGAAATCATGGAAGTGAACCTTGAGGGCCCCAAAGCCGGGGAAGTGCTGATCGAGGTCAAGGCCTCCGGCGTCTGCCACACTGACGAATTTACCCGCTCAGGGGCAGACCCCGAGGGCCTGTTCCCCAGTATTCTCGGCCACGAAGGCGCGGGCGTGGTGCTGGAGGTGGGCGACGGTGTCACCACCCTTAAGCCCGGCGATCATGTTATTCCTCTGTACACCCCAGAGTGCCGGCAGTGCCATGCCTGCCTGAGCGGTAAAACCAACCTCTGTACCGCCATTCGCGGCACCCAGGGCCAGGGCTTGATGCCGGACGGCACCACCCGCTTCTCGATGCTGGACGGCACCCCCATCTATCACTACATGGGCTGTTCTACGTTTGCCAATCACACAGTAATGCCGGAAATTGCCCTGGCCAAAGTGCGAGATGACGCCCCCTTCGACAAAATCTGCTACATCGGCTGCGGCGTGACCACTGGCATTGGCGCGGTAATCAACACCGCTGGCGTCGAGATCGGCTCCACCGCCGCCGTGTTCGGCCTGGGCGGCATTGGTCTCAACGTTATTCAAGGGCTCCGCATGGCCGGTGCCGATATGATTATTGGCGTCGACTTGAACTCTGACAAGGCAAAGATGGCCCGCAAGTTCGGCATGACTCACTTCGTCAATCCTTCCGAGCTGTCCGGCACCGTCACTGAAGCCATTATCGAGCTGACCAAAACCGAGAAGGACCAATTTGGTGGTGTCGACTACTCCTTTGACGCCACCGGCAACGTCAATGTAATGCGGGATGCCCTGGAGTGCTCTCACCGCGGCTGGGGTGTGTCGGTCATTATCGGTGTCGCTCCCGCCGGCGCAGAAATCAGCACCCGTCCCTTCCAGCTGGTCACCGGACGCGTTTGGAAAGGCACTGCCTTCGGTGGCGCCAAAGGCCGCACCGATGTGCCCAAGTTTGTCGACTGGTATATGGATGGCAAGATCGACATCGACCCCATGATCACCCATACCATGCCACTGGAAGACATCAACAAGGCCATTGACCTGATGCACAACGGCGAGAGCATTCGCTCGGTGATACTCTATTAATCCCAACACAGCGGAGGACGCTATGGAAAAGATTGCCGACAATCGCTGTTTCGGTGGCCAGCAGCAACGCTACCGCCACCGCTCTGAAGTGCTGGATTGCGACATGACTTTCGCGATCTTTTTGCCGCCCCAGGCCGAGCAAGGCCCGGTGCCAGTGCTGTATTGGCTGTCTGGCCTAACCTGCACCGATGAAAATTTTGTCCAGAAGGCCGGCGCCCAGCGGGTCGCCGCCGAACTGGGGCTGGCCATTGTCGCCCCCGACACCAGCCCCCGAGGCGAGGGTGTGCCCGACGACCCGGAGGGTGCCTATGACTTTGGGCTGGGTGCAGGTTTTTACGTCAATGCCACCGAGTCGCCCTGGTCGAGCCACTACCGGATGGAGGATTACATTCGCCACGAATTGCCGACCCAGGTGGCCGAGGCCTTCCCGGTAGACAGCACCCGCTGTGGTATTTTCGGTCACTCCATGGGCGGGCATGGTGCCCTGACCCTGGCACTGAAAAACCCCGCCACCTTCCAGTCGGTCTCGGCCTTTGCTCCTATTGTGGCGCCCACCCAGTGCCCCTGGGGAGAGAAGGCCCTGAGTCGCTACCTGGGAGAAAACCGGGAACACTGGCGGGCCTACGACAGCTGCGAGCTGATCAAAACGGTCGATGATTTACCGGCGGCCATATTGGTGGACCAAGGCCAGGACGATCAGTTTTTGGAAGCACAACTCAAGCCAGAGCTATTGGTTGAAGCCTGTCGGCAGCGGGGCGCCAAGCTCGACCTGCGCATGCAGCCCGGCTACGACCACAGTTACTTTTTCATCGCCACATTTATGGATGAGCATCTGCGCTTCCACGCCAAGCAGTTGGCGCGTTGAATGCAATCGCGCTAAGTGCACAAGCGCGGGCGGGTAAGGCTTAGCCCGCTACAGAGCGCGGCGTCCCAGGACTAACACCCCGGGGCGCCCTCATTTACCGTGCTTGTATTCTTTTTGGTAGCCGTCCTGTCCCTGTTGCTGGAGGGTGTTAATCAACTGCTCCATGCGTTTTTGTGACTCCTCGCTCTGGGCCTTGGCGTGAGCCAGCCGCGCCTCGTCGGGCTGGGCATTCAAATCCGGCTCCCGCATCCGCGCCAACTCCTCCGGCGAAATACCGCACAGGCTGACCACCTCGTCGTCGATATCCACATCCTGAAAATCCCGCACTGTTACGGTGAACTCAATCCATACGTTTTCAGGTGCCAGCATGTAGGCGGATTGACAGAAATCGTGATCGATTAAATCAGAGATATTGTAGCCGTGGCGCCGCACCCGCTCGATCAGCGCCTGCAAGTCCTCAAGGCTTTCCATATTGAAGGCAATATGTTGAGTCACCCCGGCGGGAACCATGGCCACGGTATGAGGTACGTGGGAAACTCCCATCACCGCCTCTTTGTCTTTAATCGAGGGGTGAAACACAAAGGTCATGCAATTGGCGGGGCTCATCTCCATAAAAGCATGGTAGGCCCCGGGAATGCCGTGCATCCAAAACAGCGCTTTAAGCTTCATCCCGATCACCTCGGTATAAAAGCTCAACTGCTCCTTCATATCGGAGGTGCAATAGGCAATGTGGTTAATACCTGTGGCAGTAGACATCGCTGTTTCCCTCTTATTAATCCAGCACTTATTCGTCTTTCGTCCAGTGGCAATCTTAGTCGCCCAGCTGGAATAATGTAAAGAACATTGACTAATTGTAGTGCTGAGCCGCAGAGAGTACAAGGCGGCGCCATGGCAGACTCACAGGCGGCCAACGGGGAGAGCCATCATCGGAGGGGGTTTTAGGGAGTGGAAACTGCCAAGCGCCCGCCGGCGCGCTCAAAAGCCAGCGCCGGCGGGGCATCATTGCTTAGGCATGACTGTATTTGGCGGAGTCGGTGACAAAGTCAGCTTTGCCATAACGCCCCAGCAAGGTGTGCACCCGGGCGATCAAACGGCGCTCGGACCAGGCCGACAACCCGGGCGTCCGCCGCAGCACTTTGTAAGTGGCCTTTTTCATCACGATCAGCAGCAGAGCGGCAAAGGCCGCCAGCCAATCGCTAAGAGAAAGCTCAACGCCGATCGACCGCGCCTTATCGGCATCTCCGGCGCAGAAATTTTTCAACAAAAAGAGTTTAGAGAAACCCTGCTCCAGGCGATTCTCTACCGCGCCCCACAGGCTGGGATTGCGCCGCAAATCCGCCGCCATTGTTTGGCGAATCAGCTCACCGCAGGTGGCATCATCAAAGCCGTGCCGGATAGTGGCACTGCGGGTCAGCCACAGCTTCATAATCCCTTCCGGAGTCTCGGCCAGCAAATCCTCGGGTAACCCCAACAGGTAGCAGCGGTAGCGCGCCAGCTCCAGTATCGCCCGCTCCTCGGCATTAAATTCTGTGCGCCCCTGCTTGAGCACTTTCTGGGACAGAATAAACACGCCGATCAAGCCGGCCGGCATTTGATCCACCTGGGGAATGGGGATGCCATAGGTTTTAAAGTCCCACTTATCGGACGACATGGCGTGAAAGCGCACCATGGAATGCATCAGCCGAACTTTTGCCGCGGCCTTAAAGCCTTCACCGTAACGCCCCAAGGCACCCGGCAAGGTTGAGGTGGTAAAAAACGACGCGGTTTCAAAGACGCGCTTCGCCGCCAGACGCCCAGACAGAGCGCCGGTCATCGCCATTGGCAGCGCAGTGTATTTGTTCAGAAAGGTTGCAAAAAAAGCGCCGCGTATGGCGAAGGGGAACAGTGTCGCCGCGTTAATCCGCTCCTCCTTTGCGCCCTGCTCCACCAACGCCATATCCAACCAGTCCGGTGTTTTCTCCATATGACGTATAAAGTCCACCAGCTCCTGAGGCGGGTTTTGAAGTGCCTCGATGCCTTTATCGCAAGCCTCTTCCAACATCCCGATCAGTGCCTGCAGACCGTACTGGGGAATCAGCGCAGCGTAGGCATCCGCCACCCCATCGCCGGTCATGGTGTAGGCTTTGATCAGCTCTACCGTGTCCTCATCTGCCAACAAGGCCTGGCGACGGTCGGCAAAGCGACCGTTGATGAGAGAGCTCTCCACCGACAAATCCTTGGTAAAACGCTCTGGAACCAGACTGAAATCCGCGTTGCGGTAGATCGCCGGCACCGCCTCTTTTTGCGCCAATACAGAATCCGGGTAAATACTCATGCTCTTGATGTCCTATCGTTAACTCGCAGCAGACGCCGTCGCTGCTATCGCAGCAACAGGCCACCATCAACCACCAAACTTTGGCCGGTAATGTAGCCCACGTCCGGGCTCGCTAAAAACAGCACCGCCTTGGCCACCTCCTCGGGCTTACCCCAACGCTTGGCCGGAATCGTCCGCAGGATGGCCTTGCTGCGTTCCTCATCCTCTCTAACCCAGTCGAGGATGCGGGTATCGATATAACCCGGTGCCACAACATTGACCCGAATCCCCGAGGTGGCCCACTGGTCGGCAATGGCGCGACTCAGACCCAACATCCCCGCCTTGGTTGCGGTATAGGCGGGCTGCTTGCGCAGCGCAATAAAACTGGCTGAGGAACCAACATTGACGATGGCGCCGCCACTGGTCTCCAGCAAGGGACGAAAACCATAGCACAGGTGAGTCGCCGCATTCAGATTGACCTCCATCGTCTCCAAATACTGCTCGTAGTCGTACTCATTGCTTCCCGCACGGCCCGCGTTATTCACCAGCACATCGAGACGATCAAAGTGGGCAATCAATGCCTCCCGCGCGGATTTATCCTGCAGTTGAACGGCGTGATAGATAAAGTCAGAGAGATCGTCCTGATAGTCTGCCGCCGAAGCGCGGGTACCGGTAATGTGTACCGTTGCGCCGGCATCGGCAAAGGCCCGGGCGATGGCGTAACCAATGCCCTGACTGCCGCCGGTCACCAAAACCACGGCGTGTGTAAAATCGAAAGTGATCATTTGCATCCACTTATGCTGCCCAGACAAACCCCGCGTCAGAACTTGAACGCCTTAGCATCAAGCACCTGCCGCCACGGGTAAAAACTATTGTAAGAGCGGGATAATACGGAAGATAGCGGATACACGAGGTTATGGCGCAGCGAGACGTCGCGCGGCACCTAAATAACAAAATGCGGAGATCTGCATTAACACCTGCACGGCTGCAAGGGCAGCATTGGTGCTAATTACATCGATGGCACAGGCAAATGGGCTGTGGGAAAATACTCGCCAATCAGCGACACTTTTTCCAATACTTTTTCATATCGATGTTTACAGCGCGCCTCGCCCACGGCCCGCTTTTTCTAAGCGGCAATTCCCTCTATCAAAAAGCTTATTTTCCTGCTTATTATCGACAAACCATAACAGAAAAATATAACGATAATGAGTGGTCGTCATCGAACAACTTGCAAGTAGTAAGACTTAATTGATATAAATTCATTAAAAGCTCGATACAACAAATTAAAACAATAAGAAGACAATAATTATGATATCAAGCAAGAAGAGTGTTCCCTGTTCGGCTCTGTCAGTCGCTATCGTCACCCTCACTGCATCACTGTTTTACGGCACGGCGCACGCCCAGTCCTCTCCCCCTTCAAATCCACCAAACGGCGACGCCAGCACAGACAAAAAGCCCGCCAGGCGCGCCGTACTCGAGGAGGTGATGGTCACGGCTCGGCGGCGGGAGGAAAGCCTGCAAACCGCACCTGTCGCGGTATCGGCACTGAGCGGTGAAGATATGCGTCAGCGGGGGATTGCCAATACCAGCGAACTCACCAAGAGCGTACCCAGCCTTGAGATCAGCCAGGGGCGAGCCAGTCAGATATACATTCGCGGCGTCGGGCAACGCTCGGGCTTTGCCAGGGTAGATCCCACCGTTGGCGTCTATCTCGATGACCTCTTTATCCCCCGCTCGGACAGCCAGCTGCTGGACACCATGGATATTGTCAATGTGCAGGTGCTGCGCGGCCCCCAAGGCACCTTGTTTGGCAAGAACACCACTGGCGGTGCGATGGTACTGACCCTAGCCAAACCCGGGGATACTCAGGAAGGCTACGTAGATATCACCGCCGGTAATTATGATACCCACACCTTTAGAGCGGCGTTCACCCAACCCATTAGCGACGATTTTTCCGTCCGCCTTGCCTTCAACAGTCGCCGGCGCGACGGCTTTACCGAAGAGGTCGTGACCGGCCAGAAAGGCGGCTCGGTGGATCGTATGGCGGCGGCATTGCAGACCCGCTGGCACGCCAGTGATGACCTCACTCTGGATACGCTACTGTTTGTCAGCGACCGGGACGATACCCTCGAACACAATAACTGTCGGATCAATAACGACCAGGCGCTATTCCTAGAGGGTTTGTATGTTATGTGGCCCGGTGATACCGACCCCAGCCAACCGCGGGCCTACCGGGAGAATTGTGAGTCCAACTCCCGGCAACGGCTCGGTGATTTAAAGAGCAATGTCGGCCCTCACCCCAACCTCAACTGGGATCAACAACAAGCACTTTTTGGCACTACGGTGGAGTGGGCATACAGCCCCAGCCATCAGGTAAAAGCGGTCTTCGGCGCGCGCAAATCCAAGAAAGGCCGGGTCATCACCAGTGATCAGGACGGCGGCCCCGGCAACTGGTCCGAATCTCACAACCACGGCGACAGCGACCAACAATCAGTAAGCGCCGAGCTGCAATTCAGCGGCGGCCTCTTTGAGGAGCGACTTCGCTACACCGGTGGCCTGTTCTACATGCAGGAGGACAACTTCGAGCCCTTTACCCTGGTCTCGGGCTTCGGTGGGCTGGACTTGCAAACCGTGGGCGAACTGGCCGCCGGGCAGGAACCCAGCCGCCCGGTGCCCGGCGGCACCGTGGCCTTCGTCGGCGCGGTGACCGGTAACCCTATTCAAGAGAACGAGTTCGACCTGGAAAATAAAACCTTTGCGGCCTACGTGCAAAGCTCTTTCGATATTACCCCGGTACTTGAGCTGACACTGGGCGTGCGCTGGACCTCAGAGACCCGCAAATCCGATTTGGTACTCACCCAGGCCGATACCGCCGCCATTGAGGCGCGGATGCAAAACGCTGGCTTGGTGGGGGCCTGTGTCGGATTTGCCCTACCCGGGGTATGCCAGGCCAATATGACCTGGGCCTCAGACCCGGTCGGTCAGGTCGCGGCACTGTTTCCCGATGAAGACGGCGACGGTATCGACGACTTCCCCATGAGCGATGTGCCTTTCCTGGATCAGTCAGAAGAGAAGACCTTCTCTAAGGTTACGCCCATGGCCTCACTGTCTTACACCGTGCCCAACCTGGGCGATGGCTTTTTCTCCAGCGTCACTCTCTACACCACCTACAGCGACGGTTTTAAATCCGGCTTCTTTGAGCCCCGGGTGCAAGATGGCCTGCAGAAGGTCGAACCTGAAGAAGTGAAGAATTTGGAATTTGGCTACAAGATCGAAATCCTCGATCACACCATGCGGATCAATGGCGCCATCTACGCCATGGAGTTTACCAACCAGCAGCTGATACAAGTGCAAACCGATTCCGCCGACAACCTGGCAGTAGTGTTTGATAATGCAGGTAACTCAGAGATTGAAGGCGCGGAGCTGGAAATTTTGTGGATTCCCTCACCCAACCTGCTGCTTAACCTGGCGGCAAGCTATAACGATTACTCCTTTACCGAGTTTAGCGACCGAGACCTGTTGCAAGCTTCATTGGGTAACAATGTCACCGTGGATCGCACCGACGAACCCTTCCCGGTTTCGCCAGAAGAGACTTTCTCACTGGGTATGCAGTATATCTTTGACACTCCTCTCGGGCTGATCACGCCCCGTATTGATGCCTCCTACAAAAGCGAGGTTTATCTTGGCCTGGATCGCGGCGCCTTTGAGGCCTACCAGCGCAACCCCGACCTGGCTGGCGACGATGCCAAAACCCTGATCGATTTACGCCTCAGCTGGTCCACTCAAGATTACAAAACCTCAGTGGCGGCCTTTGTCAAAAATGCCACCGACGAACGCTACCTCCCTGGCGCCGCCTCGGTCGGCTCCTCTCTGGGTACCTTTTTCAGCTTCTATGGTGAGCCGCGTACCTATGGGGTTGAGCTTAGGCAAGAATTTTAAGCACAGCCTGAAACCCGAGCGGATTGGGGATACACAAAGCCCCAATCACGGAAGGGCCAGCGACTACCGCCGCCGACCGGCAGCTATTCAAACAATTTCCGCACTGCGGCCTGGTCGACCTTGAAAGATAACTTGGTTCTGGGCAGCTCTTCGACGAAGCGCCACGTGGTGGGAATATGTGTCTTTAACAGCCGTTCACGCAGGTGATCACCCAATACCGTTTCATCGGCCTGCTGGCCAGGCTTGAGGATAACGGCAGCCGCTGGTACCTGACCGAGACGCTGGTCGCGAATGCCAACCACCGCCGCGGCCGACACAGCAGGATGAGTCAGCAGGGCCTTTTCCACCGTCTCCGGTAAAATTTTAAAACCACCGCGAATAATGGCGCCGTCCGCCCGACCGTGGTGAAAGAGATAACCGTCCTCGTCCAGTACCGCCAGATCAGAGGTCCGAATCCACTGCGGACCGATTCGCGGCGACACTACCTCCAGTATCCCCACTTCGCCAGCCGGCAGTGGCTCCCCACTGTCCTGCGACACCACCCTCAGCTTGACCCCGGGCATGGCCTTGCCCACAGTACCTATTTTTTTATGACCATCCTTGGCGTGCATATCGGGTGTCATGCGGGTAACCGGCCCGCCAAACTCGGTCGCGCCGTAGGACAATAAAATAGGAATGCCGTAGCGATCCTCAAAGGCTTGTTGTACTGCGGGATCTAAGGGCGCAGCCCCGGCGCCGAAGAACTTGATAGAGGCCAGGTCTTCTTTGGGAATGTTGGCGTCCAACACCATTTGGATGGCGGCCGGCGGCATACCTCCTACCACGGGGCGGTAACGCAGCACAAAGTCGTGCCAATCGTGAACATTAAAACGATCGAGCAATACAATTCGGCGTCCGCCGAGGATCGCCGGCAGCGTCGTGTACAAGCCGGAAATATTACCCACCGGAAAATACAGCAGTACCGGTTCCAGTGCCTGGGGGTCTGATTGGCCACCGGCCCCCGCCGCACTGTTGGCCAACATATCCCGAACGATCATCTTGTAGCTAATGCGGAAGGGCTTGGGCCTACCGGTGGTACCACTGGTGAGAATATCGATACCCAGCTCATCACTGTCGATATCCTCGGTGTGACTTTGAGACGGCTCGCGCTCGGCACGGTCCACCACGCACTCAGCCTCAAGCCCGCGCAGGGCAATGCCGGCAATGTGCTGACTGTTTAATGTAGTGAGAATCTCGTCACCAAAGTCATTAATCGCCGCGATCACTGCATCGGGGGCCAGCGATTCAAGCTCATTGGCAATGCTGGTAGCGGATTGAAACGGATAGATCATGCGGATATTAACGCGCGCCGCCAGCAGGGCAACCAGACTAATAATGGCCGACGGATGATTGCGGGCCACTAAGGCCACTGTTCCCCCTGGACGAATATCGAATCGCACCAACAGATCGTCGATCTGCCGCGCCAGTGCACTCAGCGCTCCCCACTCGATCCACTGTTTATTAAACTCAATCGCGGGACGATCCGCCGGTGTTTCCAACACCGCGCGTGCAACCTCATCGAGCTTTGGGTAGGCGTTTTTGGTGGCAGCTTGCATGCTTGTCACATTCCTTTCCATCACGTGGATATCGATGTTAACACCACCACCTAGATCAGCCGATCAGTGCTCACCTGGTATTGCCCATAGTTGGGCCGCCGGGACGCCATCAGACCCCACAGTTGTTCCGCCCCAGGCGACTTCAGGTCAGGCTTTATATTTTTGGGGCCTTCAACTGTATTGCTCATACCATTCCCTCATTCATACACCGTGGCCGGGTCAGATCGATCGTCGCCCAGCCCAGAGACAGGTTTTCATCCAACCCAATTCTTCCGGCTATGGAATCAGCCTCTCGGCCTATCATTGTTCAATATCTTCAAGCATAGACCATTTCCATTAGCAGCATGTGGCTTGGACCTGGGGACCTCAGACGCACCCTTTGCGCCACAAACCCAAGGCTCCCGCATTAAGCACTTCACCCCCCGCTTTTCTCGAGTCACTCTTTGAGAATTGGCCGTAAGTCTTCGAGCTTATCGAACAGGTGCCAAATATAATTCTCCGAGCCGTTTTCTCTGTGAGGATGTAGATCAGCTAGCTTGGGATCGTTTCTGTAACTCTCAAACGCTTCTTTTGATTCCCACTCCACAAGAATCAGTACAGTGCGTGGTGTGATATCACCTTGGACTGATTCTCGAAATTTCCCTAATGATATGACCTTGCCACCGTGGGACTGAACCTCGCTTACCGAGCGTTTTGCATACTCCAAATACTCATTTTTGTTTGCCACATCAAACAGGTTTAACGCGTACACCGGCACAGAAACACCCCTATTTATTCAGCTACTTATTCTTCTCGCTTTTCGTTTTCTGGAAACTACCAGCGTCATGCCATTGCGATTTTGATGGACCAGAGTCAGGATGACAACATTGCTTGGATGCGGTGTAAATAACCGTTACTAGGCTTGCGAGAATAGGCAGGCAAGAGTTTGAGCTGTTCTCGCTGCAAACTCCGCCAGGATGTAATTCGATTTAAGACTGACGTAGAGTAAGGCAACTGCCACACACGCCACCCGAGCTCCCTCGATGACCGAGACTATCAACATCCACCCTGACTTTGCCAATATGCCGGCGATGAAGTCCATCACACACCCCTGCCTACTGGCGGCAATGAACGCCGGTTTACAAGCTGCGTCTATACCCAAGTGGTTTAGTCATCGCCGCATCACCACCAAACATCAGCTTACCGGCAGCGACGGCAAGCACTACCCCGCCTGGCTGATCTCCCCAGAGAACTCGACCAAGCCCGCACCCCTGCTGATTTATTTTCATGGCAGCGGATTTATGGTGAAGCACGTGCCCCAGCATATCGAGAATGCCGTCCACTATGCACGCGGCGCTGGTTGCAACGTGTTGTTTGTCGACTACCGGCTGGCACCCCGCTATCGCTTTCCCACTCCCTTTAATGACTGTTATGAATCACTACTGTGGAGTTTGGATAATGCGAACGCCCTGAGTATCGACACGTCCCGTATCGCGATCGGCGGCGACAGTGCCGGCGGTGCACTCGCTGCCTCAGTCGTTCAGAAAGCCCATGGCCAACAGATCAGCGTATGCGGCCAGCTGTTGGTCTACCCCATTACCGACTGCCGCTGCGCCACCTACTCAAGCACCGCCTTCGCCAACGTGCCGCCCTTTAAGCAGTTCTCGATGCCCGAGCTATGGCACCACTATTTGGGCCAGTATGATCCTGCATCACCACCCGAGTACGCCTCCCCAATGCATGGCAATAAGACAGGCCTACCGCCCGCTTATCTAGAGACCGAGCAGTACGACCCATGGCGAGATGAGGGCGCGCAGTACGCCCAAGAGTTGGAAAAAGCCGGAGTTAGCGTTGAACTAAACCAAATCCAAGGCACTGTTCATGGCTTTGATGCCTTTGTTCCCAGCTCAAAGATTGTGGTGGAGGCTATGGAAAGGAGGATTTTGTTTTTGCGACGAATATTTGAGGGATAGGCGTTTACTGCTTGGGGAAAGTTCAATGTCTGAAAATATTCAGCCCACTAAAGTGGTACAGATCTAAGTCCGTTGGAGACCACGCTTTTTTTTGTAGCCGGAACGAATTTGAGCGCCTGGTTGCAGCTTACTCAAGGAACGCATCGGAATTGATATTTATGTGGTGAATTAAATATGAATCACCATCTTCTGCTAGAGTAATTGTGAACAGTGCATCTCCGGCCTCAAAATGGCCCAGCATTGAAAAATTGACAATATCATACGCCCCTTCTGAGATTGTTACCCCAGCTTTAGCACCAAGAAACTGTGGCTCTTCAAATGATTTAAGAGCACCTAGCTTTGAAAACAGTTTGTATATTTTTTGGCCTCTCTCAGTTTCAAATTCGTTTAAAGATTCCGGTGTCAGTAACGGTCTAAGACGTTCAAAATCCCAACTTACGACGGCAGGCATATTCTTCTCTAAATACGGCTGTGCGACCTCTGTATATTTGGATGACTTTACAGCGAAAAATATTCCTACACAGACAAAAAGCACTATTAATACTAAGAAAAATGAACCTATTATTTTTAGAAACTTTTTAAACATGTGATTCCTTTACATGACGCCCGGCGCAGCGGGCAAATTGGAGCGAGGAACGAGCGGAAAGCCATGTGCTGCGTAATACACCGACCAGTTCTAGAATCCAGCCCCGCAACAGCCCAGAACATGTGCTGAACGGCATTTTCGAGATGGGTCCATCTAACTGCTATAGCATCTATTAACCGCTCATGCTTTATGGACTTCATATCATCTGATAGTGGCATAAGAAACCCAACAGCCTGTTAATGAGCACTCCGTCCTCGAAATAATTATTATCGTGAACTCACGATAATTCCTCACCATTGCCGCATTCCTCTCACAACATATTGATAAAAAAGCAAAAAACTAACGCAACAAAACGAGGGGCGAGAAAACCGTAAACCTTTCACGATAATCGGCCACGGGGAGGTCGTGTGAGGAAGAGGTGTTTGAGACGCCGACATCCATGCCATGCTGATTTTCGCTCAAGTGGTGTGGTGCTGAGCCGTGGGGCCCATCCCGAGCCTTTATTGCGTTTCAGTATTCCACAGTCAGTGGCGAGACGAAATACCTACCGATGCAGGGAGTGAAAACACATATAGCGTCACGGCTGACTCTTCTAGATGTAAGCACTCTGGAGAACGGGAACTAAGACAGCGGAAAAGATAAATGGCCGGCTTACGCCGGCCAGAAGAAGCTCAGCAACAAATACAGTGCAAGCAGTACCGATATCCACGCCACCAAGGTGCCGGTGCTCAGGTTGCGGGAGAACACACCGCCCGGGCCGTGGCTTTCACCCACTCTGGCCAGCAGGCCATCCAAGCCGCGTAGGGCAACGCGGCGCACCGCGGCATCAGCGGTCCACATGGCGTTAAGCAAACCGCCGGTGGCCTTGGGTAAGAGCTTGCGGTAGACCCAGTCGAAATCCAGGTTGGTGGATTTGATCTCTTCGGGGTACCAACCCTTGCGCATCAGCACGGCAAAGGCCAATGCGGCAAACATCAATAGCTGTAACTGGGTGATGATATGGGCAGCGGTGTAGGAGTGGTAATCCACCGGGAAGGGCAGAATGGCATAGAGCGGATCGGGGTAGACGCCAATGCCAATACACAGGAAGGCGGTGATGCCCATGGCCAGCAACATATTCCAGGGCGCTTCTTTAACCCGATGGCCGGCATCGTGGAAGAAGAAGGTAAAGAAGGGCACCTTGATGCCCGAGTGATCCAACACCCCGGCGGAGGCGAACAGCAGCACTGTCCACACGATCCAGTGCCCCTCGTAACCGACGGCGGAGAGGATCATGGATTTGGTGACAAAGCCGGAGAACAGCGGGAAGGCCGAGATCGACATGGCGCCGATAATACAAAACACCGTGGTAATGGGCATGGATTTATACAGGCCGCCCAACTCGCTGGCCTTGACCGTGCCCACCCGATAAAGCACCGCACCCATGGACATAAACAGCAGCGCTTTGTAGAGGATGTGGGCAAAGGCGTGGGCCGCGGCGCCATTGATGGCCAGCTCGGTACCGACACCCACGCCCACCACCATAAAGCCCAACTGGTTGTTGAGGCTGTAGGACAGCACCCGGCGCAGGTCATTTTCGATTACCGCGAAGAAGATGGGGAAGGCGGTCATGATCGCGCCAATGGTGATCAGGATATCCTCACCGGCGTAGCCACGGGCCAGGGAGTACACCGCCAGCTTAGTGGTAAAGGCCGACAACACCACCGTGCCGGTGGGCGTGGCGTGGGGGTAGGCATCCTGCAGCCAATTATGCAAAAAGGGAAACGCGCACTTGATGCCAAAGGCAACAAAGATCAGCCAGCCCGCCAGGTCGTTAAGGCCGAGATGGCCAAAGGCCACGCTGCCCTGCTCCCGGTACATCACCAGGGCGCCGGCCATTAACAACAAGCCGGAAATCACCTGAATGATCAGATAACGGAAGCCCACCTTGGTGGCAGTGGCGTTGCGGGAGGCCCAGATTAACAGCACCGACGACAGCGCAGTCAGCTCCCAATACAGGAACAGGGTTAGCAGATCACCGGCCAGCACCGCGCCGATGGCAGCCCCGGCGTAGATCAGTGCCGCCACTTGCTGCACCCGGTCTTGCACATGCCAGGCGTAAAGCCCCGCCAGAATCGCCGCGATATGGAAGATCACCGACCAGACAAAACTGAGGCCATCGATACGCCGGGTGACCAGCTCCATACCAAACACGCTGAGGCGACCAGCTTCACCTTCCGGCAGGCTAATCAACAAGCCCAATGTCGCCACCGGTACCGCCACCGCCCACACACCCAGGGCGCGCTTGGGCAGCACCAGCGCCACCAGGCCGGCGGCCATCATCAGAATCGCGGGGTTGAGGAACAGCTCACTCATCGTAGTAGTCCTCGTCCCGCTTGATCAGCTTGCGCAGGCCCTTGGCAGAAAAAACGATAGTGCAGTAAGCGGCAAAACCAAACACCGCATAAAAGGCAAACAGACCGTCGAACTCAAAATAGGGGTGCTTGTGGTAAAAGAATTCAGCCAGCACCAACAGACCACAGACCACCCACAGAGCCCGCACGATCAGGGTCACGGTCTCGGGGCGGTCCAACCAGCGTTGCGGCTCATCGCGCTTTTCGGAAGACATTAGGCAAGCCTCGCTGAGCGAATAAATTCGTAGAGATCACCGCCGTAGGCAAACAGGGCTATACACATGACCGTGGTGATCACCATGGCAATCACCGAACTGCGGCGGGCCTCCTGCACTTGGGCGCCGGCCGGGGCCGGTCGCAAAAAGGCCCGGGCGGGTATCTCCAGCAGGTAAACAATATTTAGCAGCGAACTGATGGACAGCACCGCCAGCATAATTAAGTAGCCGCTATCCAGCGCACCCAGCATCAGGAACCATTTACTCCACACCCCACCCAGGGGCGGCAGACCAATAATGGATAACGCCGCCAAGGTAAAGGCGATAAAGGTTACCGGCATCACCCGGCCCATACCGTCAAGCTCACTGATCTGGCTCTTGTGATGGGCCACATACACCGCACCGGCACAGAAGAACAAGGTGATTTTGCCAAAGGCGTGCATGGTGATATGCAGCACGCTGCCGGCAATAGCGGCCTGGGAAGCGAGGAAAGCCCCCAGGGTGATATAGCCCAGTTGGGAGACGGTGGAATAAGCCAGCCGGGATTTAAAGTTGTCCTGACGCATGGCCACCAGCGATGCCAGCAGAATCGACGCGCCGGCCAGATACACCAGGAAGGGGGTGATGGGCAGTTCGGCCACGGTGTCGATACCAAAGATAAACACCACCACTTTGACCACCGAGAACACCCCGGCTTTGACCACCGCCACGGCGTGAAGCAGGGCGGATACCGGCGTGGGCGCCACCATCGCCGCCGGCAACCAGCGGTGGAAGGGCATCAGCGCCGCCTTGCCGATACCAAAGGCAAACAGTACCAGCAGCACCGATAACATAGTCGGCGATACCGGGCTATCGAAAACGCCGCCCGGGGTAAAACTCAGTGTGCCCGACAGCATCCAGGTGGCGATAATGGCCGGCAAAAACAGCGCAATAGAGGTGCCCAGCAAAATGCCCAGATAAATGCGACCGCCCTGCTTGGCTTTGTCGTTGCCGGCGTGGGTCACCAGCGGATAGGTGCACAGCGACAGCACCTCGTAGAAGACAAACAGGGTAAAGAGATTTTCGGCAAAGGCGATGCCCATCACCGCACTAATCGCCACTGCAAAGCAGGCGTAAAAGCGGGTCTGGTTCTGCTCGCTGTGGCCACGCATATACCCAATGGCGTAGAGCACAGTAACAAACCACAGCGAGCTGGCGATCAGGGCGAACACCATGCCGGTGGTTTCTACTTTAAAGGCGATATCCAGGCCGGGGAGAATCTCGATCCAGCTTACGGCAATTTCTGCGCCGCCCTGGAAATGACCAAACAGGGTATAAACCAGGCCAAACAGTACCGCCGCCGCAATCAGCGACGAGGCCTCGCGCAGGTTCTCGTTGCGGCCAAAGACGACAATGCCCACCACCGCCAACAGCGGGATAAAGAGAGTCCAGCTCAGCAATGCGTCGATGCTCACTGGCCACCTCCCAACAGCACAAAGGCCGCCTCACCAGTCACCGATACCGGCAGCCGGGTGTCGATACCAAAATACAGATTAGCCAACACCAACAGCCCCAGCGGAATCAGCATGGTCAGTGGCGCCTCGCCACGGGGAGCATCGGCAGGGGCCTCACGGAAGTACATCACCTCCACCACACGCCAGATATACATTACTGCCAGCAGCGAGCCCAGCACCACCAGCGCGGCCACCGGCCACATTCCCTGGGCCAGGGCGGCAATCACCAGATACCATTTACTGACAAAGCCCACCGTAAGGGGTACGCCAATCAGGCTCAGCCCGCCCACCACGAAGGCCAAAGCGGTCAGCGGCATGCGCTTGCCCAAACCGGCGATATCGTCGATGGTGCTGCCACCCACCCGCAGCACCATGGCGGCCAGTGCCATAAACAGCGCGCCTTTCATCAGCGCGTGGTTAAACAGATGCAGCAGCGTCGCCTGCAAGCCCACCACACTGCCCAGGCCCAAACCGACAATCATGTAACCGATCTGAGCGACACTGGAATAGGCGATGGCCCGCTTCACATTGCATTGCATAATGGCCACGGTGGAGGCACTGAATACCGCCACCAGCCCCAACACAATAAAGATGGTGTGCAGCGGAATATCAAAGGCGGCAAAGTCGACGCCAAACACCGTAAAGCTAAAGCGGATCAGCAGGTAGACCGCGACCTTGGTGGCCGTTGCCGCCAAAAAGGCGGTCACTGCCGATGGCGCATAGGTGTAGGCGTTAGGTAACCACAGGTGCAATGGGAACAGAGCCAGCTTCAAGCACACCCCGACGATCACAAAGGCATAGGCGGCAAACACGGTGCGGGTATCCGCCACCTCTGGCAGGCGCTGAGCCAGATCCGCCATATTGAGGGTGCCGGTCATCACATACATCAGGCCGATACCGATCAGCACAAAGGTGGCGCCGATGGTGCCCACAATCAGATATTGATACGCGGCCCACAAGGCTTGGCGCTGGCGGGACAGCGATATCAGCGTGTAGGTAGACAGCGAGGAAATTTCCAGGAAGACAAAAACATTAAAGGCATCGCCGGTAGCAAGAATACCCAGCAGTCCCGCCAGGCACAGTAACCAGGCAACAAAGAACAGAGTCTGTTTTTCTACCGGAACTTCGCTGACCACACTCAAGCGGGCGCCGGCCAGCACCACGGTGCTGAGGCCAGAAACGATCAGCAATAAAAAGGCGTTAAGCAGATCAATGCGGTATTCAATCCCCCAGGGTGCGTCCCAGCCACCCAGGGCATAAACAATCTCACCGCCCTGCCACACCTGACTCAGCAACAGACCGCTGACCACAAAGGCCAGGGCACTGACCAAGAGGGTAAATACCCAGGCCAGATAGGGCCGCGCCAGAATCAAACACGCGGGTGCCCCCAGCAGCGGCAGAATAACCTGCAGGATGGGTAAATGACTCAGCACGGATCAGATTCCCCACGGCTCTCGATGTACTGGATATCCTTTTCTTCCACCGTGCCGTAGGCATCGCGGATGCGGATCACCATCGCCAGGCCTAGGGCCGTGGTGGCAATGCCCACCACAATGGCGGTCAGTATCAGCACGTGGGGCAGCGGATTGGAGTAGAGGTCGATGCCCTCGGCCAGTATTGGCGCACTGCCGCCGGCCACTTTGCCGGCGCTGATATAAAGGATAAATACCGAGGTTTGGAAAATATTGAGGCCGATGATTTTCTTCACCAGATTGCCTTGGGCAATCACGATGTAAAAACCAATCATCATCAATACGATGACGACCCAGTAATTGTAGTGTGACAGCAGCAAACTCACGCGTCAGGACTCCGATCGATCAAGCGGCCGGCAAAGGAGAAGTAGATCAAGATCATCACCGCAGCAACGGTAATACCCACACCCAGCTCGATCACGATTATGCCGTAGTGCTGGCCGTGCAGCGGGTCGTGGGCCAGGGCGTCGTAATCCAGGAAGTTTTTACCATTGAGCATGGCCACCACGCCCACCGAGCCATAGAGCAATACGCCCACCGCCGCCAGAATACGCACCACGGTCACATTGATCACCTGCCGGGCCGCTTCCAGACCAAACAACATGGTGTAGACAATAATCGCCGCAGCAAAAATCACCCCGGCCTGAAAGCCGCCCCCTGGACCGTAGTCGCCGTGGAACTGCACATACAGGGCAAACAGCAGGATCGGCGCGATCAGCACCTTGCTCACCACCCGCAAAATCTTATGATGGCTGGCCTTAAGCAAATGCTCGGGAACCCGGCTGCTGGCAGATTGGCTCACCGTCAGCAGGGACAGCACCCCCACCGCCGCCGCGAACACCACCACCACCTCGCCAAAGGTATCAAAGCCCCGATAGCTGGCCAGCACCGAAGTGACGATATTGGGAATACCGATCTCCGAATAGGAATCGTTGATATAGCGCGGCGCCACGTGGGTCTGAGCCGGCGCATCCACCGCGCCAAAGGCCGGCATATCAAAGGTGGCCAGAATCAACAGCGCACCGGTTAGCGCCACCAGCAGCAAAGCCGCCAGCGCCCGCTGGTGAGGATAGCGTTCGTGGCGCCCGACAATGGCCAGAGTGGCAAACATCAACAGCGGCGAGATACCGGCGCCCACCGAGGCCTCGGTAAAGGCCACATCCACCGCGTCCATATTGACGAAGAAGTTGGCGGACAATAAACCGTAGATAGAAGACAGCATCACCGCTGCCAATAAATCGCGGCTCAGGGCGATGCCGACGGCGGTGGCCACCAACATGCTCAGTAAACTGATGTCGAGTAGCAGTTCGATGGCTTAGCCCTCCTCTGCCGGATCGTTGGCCGGTTTGCGCTCAGAGGGAGCGCCAGTCAGGGGCTGCAGGCCAGACTTCCACGCCGCTTTGCCCAGGGCATGGCTGGATGTGGGCCCGGTGATCAGCAAAAACAGCATAATCATCACCAGTTTAGCCAACACCAGGCTCCAGCCCGCCAGAATCATCAGCCCCAACAAAATCGACACCGCACCCAGCGTGTCGGTGATGCCCGCCGCGTGCATGCGGCTGTAAACATCGGGAAAACGCAGCACGCCAATGCCGCCGGACAAGACCAAAAAGGCGCCAAAGGCCAACAGAATGCCGCTGAGGATGTCCGCCACGCTCATTGGCCGTCCTCCCGGGGCTGCTTATCCTCTTCCAGGTATTCGATCAGCCGCAGCATGCCCACCACGCCGATAAAGTTGATCAAAGCGTAGACAATAGCGATATCCAGAAACTCGGGGCGCCCAAACAGAAAACCGACAACGGCAATCAGCAGCACGGTCTTGGTGCCAAACATATTGGCGGCGAGAATGCGGTCAAACACCGTGGGGCCGGCAAAGGCCCGGGACAGTGCCAGCGCCATCACCACCAGAAGGGTAATTGTGGTTACCGTTAGCATGAGCGGGTCAATCCTCCAGCGCGCAGACTCTGCGCCCCATTTCGCCGCCCTTGAGTGAGTCCATGCCGTCTTTGCTTAGGGCGTGGACCAAAATGGCATCGTCATCAACCTGAACCGACAAGGTGCCGGGAGTGAGGTTTATGGAGTTGGCGTAAATAACCCGGCCCAGGTCACTGCGCTGATCGGCAGGCACCCGCTCCAGCTGAGGGCTGATGGCAGAGGGCCCGATCCAGGCCCGGCGCACCACATCGAGGTTGCTGGTAAAGATGTTTTTGGCCAGCCACAGGTAGTAAGCCGGCAACTTGCGCGACAGATGGAAAGGCAGGGATTCGTGGTCGACCACATCCATTCGGTGGGTGATCCACGCCGACAGCAACACCGATACGACACCAAAGCTGATCAGCAACGGCCCGTAGTGGCCGGAATTTGCCAGCCAGATAACGCTCAACACCAGCAATACGCTGACGGTATGTCGCATAACACTCCCTGCTACGCCGGGTTGACCCCAGCGGCCCCAAATGGGGTAAGTAAGTCGTAACCGATCCCGGCCCAAACTTGGGCGGCGCGGGGTAGACATGGTCACGATAAGAATCTGAATGCGCCGTATTGTTATGCAGTTTTGACCACCATGTTGACGTTGTGATGACAATCAAACTGCGCCGCCGGCGCTGCAATGTTCATGGATTGTAATGAAGGTTAGGAGCCAGAGTCCAGCGAATTTGGACTTGGGGGGATGGGCCGCGAATCCCCGCCATCCGTGGCTTCGCGGCCCGCAATCAAAATCTTCTCTCTTAAATAAGAAGGGCGCTCAGGATTCGACGACGGCCTCTTTTTGCGCCGCGCCATCGGCCTGGCGGGACTGATTCACCATCTCCGTCGCTGCATCCACGGCCTTTTCCGTCCGGGGCCGGGCTTTGTCGCTCAAGGCGTAGCTGTTGAGTCCAGCCATGTGGACCTTGCAGATATAGTTCGACCAATCGATGGCCGCCGGATCGACGGGGAACAGCTCCTGGTCCACCGCGCCCATGGACTTGGAAAGAGACAACAGCTTGTCGTTGTGGAAGACAAATTTAGGCTGGGCGTAAAAGGAAAACAGCGTCGACAGCTCAATGGCGGTATCCAGGTTGCGACGGGCGCGCACCTTGCGCTTCAGGCCCAGGCGGCCCAACAGCTGATTAAAGGCAATCACGCCAAAGCGGGCGCAGGCTGCCACCAGAGTAAACAGGCGTTTATCCACCGCCACAAAATTGCGCCGCGGCGGCTGGGTAAACAGCTTGTGGTAGGTCTGGTGGTTTTCTTTGGCCTCGGTCATCAGCAAGTCGATAAATTTACCCATGGTCAGCGGGTTTCTGGCACCGCTACAGCACTGGTAAATGCGGCCGCTATCGGGGTCTGCAAACTGCTCTGCCAGCGACAGAATAATGCCGTTGGCCACCAAATCGGCGGGGATTACATCAATGACCGCATTGCGCTTGCCGGGGAAAAACGAGACTTTACCCCGGGCATAGGCCATCAATACCGCATCGGCCACTTTGACGCCCTCGATCCAGCCGGGTGTGGGCTCCCGCAATGTACTCTCGATAATGGAGGGCCGCAGGATAGTCAGCGGATAGTCCCGCAGGCGCTTAAGCAAGAGCTGCTCACCCAACCACTTGGTAAAGGTATAGGTATCGTTCCAACCGGCGGCGTGGGCCTCGCGGATACCCAGGTCCACCATGTGCTTCTTAAGCTCCCGGCCTTCGTATTTGCCCTTGCACTGCTCGACCTTCTCTTCCAGGTCAGCCAGGGTGGAGTAAATCTCGAAGTAGCCCTGTTGATGCTCAGGCAGATTGAGCCGCGCAGGGGTGACGTTTTCCTCCCGCATGGCGCCCTGGTTAAAGCCGTTAACGTAGCAGGTGGACACCTGAATCACCGGCACATTGCCGGCGGCTTCTGCCAGCTCAATAATGTTATTGAGCGAATAGGTATTGATCTCCAGCGCCCGGTCCAGCTCCTCCCGGAAGTTAACGCTGGCCGCAGAGTTCACAATGGCGTCCACATCCGACGCCAGGGCCATAAATGCACTGCGGCTCAAGCCAAATTGGGGCTGGGTCACTTCACCCGTAACGCAGTGAATACGGTGCTCGCACACCGACTCAAACCATTCGCCCCGGGTTTCCCGCAGGGTGTCAAAAATAGACGAGCTGGCGATTTCATTTAAAAAGCGGCTGCGGGCATCGGGGTTGCGACGATTGCCACGCATCAGCAGGTAAATGTCACCGAGGTCCGGCACGGTGCGAATCAGCTTTTCCAGCACCACCTTGCCGAGGAAGCCGGTGGTACCGGTGATCAAAATGTTCTTTCCTTTGAGTGCCCGCAGCGTCGGCGACGACTCGCGATTGATATCCCTCATGGTTGGCCAACCTCTCTGTAAAAATTAAACGCAAAGTGAAATAAAAAAGTGAAATACATTGATAACGCCCGGTCGCGGCATCCAGGTTACCGGCGGGGCTTGACGCCCAAGTGACAACACCGCGACTGCGAGGGTTCCTAAACAGCTCCTGGAGAGAGCCATTGCATAATCGGGGCCACTCTGAAGGCCCGTGACACGGGGCTTTTCTACCCTGAACGACAGCCAGAGCACCAAATGTGTGCAATCTATATTTAATCGCCAATTAACGCACCGCCGTATGTCATGGATCAAAGAAATCGATGATTTCGACCCGAAATTGCCGTTATTCATCGCCGAGCCCACTGGCTAGACTGGTGGCACGTTTAAGGAGGCAACATTATGGGTTTACTGGTTAATGGTGAGTGGCGGGACAAGTGGTATAACACCGAAGACAACGGCGGTGAGTTTAAGCGCGAATCCGCCCAATGTCGTGGCTGGATCGGCGACGATCGCTACCCGGCAGAATCAGGGAGATACCACCTCTACGTGTCGCTGGCCTGCCCCTGGGCCCACCGCACACTGATCTTCCGGGAACTGAAACAGCTGCAAGACCATATCTCCGTGTCAGTGGTCAGCCCGCTGATGCTGGAGCAGGGTTGGAGTTTTGATACCGAGCAGGGCAGCAGCGGCGACGCGCTCTACAACAGCCAGCACATGCACCAAATCTATACCCGCCACCAGAGCGATTACACCGGTCGGGTCACCGTCCCGGTACTGTGGGACAAGCAGCGTGAGGAGATCGTCAGCAACGAGTCTGCCGACATCATCCGCATGTTCAACAGCGCCTTTGACGACATCACCGGCAACCGCGAGGACTACTACCCCGTCGCACTGCGGGAGGAGATCGACGCAGTCAACGAGCGGGTCTACCACACCGTGAACAACGGCGTGTACCGAGCGGGCTTTGCTACCGCCCAGGACGCCTACGAAAAGGCCTACGGGGAACTGTTCGACACCCTGGATTTTCTCGAACAGAGGCTGGCCCAGCAACGCTACCTCGCCGGGGCTCAATTGACCGAAGCCGACTGGCGACTGTTCACCACGTTAATCCGCTTTGACGCGGTTTACCACGGCCACTTTAAATGTAACCGCCAGCGCCTGGCGGAATTCCCCAACCTGTCCAATTACCTGCGAGAGCTCTATCAGCAGACCGGTGTCGCAGACACAGTGGATTTTGATCACATCAAGCGTCACTATTACATTAGTCACCCCATGATCAATCCCACGCAGATCGTGCCGGCCGGTCCCCAACAGGACTTTAGCGCCCGCCACGATCGCCACAGGCTATAGGAGCGCACTCACCCATGCTGGTCATTTCCCAACGGGTCAGCATCCCTGAACACGAGATAGAACTCTCCGCCATTCGCGCCCAGGGCGCGGGTGGTCAGAACGTCAACAAAGTGTCCTCCGCCATCCATCTGCGCTTTGATATACCGCGCTCATCGCTCCCAGAGTTTTACAAACAACGGCTAATGGCGCTGCGGGATCAGCGCATCAGCAAAGAGGGCGTGGTGGTGATTAAGGCCCAGCAATTTCGCACTCAAGAGCAAAATCGCGAAGACGCTCTCCAGCGGCTGGCAGCGCTGATCCGCAAGGCAACCGTGGTGCAAAAAGCTCGCAAAGCCACCAAACCCAGCAAATCTGCCCGAGCCAAACGCATGGACAAGAAAACCCAGCGCGGCAGAATCAAAAATCTGCGGGGCAAGGTCGACATTTAAGATCCAGCGGGCCATTGGCCACGTAAAGGCTGTTTGGCGAAAAATTACGCGGCACCTACGCGGCGCCAGGGGTGCCGCAGCTCACACTACATCGCCGCCACAAAAAAACACAAGGAATGGATCATGATCACCCTTTATCACCTGGGCGTGTCCCAATCGGACCGCATCGTATGGCTGCTGGAAGAGCTGGGCCTGCCCTACAAGCTGGAATGGTACAACCGCGGCGAAGATGGCCTGGCACCGCCCGAGTATCTCGCCCTGCACCCCACGGCCACCGCGCCGGTGATTCGCGACGGCGATACCGTGCTGGCGGAGTCCGCCGCGATTTGCGAGTACCTCTGCCAACGCCACGGCCAGGGCCGCTTTACTGTGGGGCCCGATCAGGCCAACTACGCCGACTACCTTTACTGGATGCAGATGAACGGCAACTTGATGGCGCTGTTTTTCAGCAAGAAAACCCTCAGCGACGACTCCCCTGACTTGATGAAAACCCTGATCGAGCGCCGGGAGCACGCCTACTACAGCTACATTGAACAGCGCCTGGGAGAGGTCGATTACCTGGCAGGCGACGAGCTCACCTGCGCCGACATTATGATGATGTTTAACCTCACCACGCTACCGCTGGCAGGCGGTCGCAGCATCGACGACCTGCCCAATACCCAGGCCTATGTGGAGCGGGTGACCCAGCGCCCCGCCTACAAAAAAGCCATGGCTATCGCCGGGCCGGCTGCCACACCGCCAGCCTGACCCCTGTCAAAGACCCCTATTCCGGGGCCTTTACCAACAGCGCACTGAATCGATCGCGAAGCTCGCCCTCTATCGCAGAGGGCGTGTCGCCCAGCACTCTCACCATTACTGCGTCACACAACCCGATACAGCGACCGTCCTGGAACAGCGCCTGGTGTACGCGGTACGAGCTGCGGCCAATACCACCAATGCCGGTCCCCACCGTCACCGCACCGGGAAAATGCCCTTCGTGAAGATAGCGCAAGCGGCACTCCACCAGCAGAGTGCGCTCCGTGGCATTGGGTACAAACAAATCTGTCTTCTGGTAAATCTCTATATGCATCAGGGCCCGGCAGTTCTCGTACAAGCGACCGATGGAGCCGTTGTTCAGGTGCGCATAACTGTCCATATCGCTATAGCGCGTTTCCATCAGTTTTTGCAAAGGGTAGTTGTCCAGCTCCAATCGCTGGCTGGAAATATCGCGGGCCATGAAACATCCTCGGGATAGCTAAAAAAGCGCCGGGTAATACAGCGGTGCGGCGAAATAGGACCGCGCAGTTTACCAAAACTGGCCATCATGACGCAGCAAGCCAGTTGACTGGATAAATATCCAGCATCATACTGCAACAGCTATCACCAACCCCGCGCCCCAGTCGTGAAACATGCATCACTGACAGCCCAGACGCCACAAGAGCTGAACCCCGACGAGTCTATCTCCGACCGCATCAGCGCCGCGCCGCTGTCTGACCCACTCTACTATCTGCGCAATCTGCACGCGGTATTCAATTGGGTGCTCGAGCACCACACTGACTTGCTCACTAAAGCGGAGCAGCGCCTCTTGGCCGCCGCAATGACCCCACCCGCACCGGCACAAGCACTGTTGGCACGGATGATTATGCGCAAGGGCGAACTGTTTCGCAGTGACAAGCTGATCTACGTCGAAGTCCCCGAATTGGACAGCGCACTGGCCGACCTACAAGGCATTGACTGGGTGGACACCGAGCCCGCCCTGGGCCTCAATCAAGTGGCCTCACTGTGCCGCCGCCAGGAATTGGTGGCACTGCTACAACAACAGGGGCGATCGACCAGCCCCAGCCAGCGCAAAGACCAATTGGCGGCACAACTGGAAGGCTGCGCACCACGACAGGGAGAAGGTCCACTGCAAGCATGGTGGCCTAAGGCGCCCTTCCGTGCCATTCGTCTGCAACACAGTGAGCTGATTGAACGGGTGCAGCTGATGTTTTTTGGCAACCTGAGCCAGCAGTGGTCGGAGTTTGTGCTGACCGAGCTGGGCCACCAGCACTATGAGTCAGTGCCCTTCACCCCGGAGTCCAGAGCCTTTGATCATCGGCGCGATATCGACACCTACCTCGCCATCCACCGCTGTCGTCAGCGCCTGGACGAAGGCGATGCGCCCTCCGTGGTTTATGACTTCGTACCCCAAGCCGACGATAACCCCTGGCTGGAGCAACGCCGCCAGCGTTTGCTGTTTAACCTGGCCCACTCTGCCGAGCGGCAGGGCGACATCCCCTTTGCCATAACGCGCTATCGAGAAAACCCGCTGCCCGACGCCCAGGTACGCTACTGCCGGCTGGCGGAAAAACATCTGGACTCAGCCGCATTAATTAACCACATCAATAGTACGCTGAGCCACATACACCAAGCGCTACCACAATTACATTTGGGTCGCGTACGATGTCGTCTTGCCCGCAAGCTAAAACTCGATATTGAACCGCAAAGCAAAACGGAGGTGCCTCAGTTATTGCTGAGCATTCCTTACCGTGACGACGAGAGGGTCGAGCTGGCGACACTTCGTCATTTAAGCAATGAAGAGCACCTGTGCGGCTTTTACTCTGAAAACACCCTGTTTACCGGTTTGCTGGCCCTGCTGATCTGGCCCGCCCTCTACGCGCCCCTGCCCGGCGCCTTCTTTCATCCTTTTCAGGCCGGGCCGGCAGATTTGTTTCGCCCTGACTTTGTCGAACGACGCCAGTCGATGATTGATGAACTGCTGGGGACATTGGAGAGCGGCGAATACCGCGATCGTATTCGCCGCTGCTGGCAGCAAAAATTTGGCCTTAGTTGTCCGCTGGTATTTTGGCCGGCATTGCCAGAAGAACTATTGGATTTGGCGCTGGCGTTAATACCCAGCCAGCACCTGGGCGCTATTTTTCGCCACCTGCTGAACGACCTCCGCCAACACCGCAGCGGTATGCCGGATCTGATCCTGTTTGATACCCAGGCGGGCAACTACCGATTGATCGAGGTGAAGGGGCCCGGCGACCGCCTGCAGGACAACCAACGGCTTACCATTGAAACCCTGCTTGAGGCGGGCATTCCCGTGCAGCTTGCCAATGTCGACAGGCTGGCCACCCCGTGACTGAGCTTATCGCCACCAGCAGTTTGATACCGGTCGCAGTGCGCTCGCTGTGTGAGTTCGCTGCCCGCAGCGGCAGTTTGGAGTTTCGCTACACCCCGGCGCCCACTCCCATCCAGGGCATTATCGGCCACCAAACGGTTCAGGGCCGCCGCCCCGACCCCTATGTGTCGGAGTACCTGTTGACCGGGGAATGCGAGGGGCTGTTATTGAGCGGCCGGGTGGACGGTTACTACGCCCATCAGCAACAGCCCTTTCTGGAGGAAATCAAAACTCACCGCGGCAAGGTCAGCCGCATCGGCCCCGGCAAGCGCGCCCTGCACTGGGCCCAGCTCAAGGTTTACGGGGCGCTGCTGTGTCAGCGCGACGGCCGCGACAGCATTACCCTGCGGCTGACATATTTTGAAGTGCGCAGCGAGGAGGAAACCCGGGAGGACATCGACTACAGCGCCGAGGAGTTACAGCAATTTCTACAATCGGTGTGCCGGCGCTACCGCCGCTGGGCCGAGAAAGAGGCCAACCACCGGCGGCGTCGGGATCGGGTCTTAATGGATTTGCAATTCCCCTTTGCCGAGTTTCGCCACGGTCAGCGCGACCTTTCCGAAGCGGTATACAAGTCCGCCGCTCGGGGTCAGGCTCTGCTATTACAGGCTCCCACCGGCATCGGCAAAACCCTGGGGGTGCTGTTTCCGGCGCTGAGCGCCATGCCCCGGCGAGAGATCGACAGGGTGTTCTTTCTCACCTGCCGCAATACCGGGCGGGAACTGGCCCTGGACGGGCTGCGGCAGCTGCTTTCCCCACAGCCTGAACTTCGGGTGCTGGAGCTGACCGCCCGGGAGCAGAGCTGCGACCACCCCAACGCCGCCTGCCACGGCGAGTCCTGCCCACTGGCAGAGGGCTTCTTCGATCGCCTCGACGCCGCCCGGGAAGAGGCCGCCAAAACCGCGTTTCTCGATCAGGCTGCCTTGCAGCGTATCGCCAAAAACCATCAGATCTGCCGCTACTTTCTGGCTCTGGAAATGGCGCGCTGGTGCGACGTGGTGGTAGGCGACGTTAACCACTACTTCGACCAACACGCCCTGCTCTACGCCCTGAGCCAACAAAACGGCTGGCAGGTAATGCCGGTGGTGGACGAAGCCCACAACCTCATTGACCGGGCCCGAGACATGTACAGCATTGTGCTCAGCGAGGCGGAGATGCTGCACAGCCTGAGCAAACCGCCGGCCACCCTGCGTCGCCCGCTGAGCAAATTGGCCGAGGCCTGGCAGACCATGCTGGCCCCCTACCGGGAACTGATCCGCAGCGACAACCCCCGCTACATTTATCTCGACGAGGTGCCTAACCAACTCAATGACGCCCTCTACAGCCTGATCGCCGCCATCACCGACTATCTCAGCGACCACCCCGGCGACGCGCGGATTCAGCAGCTGCTGTTTACCGCCAGCGGTTTTCTACGCCTGGCGGAGCGCTTTGGCGACCACTCCCAGTGTGTGCTGGACTGCGAATGGCAGACACTGGATACCACACTGATCACCGGCTCTACGGCCATCCGCATCGACAACCTGATTCCCGCCGATCATTTGCAGGACCGCTTTGTCGACGCCCACAACCCGGTGCTGTTCTCCGCCACGCTGACACCGCCCCACTTCTATCGGGATCTGCTGGGCATGCCCCACAACACCGCTTGCGAGGACATCGACAGCCCCTTTCACCGCGAGCAGATCGAACTCAATCTGGTCAGTCAGATCAGCACCCGTTACGAGCACCGCAGTACCTCGCTAACACCCATCTGCGACCGGGTCGGCTCGCGTTTTCAGCAGCGCCCCGGCAACTACTTGGTCTATGTGAGTAGTTTTAGCTACCTCCAGGATATGGCGGCCCGCTTTGCCGAGCGTTTTCCGGATATCGAGCTGGTTCTTCAGCACCCGGCGATGTCGCCCCGCCAGCGCAGCGACTTTATCGACGCCCTGCGCAGCCCCCGCCCCAGTGTGGGCTTTGCGGTGCTGGGCGGGGTCTTCGGCGAAGGTATCGACCTGCCCGGGGAGCAGTTAATTGGGGTATTTGTCGCCACCCTGGGTTTGCCCCCTTACAGCGACAGTAACGAAGTACTCCGCCAGCGCCTGGAGCAGCGCTTCGGCGACGGCTATGCCTACACCTATCTCTATCCGGGGCTGCGAAAGGTGATCCAGGCCGCTGGCAGGCTGATTCGCACTCCCCAAGACCGGGGTCTGATCGAATTAATCGACAATCGCTATCAAAATCCGGCCATACGCGCTTTACTACCCAAATGGTGGGATCAAAACTAGAAGTGAGCACTAACTTCTAAAATTCAACAGTTTTCCGAATATGTGAAATGCCATATAGCCAGGGCCGTGGTAAGTGTTTTAAAGTGGAGTCAAAGCAAACAAAAGTACCTATTGGTTAATGAAAAAGCTGAAAAAACAACTACTGCAATCCACCAGTTACCAGCAATGGAAGGAACTGGCCCAGGAGCACGACCGCAAAAGCGGCCTGGAGCACTGGAAGCAGGTCGACAGAACCAGCCTGTATGACTACGCCACCATTCGCACCCGGCTGGAGCGACTGCGGTACTTCCGCAACAATGACGACAATAACGGTCTGCTGTTCACCCTCAACGAGGGTATCCACGGCAATATGGGCGGCATGGGTCGGCCCATCCTCTACACCCGGGCCAAGTTCGGCACCAAAAACCTGATCCGCGAGTATGTGGATGAGATTCACGATGCTCTGGACCACTTGTCCAAACTCGAAGCCGACAGCCCCAGCTTTTTGGAGCGCCTGGACTTCTTCCGTCGCGCCAGCAAGTGCTACGGCCAATCGGCGCTGATGCTTAGCGGCGGCGCCGTGCTGGGCCATTTCCACGTCGGCGTGGTGAAAGCGCTGCTGGATCAAGATTTGCTGCCCGACGTGATTTCCGGCTCCAGTGCCGGCTCGCTGATTGCCGCGGTGCTGGGTACCCGCACCGACGAAGAACTGCACCAATTCCTGGATACCCGCACCCTGGTCAAAGAGCTGGTTCAGGAGTCGGAATTGATGGGCAATCGCAGCAGCTCGCTGCGCATTAACCACCAGGCGCTGACCGACAAGATCGCCAAACTGGTGCCGGACATGACCTTTCAGGAGGCCTTTGAGAAGACCGGCCGGCACATCAACATCTCCATTTCGCCCTCGGATGTGCACCAGACCTCGCGGCTGCTCAATGCCATCGCCTCGCCCAATGTTTACATCCGCAAGGCAGTATTAGCTTCTTGCGCGGTCCCCGGTGCCTATCCCTCAGTAATGCTGGAAGCCAAGAACGTCCACGGCTATCCCCAGCCCTACTTGCCTACCCGGCGCTGGATTGACGGCTCACTGAGCGACGACCTGCCCTCCAAGCGGCTGGCGCGCCTGTATGGCGTTAACCACTTTATTGTCAGCCAGACCAACCCGCTGGTGTTGTGGGCCCTGCACGACCCCAAAGCCAATCAGCACTCGGTGCCCGATGCCGCCCGCCAACTGGGCGCGCGGATGGTGAAGGAATGGTCCCGGGTGGGTAGCAATCTGGCCCGGCGCTACTTTAAAAACGCGCCGCGCTTCCAGCGTTTCGCCAATCTGGTGTACTCAGTGACCAACCAGGAGTACACCGGCGATATCAACATTATCCCCCGCAGCCGGTTCTATGATCCCCGTCGCCTGTTGACCGAGATTACTGAAAAAGAACTGCTGCAGTTTGTGTTGGATGGCGAGCGCGCCACTTGGCCCAAGATCGAGATGATCCGCACCACCACCAAAATCAGCCGCAAACTGCGGGATATTTTGGAAGTCTACGAAGACGAGGAACAGGCGCGGCTGGGCAAGAGCCATCACCTGGGCGCCGAAATGCCCCGCAGCCACTTGGGTGCAGGCTAAGACCTGCACCGCCCCCCTCAACCTACCCTCTCTCCTCACTAATAAGGGCTGGCCAACACTGATTGGCCGGCGGCAAGTCCCCATCGCTTGAATAAACCACCAAATACTGTTACATAGATAAATGTAACAATGTGGCAGCCAGAGCCCGCCACGACACCACCTATAACAACAATGCGGATCGACAATGCGAACCACCGAGCACCTGGTAAAGCTGGCTCGTCAGCTTTCCACCACCGCCGAACGGCTGCCCGGCGCCGGCCTGGTACAAAAAGAGTATGAAATTATTGAGGATGCGCTGCTGCAATCCATGCATCAGCGCATGAAGCGGGCTGTTTCCCGCAGCGCGGAAAGCCCAGTGGCACTCCCGCCTCCAGCCAACAGCGACAATATCGACATTGCCGAGGGTCGCGTCGGGTTGTCACCTGGCCAACGCCTCCAGTCCATTATGGCTGAGGCATTGGAACAGACCACGGAGCAAGCACTGTCAGATTGGGCGCACCGAATCCTCGATCAACTTTTACCCGACGAAGCACGACTACTCTCTGCGTTTTCCAGTGGCGACAGCTACGCGGTAATCGGCGTATCGGCATCACGGTCCATAACCGGCCCCAGGGAAATACTGCTGTCCAACATTTCCTCAGTGGGCAAGGCCGCCCAGGTCAAAGCCCGGGAACTGCTTCCCAGCTATATCGCCCGCCTCAAGACCTTGGGGCTGATTGAGCGCCGCGGCCCCAGCAACAGCCTGGAGCTCGACTACCAGATTCTGGAGTCTGACACGAGAGTACAACAGGCACTTAACGAGGCACAGGCTGGCAATTATTCAAGGATTCGCACTGAGCGAGGAACCATAAAATTAAGCGCGACGGGCAATAAACTGTGGCAAATATGTACCCAGCATAAAAGTAACTAACACCCTAAAAACGCTGCGATAGTCGCAAACCTACAGCACAGACTCACACTATTATTTAACGACAATCTATGTTCGATCATGTGGTGGCTGATATACAGGCCAATTGGTTTCTCTATCTGTCGATACCCATTACCGGCAGTGTCGTGGGCTATGCCACCAATATCCTCGCCCTCAAAATGATGTTTCTGCCACTGGACTTCACCGGTTGGCGCCCACTGCTGGGCTGGCAGGGTATTGTGCCCCGCAAAGCCGGCAAGATGGCCAGCATCACCGTGGACACCCTTGTTCCACGCTTGGTCACAGAGCGACAGATATACGATCGCCTCGACCCCCAGCGGGTCGCACAGGAAATTGAGGCGCCAATGCTGGAATTGATCAGCCATATGACCGAAGACATTCTAGCTGAATTCGAGCCGCGAATTTGGGAAACGCTGCCACGCGCCTTACAGCAGCGCATTATCCGCCGCATTCAAGAGGATGCCCCCAAAGCCGTTGCAGAGTTGATGGCAGAGCTCCGCAATGACATCGAGAACGTGTTTGATCTCAAAGACATGGTCATCACCACCCTGGTGCGGGACAAACGTCTGATGAATCGTATTTTTCAGGAGACTGGCCGCGAGGAATTTCGATTTATCGCCAAATCCGGGCTGTACTTCGGCGCAGTATTCGGTGTTTTGCAGATGCTTGGCTGGCTGTTCTACCAAGCCCCCTGGCAGCTGCCCATCTTTGGTTTATTGGTCGGCTATTTGACCAACGCGATCGCCCTGCGGCTGATATTCCAACCTCAAACACCCCTAGAGGTCGGCCCCTGGCGCGTCCAAGGGCTTTTCCACAAGCGCCAAAAGGAAGTGTCTCGGGACTACGGCCGGCTAATAGCCGACGAGGTCGTCACCCCCGGCAATATCATTGAGGCGGTATTAAAAGGCCCCTGCTCAGACCGGGTATTTATGATGATCGCCCGCCACGTTAAACAGGTTATCGACGCCCAATCCGGCATCGCACGCCCCTTGGTGGTGTGGACCCTGGGAAGCCGCCGCTATACCCAGATGAAAGACGCGGCTGTAGCGCGGCTGGTCGCCAAATTGCCGGAGACGATCCACTCGGTGGACAGCTATGCCAAGGAAGCCATGGACCTGGCCAACACGCTGTCGAGCCAGCTGGCGACGCTGCCACCCGCCGAGTTTGAAGCGATGCTACGCCCGGCCTTTCAAGAAGACGAATGGATGCTGATAGCCGCCGGCGCCGTACTGGGCACCAGCGTCGGGATTGGCCAGTTGATCCTGTTTGGAATGTTTACGGGGTAAGGCAGATGCAAAAAAGCCGAAGGTTGAACTCTAATGGGGTGAACCTGCATATTGCCGAGTGGGGAAACCCCGAGCAACCCACCCTGCTAATGGTGCACGGCTATCCCGACTCCATGCAGGTTTGGCGGGACGTGGCAGACAAGCTATCGACACACCTTCATGTGGTGGCATACGATGTGCGCGGCGCGGGGCTGTCCGACACACCAACAGCCCGCGGCGCCTATTCCCTGCCGCAACTCGCTACAGACCTTAAACTCGTGATTGAAGAGCTGTCCCCCGACAAGCCGATTCATTTACTGGCCCACGACTGGGGTTCGATACAAAGTTGGGAGGTGGTGACAGACCCAGGCATGTCCTCGCGAATCGCTTCTTTTACCTCTATCTCCGGGCCTTGCCTGGATCACGTCGGACACTGGATGCGCAGCCGCCTTCGCTCCGGCAAGCTGGTTGAGTTCAGTCAAGCGTTGAAACAATTGGCCAGCTCTTGGTACATCGGATTTTTTCAGCTTCCCCTGCTACCGTCCTTGCTCTGGCGCTTCGGCCTATTAAAAGCTTGGCCTCTGCTATTAAAACGCAGCGAAGGCATACAAAAACAAAACACCAGAGCAGAGGCGCTAAGGAAAAACGCCCTCAATGGCATTCAGCTGTACCGCGAAAATGTCGCCCTTCGATTGCGAGCGCCAAGAGACAGGCACACTGACATTCCAGTGCAATTGATCGTACCCACACGAGACAAGTTCCTGCGCCCGCCCCTCTATCAGGATATGGGGCAATGGGTCACAACGCTGCAGAGAATTGATATTGATGCGGGCCACTGGCTCCCCCTCAGCCACCCTGATTGGCTGGCGGAGCGGGTTTTAGCATTTGTACAGAGTTCCCCGCCCGATAAGGTCGTCGGGCGGCAACCCTGATTATTGATTCAAGCCCAGGCTGGACTGCACATCAGCGCCAATGAGCAGCCAAAGCCAACCACCCAAACCAGTGAGCGCAAGGTCGCGACATTGTTGATATACAGTGCGATATAGACAATTCGCGCCACCACAAAGGCAATGGCGAGATAGTCGACGATGGAACCGGTGATACCACTGGTGACTGCCACCAACACACCGGCCGCAAAAAAGGGAAAAGACTCTATTTGATTCTGGTGGGCAGCGAGAGCGCGCTTACCCCACTCGGGTAAATTCGCCCACTGGTCTCGGGGATGGTTATTGTCGTAGCCGCCCGGGGCCTGGCCCTGGGCAACCGCCAGTGGCATTTTGGACCCAAAGTGCAACAGCGCTGCGATAAACAAACACCAAAGTGCAATCGACATAGTAGCTCCTCGTTATATTTGTTGCCGTTAAACGAAAAAGCATACTGCAAAGTCAATTCGGGCCACATACCTTATTTGTGGCCCAGTATGGCCTTGTCACACCATCAATCAGGCAGCGTTATTCACCAGCCCGTGCTCGGCCAATAACTCAGCAATTTCGTCCAGGCTGGCCGGATCGTCGATAGTGGAAGGCGCGGTGTAGCTTTGGCCATCGGCGATCTGCCGCAATATCTTGCGCAGAATTTTGCCGGAACGGGTTTTGGGCAGCCGTTGTACGATCACAGCCCGATGGAAGCAGGCAATGGCACCAATCTCGTGGCGCACCATACCCACCAGCTCCGATTGCAAATCCGCCTCGGCAATATCGGCGCCGTCTTTCAGCAGTACCAGGCCAATGGGCACCTGTCCTTTCAGAGAGTCCTGAATGCCGATAACCGCGCACTCTGCCACCGCGTCGTGGGCGGCGACGATCTCTTCCATCTCACCCGTGGACAAACGGTGTCCGGCGACATTTATCACGTCGTCGGTGCGGCCCATGATATAGACGTAGCCGTCATCATCTTTATAGCCACCATCACCTGAGCAGTAGTAACCGGGGAATTCTTCCAGATAGCCGGCCAGGAAGCGCTCGTGATTGCCCCAGATAGTAGGCAGACAGCTGGGAGGCAACGGCAACTTCACTGCAATGGCGCCCTGGGTGCCGGCGGGCAAGGGCTTGCCTTCACTGTCCAGCACTTGCACGTCAAAACCGGGCACCGGCACAGTGGAGGAGCCAGGCTTGGGCGGCTTGGCTTCAATACCCATCAGGTTGCCGCAAATCGCCCAACCGGTTTCGGTCTGCCACCAGTGATCCACCACCGGCTTGCCGGCTTTTTCAACGGTCCAATCATAGGTGGGCGGATCGAGACGCTCCCCCGCCATAAAGATGGTTTCCAGCTCCGACAGGTCGTAGCCTTGCAACAACTTGGCGTGAGGGTCTTCCTTTTTAATCGCTCGGAACGCGGTGGGAGCGGCGAACAGCGCCTTGGCCTTGTGCTCCGACGCCACTCGCCAAAAGGCACCCGCATCCGGAGTTTTGACCGGCTTGCCCTCGTAAATAATGGTGGTACAGCCGGCGAGCAAGGGGCCGTAAACGATGTAGGAGTGGCCCACTACCCAGCCCACATCAGAGGCCGCCCAGAACACCTCACCGGGATTCATGTTGTAGATGGCTTTCATGGAGTAAGCCAGTGCCACCGCGTGGCCGCCATTATCCCGCACCACGCCCTTGGGCTTACCGGTGGTGCCGGAGGTGTAGAGAATATAGAGCGGATCGGTGCCCTTCACCGCTACACAGTCGGCTGGCGCGGCCTTGCTCATGGCGTCGTGCCAATCGATGTCCCGGCCATCGACCAGCGCCGCCTTGGACTCGGACCGCTGCAAAATTACGCAGCCCTCTGGCTTGTGATTGGCCTGCTCTATCGCCGAGTCTAACAGCGGCTTATAGTCGATAACCTTGCCCACTTCGATACCGCAGGAGGCACTGACCAAGACTTTGGGCGTCGCGTCATCAATCCGGACAGCCAGCTCGTGGGCGGCAAAGCCACCAAACACCACCGAGTGAATCGCCCCCAAACGGGCCACCGCCAACATGGCGATCACCGCCTCTGGCACCATGGGCATATAAATCACCACCCGGTCACCTTTGGTCACGCCCTGCTCGGCCAATACCCCGGCAAACAGGGCGACCTCGTCCCGCAGCTCCCGGTAGGTGTATTTGCGTTGGCTACCGGTGACTGGCGAATCGTAAATGGCCGCCACCTGATCGCCCCGCCCCTGCTCGACGTGATAGTCCAGGGCCATGTAGGCGGTGTTCATTTCGCCGTCGGCAAACCACCGGTCAATACCGTTCTCGTCTTTGGAGAGGATGGTTTTTGGTTGGCTGTACCAGGGCAGCTTGGCCGCTTTATCTGCCCAGAAGGTCTCGGGCTGCTCGATGGATTGTGTGTATTCAGTGAGATAGGACATAGTCGTTCCGCTAAGAATGAGAGTTACCGGATTTTTTCACTAGCTTACCGAAGCTTATCCCACTCGGGCATTAGACAAAGGGCGAATACAAAAACGCCCGGCATAGGCCGGGCGTATTAACACGTCTATTTGTACGTCACTGTTTCAGTTCAGCTGCCTGCCCCACCAGCCAACGAAGTACAGGCCTCCGAGGTTGGATTGAGGCTGCCGAAACAGGCCGCTAAGTTTTCGAAAGCGGAAGGCACATCTGGCGCACCATCGGTCGGGAATACCGAACCACACTCCTCCGAAGCCGGATCAAACGTGGCGATACAGGACGCTAGGGGCGCCAATGGTTCAGGCACGTCTGGCGCATCGCCACCGACCAATGAGGTACAGGCGTCGGAGGTAGGATCGAAGCTTTCGAAGCAAGCAGCCAAAGGCTGAAGCTGCTCTGGAATCGCCGGGTCTTCAACGCCAAAGATGGCGGCACACTCGTCGGAAGTGGGATCGAAGGTCGCGAAGCAGGCCTCGAAGGGCGCCAATGGCTCGGGAACGTTTTGATCGCCAAACACACTTGCACAGGCCTCGGAACCGGGATCAGCACTCATCAGGCAGTCCGACAAATCGGTGAGCGGGCCCTCGGGTAGCTCCGGCACATCGAACAAGCCGCCACAGGCGTCTGAGGTGGGATCCGCACTGGTCAGGCAAGCCGCAAAGGCCTCAAATTCCTCGGGCAGCTCTTGATCGGGGAATACCCCTGTGCAGGCCTCGGAGTTGGGGTCGCCACTAGCGAAGCAATCTACCAACGCGGCAAAAGGCTCCGGCGGCTCAAGACCACCGAAGATATCGCCACAGGCCTCGGAGTTAGGATCGCCACTGGCCACACAGTCGGCAAAGCCAGCGAACTCCTCGGGAATTTCCGGCTCGGGGAACACCCCGCCGCAAGCTTCTGAGTTGGGATCGGCACTCATCAAGCAGTCCGACAGATCCGCCAGCGGGCCGGGCAATTCCGGCGCATCAAACAGGCCTGCACAGGCTTCGGAATTGGGGTCGGCACTGGTCAGGCAAGCGGCGAAGGCCTCAAACTCCTCGGGCAGCTCTTGATCAGGGAAGGCCCCGGAGCAGGCCTCGGAGTTGGGGTCGCCACTGGCGAAGCAGTCCACCAGATCGGCAAAGGGCTCGGGGGGTTCAAAGCCACCGAAGACCTCGCCACAGGCCTCAGAGTTGGGATCGCCACTGGCCACACAATCGGCAAAGCCAGCGAACTCCTCGGGAATTTCCGGCTCGGGGAAAACCCCGCCGCAAGCTTCTGAGTTGGGGTCGGCACTCATCAAGCAGCCCGACAGATCCGCCAGCGGGCCGGGCAATTCCGGCGCATCAAACAGGCCTGCACAGGCTTCGGAATTGGGGTCGGCACTGGTCAGACAAGCGGCGAAGGCCTCAAACTCCTCGGGCAGCTCTTGATCGGGGAAGACACCGGCGCAGGCCTCGGAGTTGGGATCGGCACTGGCGAAGCAGTCCACCAGATCGGCAAAGGGCTCGGGGGGTTCAAAGCCACCGAAGACCTCGCCACAGGCCTCAGAGTTAGGATCGCCACTGGCCACACAGTCGGCAAAGCCGGCCAGCTCTTCCGGGAGTTCCGGCACCTCGCCATCACCCAGCAGGGCGGTACACTGCTCTGAAGCGGGATCAAATGTCATAAAGCAATCTGCCAGGGGCTGCAGTTCCGCTGGTACCTCGGGCTCCCCACCATCACCCAGCAGGGCACGGCACTCGTCGGAGCTGGGGTTCAGGGTTCCGATACAGGCGGCAAAGGGCTGAAACTCATCCGGGACTTCGGGGCTTTCGCCACCCACCAGTTCGGTACATTCATCCGAAGTCGGATTAAAGGTCAAGAAGCAGGCCGCAATCGGCTCGAATTGCTCTGGCACTTCGGGCTCGCCAACATCGCCAAACAAAGCGGCGCACTCGTCAGAGCCTGGATTGAAAGTCGCAAAGCAAGCGGCAAGCGGGGCCAATTCCTCGGGAATTTCCGGCTCACCGCCGCCCACCAATGCAGCACATTCATCGGAAGTGGGGTCGAAAGTCGCGATGCACGCAGCGAAGGGTTCAAACTCCTCGGGCAATTCCGGGGGAGCCGCACCGCCAAACAGCGCTGCACAGGCTTCTGACGTTGGGTCGAAGGTCTCGAAACAGGCCGCAATAGGAGCCAACTCTTCAGGAACGTCCGGCGTGCCACCATCGCCAATCAGACCGGAGCACGCTTCAGACGTCGGATCAAAACTCATAAAGCAGGCGACAACTGGCTCAAATTGCTCCGGCACCTCGGCGCCGCCAAAGACATCCGCACACTCTTGAGAGTTGGGATCAGCACTCATAAAGCAGGCTTGCAAGGCGGCCAGGTTGTTGAATACCTCGAGGATCTGATCAAAGCCTTCGGGCAGCTCGTCCTGCGGGATGGGACACTCAGCGGTATCCGACCCACCCGTACAGGCGTTGAAGCAACCCGGATAGGTCGTAGGATCGGCGATATCGCAAGCTTCGGGGTCGGTACCCGGCTCCTGCTCGACCGGGAAGGGGCAAACCGTCGCCGGGTCGCCGTCGCTACAGTCACTGAAGACAGCGAACAGCGCCAGCAACTGATCCGGCGAAGGCGCGGGCACGCCACCACCGCCGGGGAAGCCACCACCAAAGGCATCGGTGGGGAATGGACAGGCGTCATCGCCGTCGACACAGGCCGCAAAACAATCCGGATAGGTGGTGGGGTTCAGCGGATCGCAGCTGTTGGGCTCGCCGCCACCGTTTCCGCCATCATCACCACCATCGGTCGCGCCGCCGTCGTCTGTGGCACCACCGTCATCGGTCGCGCCACCATCGTCCGTGGCACCGCCGTCATCGGTCGCGCCACCATCGTCCGTGGCACCGCCGTCATCGGTCGCGCCGCCATCGTCTGTGGCACCGCCATCATCGGTCGCGCCACCATCGTCTGTGGCGCCGCCATCATCGGTCGCACCACCATCGTCTGTGGCACCGCCGTCATCGGTGGCGCCGCCATCGTCTGTGGCACCACCGTCATCGGTCGCGCCGCCGTCGTCGGCACCGCCATTACTGTCGCAATCGTCGTTATCAAAGCTGCCGTCGTTAACATCAGCTTCGGTACACGCCAAGTGCGCTTGTGCTTCTTCTTCGCTCACCAGCTCCCGGGGCGTGTTTTCCAGCCCGGCATCCACGTAAGCATCCCTGGCGAAATCCGCCAGCTCACTGTTGCGGAAGTCACTGTCGGCAAAATCGTTAACAGAAAAGCCTTCGCTGGCAGCCACGCTCTGTACCAGCGCCGGGATGGTAATACCGTTGTCGGGGTCGCCATCTTGGTCCAGTGTCAGCAGCCATGCGGCCATATTGCCAGCCGCAAAAAACGAGGGCGTCAGATCGACCGGCGTAATCAACGGCTGAGCATTGGTAGAACCCAAGCTGATATTGCCGAGGGCGAAGCTAACCGTCTGGCCGGCTCGGTATTGGAAGACACCCAGGGAATTGGTGGTACCGGCCAGGGCAGATTGGCCACCGCCGCTACTACTGTAGCGCACACCACTGACATAACTGTCGACAAACTGGCCCGTTTGCGCCGCACCGTCATCGCCAGAGTTGTTAGAGCCGCTGCTTGAAGAGGAACTGCCACCACAGGCAGAGAGTACCAGCGGAACCAGGGCGAGTCCCGCCCACTTGGTTAGTTTATTTTTGTGCATTGTTATACCTTTATCTTGCACTCAAAGAATTGCAGGGCACACCCGCTATATCCTGAAGTTACACTATGACACAGTAAAACGAAACCGCGCGGAGGTCCGTCAGCGCTTGCGAGAATTGCGCCAAAAACCCCGGGACATCAGGGCTTGGGTGGCTATGCCGAAATTTGGCTGTGTATTTGTAACAGAGATTGGCCCGCCAAAATAAGACGAGCATCAAGGGAGTCGCCAGGCTGCAAGGGACCGACTCCGGCGGGGGTGCCAGTGAGTACCACGTCGCCGGGCAGCAAGGTAAAGCTGTTACTAATCTCGGCCAGCAAGTCACTGATACCAAACAACATATCTCGGCAAGCGCCATCCTGCTGCAACTGGCCATTGCGATACAACTGCAGCCCTAGGGCCCGCCAGTCAGGCACCTCTGAGGCGGGAACAAAGGGGGATAGGGGCAACGCACCGTCAAAAGCCTTAGCCTTTTCCCAGGGCTGGCCTTTTTCCTTAAGCTGGGACTGCAGCTCCCGCAAGGTTAAGTCCAATGCCAATCCGTAACCGAGAATAGCCGGCATCACGTCGTCTGCGCTGGCCTGCGACAGGCGCTGGCCAATCAACAGCGCAACCTCCAGCTCAAAATGACAAACCCCTTTATCCGCGGGCACATTGATAGCCGGCTCAAAAGGGACGATTGCCGTGCTGGGTTTGATAAACAGCAGCGGCGAGCTGGGAATCGGGTTATTGAGTTCCTTGGCGTGATCCGCGTAGTTACGCCCGACACAAACGGCTTTGCCAACGGGCAGCTCACAGGGCGTAGATTGTAGCTGGTGGTGATAGGTCACATTGTTGTCCCTGGTGGTAGCCATTACTGGCAAGGCACTTGGTACTGAGGAGGTACTTGTTAGTCGAAAGGCACTTTTTACTCGAAGGGCACTTGGCCGGTAAGAGCGAAGCGTTGCACCGCGTCGATTGGAATATGGTCGCCTTCATCGCGACCATAGTGAACGTATTGCACTACGCCCTGCTCGTCAACCAAGGCATTTAAAGGCATGGTAGCAACATGCCCACCAATGTGAAGAGGAACAAAACCTTTGCCGAACACGGCATATAACAATTGCGGCATTCGGGTAGCGAAGCCTTTGAGCACACCAAGGAAAGAACGCTCCACAGCAAATTGTCGGTAGTAGCGATTATCTTCGTCGGCCAGAATGGCGAAGGGAGCATTGTGGCGGCCGCCGGTCTTGATCAGCTCCTCAATTCCAGCGTCAAAAATGGCGATGACGGTAAAGTTATCGCCAAACTCATCAAACTGACTCACCAGGTTGTGGACCCTGAGGTTGCAGAAGGGGCAAGCCGCAAACCGGAAAAACGACAGCAAGTAGCGTTTACCCAATGCCTCTTCAGCAGAATATACCCGCCCATCAATACTGGGTAGAGACAGGTCTTCGATGCGATACCCCGGTTGAATTCTGGCCATTGCGATGTCCTCAAAATTCGACTAGCTTATTACTACAATAATCATTGCAATATAGCAGTGGATCACTTTTTTACAATAGGTATTGCAAAATATGGGTAGAACACGTCGTTTTGACGAAGGCGCCGCACTTGAACAGGCAACCGAGCTGTTTTGGCGCCGGGGCTACGCCGCCACGACCTACCCTATTTTGGAAGCCCAAACAGGAATCAGCGGCCGCAGTTTGATCCATTGCTTCGGCGACAAAGAGGCCCTGTTTCTGAAGGTACTGAAAAAATACAGCGCAGACGTGGGTGAACGACTCGCCAAGCAGGGCTATCGCGGCAGCAAATCCATCGTCGCTTTCTTTCAGTCACTGGCTGAGGCGCCGGCGGACAGCCCGCTAAATGGCGGCTGCCTGATGGTTAACACCCTGGGCGAACTGGGAACGGTCCCCGTGCTGGAAGACGCGGTGCGAGCATTTCGAGCACAATTGTTGGCGTTTTTTGCGGACAACCTGCGCGTCGACGGCATCGCCAAGCCTCAGCAAAAAGCGGAGCTGCTTCTGGCACTGTTATGGGGGAGCTCAACGCAAATTCGAAGCAGCGGCAGCGTCACCGCACTGAAGCCCGTGGTCAGTGCGTTAAAGCAAACTCTATCTGCCTGGCAACAACAGGCTACCAAGACATAACTCAGTTCAATCGAAGATCTTGCCGGGGTTCATCACGCCATTGGGGTCGAACACCTGCTTGACCTGCTTCATCAACGCGACTTCCTGGGCACTGCGGGAGTAGCCCAGATAGTCCTTCTTCAATAGCCCCACACCGTGCTCGGCGGAGACGCTGCCGCCGTAGCGCTGGACGATATCAAACACCCCTTTGCTGACCTCGCCGCACTGGGCAAAGAAAGTCTCTTTGTCGAGGCTGTCGGGCTTGAGGATGTTGAGATGAAGGTTGCCGTCGCCGATATGGCCAAACCAGATAATCTCAAAGTCCGGGTAAGAGGCGTTCACCAGACTTTCAACGTCGCTGAGAAAGCCGGGCACTTTGGAGATCACGGTAGAAATATCGTTTTTGTAGGGCGTCCACTGGGAGATGGTCTCGGAGATATCCTCCCGCAGCCGCCACAGGTTTTTCAGCTGCTCCAGGCTGTGGCTCATCACGCCGTCCAGCACCCAGCCCTCTTCCACACAGTCCTCGAACAAGGTCATGGCCTGGGCTTCAACCTCATCGTTAAGACGCTCAAATTCCAGAAGCGCATAGTAGGGGCAGGGTTCTTCAAAGGGACGGGGTAAGCCACTGTGGGCCACCACTTTTTGCAGGGCTTTTTCCGAGAAGAACTCAAAGGCAGTAAGGTCCATCTGCGACTGGAAGCGGTTGAACAGGTTCATGATGCCGTCGAAGTTTTCCACCCCCAACACCAGCGCGGTCAGGTCCTTGGGGGGCCGGGTAAACTGCATGGTGGCTTCAACAATTAAACCCAGCGTCCCCTCCGCGCCAATAAACAGTTGCCGCAGATCGTAGCCGGCATTGTTCTTGAGCAGGCCGCGATTGAGCTCCAATACCTCGCCGCTACCGGTAACCACAGTCAGACCGGCCACCCAGTCCCGGGTCATACCCCAGCGCAGCACCTTGATGCCGCCGGCATTGGTGGCAATATTGCCGCCGATCTGTGACGACCCCGCCGAGGCAAAATCCACCGGGTAGAACAGCCCCTGCTCCTCGGCAAAGTGTTGCAACTGCTCGGTGATCACCCCTGCGCCACACACAGCAGTGCGATCGATGGGGTCGAAGTCCCGAATCTGGTTCATCAGGTCGAAGGCCACCACCACCTCGCCATTGGCTGCCACCGCGCCGCCGCTAAGGCCGGTGCGGCCACCGGAGGGCACAATGGCAAAGTTAAGCTGGTTGGCCAGCTTGACCACCGCCTGCACCTCGTCGACAGATTTGGGCAGGGCAATGGCCAGCGGCGCCGGCTGCCAGGCCTTGGTCCAGTCGCGGCCAAAGGTCTGCAGGCTGTCCTCATCCACCCGCACCCGGCCCTCGCCGAGAATGGCATTCAAGCCCTCGATAATCTCGTCACGGGGAGTCTGGGATGCAGCGGAAGACATAATTGGGCCTCGCGAATAACAAAATCGGAAGAATATATAAGAAGGGCGCTTCTGGAATAGGTGTTTATGATACCATACCGCGCTTTCAGCAACCCCCTCGCGAGATCGTTTCCGATGGCGAAAACCTCCCTCGACAAAGCCAAAATCAAGTTTCTGCTGCTGGAAGGCGTGCACCAGTCTGCCGTAGACGCCCTGCAGGCCGCTGGCTACTCCAACATTGACTACTACCAGAAAGCCCTGCCCGACGATGAGCTCAAGGAAAAAATCGCCGACGCTCATTTTGTTGGCATTCGCTCCCGAACCCAGCTGACTGCCGATGTCTTCGCCGCCGCCAAAAAACTCACCGCGGTGGGCTGCTTTTGCATTGGCACCAATCAGGTCGACCTCAAAGCTGCCACCGAACACGGCGTGGCGGTCTTTAATGCGCCCTTCTCCAACACTCGCTCGGTGGCGGAGCTGGTGATCGCCGAAGCCATCCTGCTGCTGCGCGGCATCGCCGAGAAAAACGCGGCGGCTCACCGGGGTGAGTGGTTAAAATCAGCCGTGGGCTCCTACGAGATTCGCGGCAAGCGCCTGGGCATTATCGGTTACGGCTCCATCGGCATGCAGCTTTCTGTTATCGCCGAAGGCTTGGGCATGGAAGTGTGCTTTACCGATGTGGTGAACAAACTGCCGCTGGGCAATGCCATGCAGGTCAGTCTCGGCGAGTTGCTGGCCACCTCGGACATTGTCAGCCTGCACGTGCCGGAGACCGCCTCCACCCAAAATATGATGGGTGCCAACGAAATCGCTCAAATGAAAGCCGGCGCCATCTTGATCAACGCCTCTCGGGGCACGGTGGTGGATATTCCCGCACTCTGCGACGCACTGAGTGACAACCGCCTGTCCGGCGCTGCCATCGACGTGTTCCCGGAAGAACCCCGGGGCAACAACGACGAGTTTGTGTCGCCGCTGCGGGAGTTCGACAACGTCTTCCTGACCCCCCATATCGGCGGCTCCACCATGGAGGCCCAACAGAATATCGGTCTGGAAGTGGCGGACAAACTGGTTAAGTACTCGGACAACGGCACCACCACCTCCTCGGTCAACTTCCCCGAGGTGGCACTGCCCGCCCACCCCGGCAAGCACCGCCTGCTGCATATTCACCGCAACGTGCCGGGTATTCTCAGCGCCATCAACCAAGTCTTCTCCGAGACGCAAACCAATATCTCGGGTCAGTACCTGCAGACCAATGAAGACATTGGCTATGTGGTGATGGATATCGACCAGGCTTCCAGTGCCGAGGCCTGGAAGAAGCTGTCGCAGATTCCCGACACCATTCGCTGCCGGATACTCTTTTAATTATTTATGAGTGACACGATTCTCGACCCGGAACTGGCCGCCCTGCTGGACAAAACCGCACTGGTGGGGCTGAGCTACTTCGATGTTAACGGCGACGCGCTGCAACAGCGTATGCTGGCCGGCACCGTGGTCAGGGTCACGCCCAAGGACGGCATCACCCTGCGCCAAAGCAACGACGACGAGTTCACCCTGCCTTCCTCCATGGCGCCCTGGTTTCTCGCCCCGGCCGGCGACTATCGCACCAGCGATGGCGAGACAGTCTCCAACCCCGACTACCTGGTGACCTGGAACGTCCACCGTTGCCAGGATGACGACAAGCCTGAAGGGGAACACCAGTGGTGGGAGTGGGTGGCCAACACCACACCGCCGTCAGTGGGCTGAGCTAGATACCTTCCAACAGAAAGCCGTCGCAGGCCGACCACACCTTGGCCCGATAGGACTCACCCTCTTTCACCAGATGGTGCCGGGCACCGGGGATCGCCACCTCCCGATAGGCCGGGAATTTGTCGCGAATCACCGGCAGGTTGTAACGCCAATCCACGGTATCGTCGTTGTCGCCCTGCAAAATCAGCACCTTGCAGTCCGGCTGGGGCGCCAAAGCGTGAAACCACGGCAGCCAGGCCTTGAGCGCCCCCACCCAACTCACCGGCAGACGCCGCGGCTGCAGGGGGTCGCGATGGCGCAAAAACTCCAGAAAGGCCTGATCATCGGAGTTGTCGGCAAAGCGGCGCGGCAAACTGTGAATAAGGTGCTTGAGCAGTGCGTGGGCCGACCGGCCCCACCCCCACGCGGCGGGACGCACCAACGGCGCCATCAATACCGACCTGGCAAAATCGTCACTGCCGCCATCCAGTAGGTGTGACATCAGTATCGCGCAACCGGTGCTCTGGGCCATGGCCAGAAACGGCTTGGCCAAGTCGATATCAGCCACTGCGCCAAGCACATCTCTGAGTACCTGGCGGTAGGTATGAAAGCTGTCAATCGCCGCCCGCTCGCCACTGGAAAGCCCGTGCCCCGGCAGGTCGTAAGCCACCACATCGCAACCGTGCTTTAAGCAGTAGTGAATCACATTGTTATACAAGCCAACGTGGTCGTAGTAACCGTGAAACACGAACACTGTCGCCCGGGCATTCGGTCTACGCAGGCACTGCACCGCAATGTTGTAGCTGGCGCTGTCGATGCGGCCAATGGTGTGGCGCACATCCGGGTAGGTCTCGGCAAAATCGGAATCGTAGCAGTGAAGGTAATCCCGCCCCTGGGGCCAGTCCGTTATCGCCACCTCTTCGGCGAAGGGCGGAAGCAAAGGGAGATTGAACTGGTCGATTGATTGTTGCCACGTCATTAGTTTTGCCGATCTCTGCTTGTTTTTGGTGATGGTAAAGCCATTACCACGCCCTAGCCAGCACTCCTTAGCCAGCACTCCTTAACCAGCAAGCACCGTGTTCGCATCACCCCCGCTGCAAATGTTAGGGTGCGCAAAAAACCGGTCAACGAGGAGATAATAGTGAAATACATATTGCTGACAGCGCTGAGCGCCATGGCCCTCAGTTTTTCCGCCCACGCCGCCGATCGCGAGTGCGAGTACGACAAAGCCCCCTCACTGCCCGACGGCAGCAGCGCCAGTTATGAAGAAATGGTCGAAGCGCAAGGCGAAGTGCAGGAATACATCAAGCAGAGCGAATTCTTTATTGGCTGCCTGAAACAAAAAGAGACCCAATTGGGCGAAGACATCACCGAAGAGCAAAAAGCCAAAATCGTTTCTGCTTACAACCATGTGGTCGACGAGATGAAAGCCACCTCCGAGCAGTACAACGCTCAAATCAAGGCCTTTAAACAGCAGTAAGCTCTCTTCCGGCGCCCTGACACCCCAGGTCTAAAACCGGGCGCCGAATTCCCTCACAGTAAAAAACCAAAATCCAAACCAGCACGTATCGCCTACACGGCTTAAATACCGTGGACAGGGCATGTGGCCCTGCCCGATGCAATAACGACGATAGAAAAAAAGGTGCTCAATATGGATACTACGCCACAGCCTCAGTGCAGATCAGCACACAGGTCGTCCCGCAACTTCACCGCCAAAACACTTCTTCCCACTCTACTCGCCTCTACCTTAGTTCTCGCCGCCTGTGATGGCGACGATGGCAAAAACGGCGCCGCTGGCGCACCGGGAGCCCCTGGCGCCCCCGGATCGCCTGGTGCACCCGGCGCTAATGGCAACCCTGCTTTCCCCGCTGCCACTATTTTTGTAGCCAACAACGGCAGCAGCGACAAAACTGTGAGCGTCCGGGACGAGTCCCTGGCCCTGCTCAATAACTACGACACCGGCGGCAATGAGGGCATTGTGGTCAACGCCGCCCACCGCCTGACCCAGGCCCAGGACGCCAATGCGCCATCGAGCCTGATCACCGCCTGCAATGCGCCGTCGCGCTCCACCGGAGACGCCGCCTTCACGCTCGCAGGCGCCAACACCGGCCTGTCCAGCCCCAAAGGCATTACCTTGATTGAGGACCATGGCCTGGTGGTCGTGGCCAACGTCGGTGCCAATAACCTGTTGGTATTCGGTACCGCCGCAGCCGGTGACCAATCCCCTGTGGCCACGGTGAGCCTGGGCAGCAACGCCTGGGACAGCACCTACGATGCCGCTGGTGACCGCCTCTACGTGGCCCAGACCGATGGCTCGGTAGCGGTGTTTGACCAGTTCTCCACGGACTTGGGACAAACCGTCACCCCGCGGGTCTTTACCGCCAGCACGGCCGGCGCCACCACCAACTTCCACGGTATTGATTACGATGCCGCGGGCGACCGCCTGGTGGTCACAGACGTTGGCTCCGCCTCCGACCCCGCCGATGGCAGCCTCTATGTATTTGAAGGTGCCAGTGCGGCCACCGGCAGCGTCACCCCCAGCGTCACCATCGCCGGACCCAGCACGCTGCTGGGTAACCCGGTAGACCTGCAGCTGGACGGTGGCGATGTGCGCATCGCCGAGAAGTCCAACGACGCCATTCTGGTGTACCGCAATATCTTTGAACGCGGCAATGGCGATCTGCCGCCGGATGTGATCTTTGCCACCACCAAACCCGAGTCACTGGTGGTCGTCCCCGATGCAGACCCCATAGCGGGCAGCACCGATATTGCCGACCCCACCACGCCTTACCGACTGCTGAGCACCAGCAACCCGGCGGCGGGCTCCCCGACCTCCGGCCAGCTGCTGGTTACCAGCCGCAACCTGGGCACTCCGTCCACGGCCTTTGACACCACCAGCATTCCCGGCCTCACCGGCCTGGAGAACGTGGTTCTGGACCGCGCCGGCGACGCCTATGTCAATTTTGACGCTGGCGCCAGCCCCGGTATTGCGGTGATCAGCGCCATCGATGCGCGCCTGGGCGGCAGCTTTGATCCCAGCCGCGACCGGCTGATTCAGGGTGCCAACACCACACTGGCCACACCCAAAGGCCTGGAGATCGCCGACGACCTGGGCCTGCTGATGGTCTCCGATACCACCACCGGCAGCGTGCTGGTATTCAGCAGCTGTGACAGTGGCAACGTGGCACCCGCCGCATCATTGGGCGGTACCGGCACCCCCTGGGACAGCGACTACGCGCCCGCCATCGACGCCCTGTTTGTGGCGTTGACCAACGGCACTGTAGACGTTTACGACAACTTCTCTCAGGATCTGGGAGCCAGTGGTCCGTCCCGGACCATCGTGCCCACCACCGGCGGCCTGCCCTTCCCGGCGCCGACCAACCTGCACAGCGCCCGCTACGACCAGCGCTCTGACACGCTGATCCTGGCGGACGTTGGCTCCGGTGCCGTGGCGACCGACGGTGCACTGCTGACCATAGAGAATGCCGCCACTGCCAATGGCAATACTGAAGTGGGTAAACTCGTTGCGGGTCCGACCACCCTGTTGGGCAACCCGGTGGACATCGCCTTTGACGGCGTCGACCTCTACGTTGCCGAGAAAGCCAACGGCGGCGGTGCACTCCAGGTGTGGCGCAACTTCCTTACCGACAATTCTTTGGTCGGCAACGCGGCGCCCAGCGACAGTGTGGCAACGCCCAATCCCGAGTCACTGGTTTTGATGCAGTAGTGACTGAGGGACAGTAGTGAGTAGAGGTAAATGAAAGTGGCACCGGCACAAGATTAGTGTCGGTGCTAAGGTAAGCGAAACGCCCTCATCCACGGATGGGGGCATTTTTTTAGTCCACCCTTTTTTAGTCCACCTTGGTCAGGCGCAGGTAGGGCCGCAACTCCTCCCAACCCTGTGGAAACAAGTCCTTCGCCCTTTCGTTCTCAATACCTGGCGGGATAATGACCTTGCTTCCCGGGACCCAGTCCGCTGGCGTAGCAACGCACTTGGCATCGCTCAACTGCAGAGAGTCGATCACCCGCAGTATCTCGCTGAAGTTGCGGCCCACACTCATCGGGTAGGTCATGGTCAGGCGAATCTTCTTGTCCGGATCGATGATAAACACCGAGCGCACCGCCGCAGTCTCACTTTCACCGGGGTGGATCATTTCATAGAGCTCGGCGACCTTGTGATCCTTGTCCGCCACAATGGGGAATCGCAGGGTGGTATTCTGAGTCTCGTTAACGTCCTCAATCCACTTCAAGTGCTCCTCCACCGAGTCGGTGGACAGGCCCAGCGGCTTGACGTTGCGAGCAGTGAATTCATCAGACAACTGCGCCGTGCGGCCCATCTCAGTGGTGCACACCGGGGTGAAATCGGCGGGGTGACTGAAGAAAAAGACCCAGGAATCGCCGGCCCACTGATGAAAATCGATGTCGCCAGTGGTGGTGGCAATTTGGAAGTTGGGGGCTGTATCACCAAGTTTCAGACTCATGACTTTCTCCTATAGATGTCGGGTTGTGCTGTGCCTCAATTAAAACTATATGGAATATGTATATAACTTTAAAATATATTATTCCAATAACATCGATAGGTGTTTGATACAGGTCAAGCGGATACAAAAAAGCCGGCCGCCTTCGGGGCACCGGCTTTTAACGCTAGTTTTGGCGGGAGCTTGGGCCGTAAGCGCTCAACAAACCCCACCGTTGCGTTCAGTCGTTTTCTAATCGCCCATCGATCACGGACGACGGCGTGGCATCCTTGACCGCCGAGAGCAGGTGCGGTGAGACATTCCAGCGCTGCCCGCTGTCCGTCACCACGGTTACCGTCTTGCGATTGAATTTCATAATGGTCGCGAGGACCCGGTCGCCCTGCGGGGAGCTGAAGCTGACCCGAGCGCCGGGGTGGAACTGCATCATCGACTGGTGTGCGTGCATCGATTCCAGCATCTTCAGGCGCTCAACAATACGCTGGTTCAACGCCATCAGTTCGTCGGCATCGAGATGATCGATGTCGATTTTCATCACCCGTTTCATGAGGCCACCTTCACTACCTCGGGAGCCTTTGTAGGCATCTGCCATGGCAGTAACGCTTCGATGTCTTCAAGGCCTTGTGCTCGGGGCAATTCAGTAAACACCCGCTTCAGGTAAGCAAAGGGTTCCAGGCCATTCGCCTTGGCCGTTTCAATCAGACTGTACAGGTTCGCACTGGCGGTGGCGCCCGAGGTCGAGGCGCTGAACAGCCAGTTCTTGCGCCCCACCACGAAGGGGCGGATCGCGTTCTCTGCCGGATTATTGTCTATGCCGAGCCGACCGTCCTGCGTGTAGACGGTCAGTTTGCTCCAGTTCTTCTCCAGATAGCTCAGAGCCTTGCCCAGTAATCCTTTGGGCAGAGTAGTATGCAGGGTTTTGTCCAGCCAGACGCGGATGGCTTGGAGCTGGGGAACGCTCTCCTGCTGACGCAGGGTGTAGCGCGCTTCCGGCGACAGGGTCTCTGCCCGCTTCTCGATCGCGTAGAGCTTGGCGATCATGCTCACCGCCATATCGACCTTACCTGCCTTCTTCTGCTTGCCGACGGCCTTCTGCGCTTCCACAAACTTGCGGCGGGCATGTGCCCAACAGCCCAGCTGGGTAATACCCGCTTGGGCGCAGGCCCCGTTGTACCCCGCATAGTCATCGGTCTGCACATAGCCCTGGTAGCCCATCAACAGCTGCTGGGCCACCTCTCCCCGGCGACTGTCAGCATAATGGTAAAGTTTAGTGGTTTGCGTGGGCGGCCCGCCGACCCGCACCCACATATAGGAGTGGCTCTGAGCCTCCTTACCCGGCTCCTTCAACACCTGCACGGTGGTTTCATCGCACCGCAGTACCGGATAGCTTAACAAGTGATCCTGCAACAGATTGATCAGCGGCTGTGCCAACTGGCCCGCCTTGACCATCCACAGCGCTAAGGTATGGCGGGGGAGATCGATATCGCTGCGCCCGAGAATACCCTCCTGCCGGTACAGCGGCAGTGCATCCTGGTATTTGGCAACAGCGATGTGGGCCAGCAAGCCCGGGCTGGCCTTGCTCTTGGGAATCGGCTGCGGCGGCAGTGGTGCAGTACTGACGTTGCCTTCGCACTGTTTGCAGGCATACTTTTTACGAACGTTCACCAGTACCTGAACCTTGGCCGGAATGATGTCCAGCTGTTCGCTGGTGTCTTCGCCAATACAGTCACGCACACAACCACAGGTGCAGACTTTGTCGGCGTCGGGCAGGTCATGTTCAATGCGAATGCGGGGCAGGTCTGCCGGAAGCGGCTTGCGGCCGGGCTTGGCTTTACGGGGAGCCGCTTCTCGCTGAGCTGGCGCTGCCGACTCAAGCGCTTCGGCTTCCGACGCCGACTCCATCATGTCGATCAACTCGGCCTCGTTAAATAACTCAGCCTGCTGGTCGCTCTTCTCACTGCTCGACCCAAAGCGCTTTTGCTTGAACAAGCGAATCTGTTCTTCAAGCAGGTGGATGCGCTGCTCCTTCTTCAGAAGCAGAGTCTTCAGTGCATCGATATCGTCAGGCAGGGACTGTGGAGAAGGCGCTGTCATAGCGCCCTATTATACTGGAGGGAGCTCAGGATACCGAGTCAAAATGCAGGGTTTGATGGGGCCGCTGGGCCCAGATATCAAAGCCGTCGAGCAGATAATTCAAATCGCGGCCATCGCGCTGCTCATACAAGAAGGCTGATTCCCGTGGCCAGCGGAAACGCTGCTTCTCAAGGCGCTTGTACCAGAGCACAAAGCCATTGCGCTCCCAGTACAGCATTTTGATCTTGTCTCGTCCCCGATTGCAGAAGACGAACAGCGCTTCTGACATCGGGGAGAGCGCCAGTTCACTCTCAACGAGCAGGGCCAGCCCATCAATGGACTTGCGCATGTCTACGGGCTCCAGGTACAAATAGACCTGAACGCTCGGCGACGGGCGAAGCATCACGCTGACTCCCGCAACGCCCGGAGCACGGTTGGCAGCAATTCGGCCAGTGCGTGAGCGGGCAACTCGAGGCGTATGCCATGGGGTAAACCGAGCACCAAGCGATCGCTTGTCACCGGGGGCGACAGTGGCATGAACTTCCGGCGCTTTTTATTAGCCCGTGTGCGCCAGTAGGCGAAGTTCGACGGCTTGAGGTCATGCTGTTTGCAATACTCGATCTGAGACAGGCCGCTGGCTTCCCAGGCGATGAAGTGCGCTTGCCAGAATTGCTCTTTGGATGAGGTAGGTTCAGTGCTCATAGGATGCTCCAGGTCAGGAAAATCCGGAGCGTAGCCAAGTCGCGGCAGAAAATTTAGATGGGGTTTATTGAGCGCTTACCTTGGGCCGACCTGGCGATCTTATAGCAGGCCACACAGATCGGCTTTATATCGTTGGTAGTTTATCTATGTGCTTGCGGCAGACAAACTCAGCTATCGGGGAAGCCCGCTGAGTTAACAGAAAGTATTTATCAAGCCGGGGTACCTACACAGTCAGCATCACCCACTTGCTAAGTGCCCAGCGCCAACACCGGTTGGTTCGATTATCAACTTTGCTAAAAAATCCATGCTAGCAACGCGGATGCGGTTACTCAACATATGTTCCTGCGTAAATGCGAACGCCTCTTGGATGCCACCCCACATCACATTCTGTGAGTCCGCGTATAGCAGCAAGTTGTCCTCGGTGATGTATCGACGCACAAACTGCTCAAATTTCTCGCGGTCTAGCGAGCCATTTACCATGAGATGCACATACCCATCAGAAGTATTGATATCTCCGTAGTGCAGCTTATGCATGAGAGTGATTATTTCTCGTTTCCCCATAGGTCACTCAATGCCCGGCACAACGGCTAAGCGGCAATGCTGATTCCTGCAGCCGTAGGCTGTGAATTGGTGTTGCTTATTCGGTGCCATATGACTAGATACTTGCATTTTACACCTTTAAAAATAGCCCTATTTTTATTGATTAAAATAGTTAACTAAATTACTTACCAGCATGAAGCAAAATATAGCGACAATAAATATGATTGATCTTTTTGTGCTTTTAATTTTTGAAGGCCCTTGTGCCGAGACAGCTTTATAAAACTTTCCACTTTTATCGTAGAGTTGCCATAAAGCAACCAGACCGAAAACAACGGCCACAAAGAAAAATAATATTCCTGCGATCTCAACCACTATTTACTCCTAACGCCTTTAGCATCAAGCACCTAAACTTGTTAATTTTTTAAGTTGTTTCGAACATACAGTAAACACCAAATTACACCTAAAAATAATGAACAAAAAAGCCCATTTCTCGCATTTACGGATTCTTCACTACCGCCAAATATTTCTGACAATCCGTACTCGCTTGCCACGAAATAAAGCTGCGATACTGATAGAACAAAAAATACAATAGCCAAAACAGCGATTGGTAGCCGCATATTTCGGTGCACTTTTTCTCTATGCTTTCGATCTAAACCTAATGCTACGAGTAATTTTTCCATTTTAAAATTTAACAGCTACTTCAACGTCAATATGACATGCTTAAACACGTCGCCTTGAAATATATACACAGAGAGTTTTTCTAGCTGCATCTTCCATCCCTTTGTTTATTTGATCTTTCCCTAAAACGCGCCCCGATTAGAGCCGACAAAAAGCCTCACGATAACGCCTTTCCGGATCGATTCGTTGCAAGCCAAAATACCACAGGCCCAGCATCGCTCAACAGTTTTTTATTAGGCTACAAAAGGTGGGCCTAAAAACAAAAACGGCCACCTAATGGCAGCCGTTTTTGTTAACACTGATTGCAAGCGGACCTATTTAATTTTTGGGTCCAGGTGCCCCGACTCGTACTCCATAAACATGGTTTCCAGGTTCAGGGGTTTGATCTTGCTGGCGTTTCCGGCTGTGCCGAAGGCTTCATAGCGGGCCACGCAGATGGCCTTCATTTCTTTGATGGTTTCCTTCAGGTATTTGCGCGGGTCAAACTCGCTGGGGTTGTTGGCCAGAAAACGGCGAACGGCGCCGGTGGAGGCCAAACGCAAATCGGTGTCGATATTCACTTTGCGTACGCCGTATTTGATGCCTTCCACAATCTGCTCAACCGGCACACCATAGGTCTCGGGGATTTCGCCACCGTACTCATTGATGATGGCCAGCCAATCCTGGGGCACACTGGAGCTGCCATGCATTACCAAGTGGGTGTCGGGAATGCGGGCGTGAATTTCTTTGATGCGGCCGATGGCGAGGATGTCGTCTGAGGGCGGCCGGGTAAACTTGTAGGCGCCGTGGCTGGTGCCACAGGCAATGGCCAAAGCATCCACACCAGTCTTGGCGACAAAGTCCGCTGCTTCTTCGGGGTCGGTCAGCATCTGCTCGTGAGACAGGGTGCCCTCGGCACCGACGCCGTCCTCTTCACCGGCCTGACCGGTTTCCAGTGAGCCAAGGCAGCCCAGCTCGCCCTCTACCGATACGCCGCAGGCGTGGGCCATTTCTACCACGGTGCGGGTGACATCGACGTTGTAGTCGTAATCGGTGGGGGTTTTGCCATCTGTGCCGAGGGAGCCGTCCATCATCACCGAGCTGAAACCCAGCTGAATGGAACGCTGGCAAATGGCGGGGCTGGTGCCGTGGTCCTGGTGCATGACCACTGGAATCTCGGGGAATTCTTCAATGGCAGCCAGAATCATGTGGCGCAAAAACGGCGCCCCCGCGTATTTGCGGGCACCGGCGGAGGCCTGCATGATCACCGGGCTATCGGTCTCCCGGGCCGCTTCCATGATCGCCCGAGTCTGCTCTAAATTATTGACGTTAAAGGCCGGTACGCCGTAGCTGTGTTCGGCAGCGTGATCCAGCAACTGACGCATGCTGATAAGTGCCATTGTATTCTCCCTTCAGTGTGCAAAGCGCCGCCGTGTCGGCGCCCTGAAATTGTAATTGCTGTGTGCCTGGCGGCGCTTAGCTCGCGCGTTCTTCCGAGCTAGCTCCCGCGATCTTCCAAGATAGCCACCGCCGGCAGCACCTTGCCTTCTACGTATTCAAGAAACGCGCCGCCACCGGTGGAAATGTAGGAAACCTGATCGGCGATGCCGAACTTGTCGATGGCGGCCAAGGTGTCGCCACCGCCGGCAATGGAAAAGGCCGAGGACTCGGCAATGGCTTTGGCGATCTCTTCGGTGCCGTCGGCAAACTGATCGAACTCAAATACCCCCACCGGGCCGTTCCAAATGATGGTACCAGCCTGACGCAAAATTTCAGCCAGCGCCGCTGCCGACACCGGGCCGATATCGAAAATCATGTCGTCATCGCCGACGTTTTCGGCGGGACGCAGGGTGGCAGGCTCATTTTCGTCAAACTGCTTGCCGGTGATCACATCCGACGGCAAAGGAATGTCGCATTTTTCCATCAGCGATTTGGCCTGGGGAATTAAGTCCTCTTCGTACAGTGACTTACCAACATTGAGGCCGGCCGCCGCCAAGAAGGTATTGGCGATTCCGCCGCCAACAATCAGCTGATCGACCTTCTCTGACAAGGTTTCCAGTACGGTAAGCTTGGTGGAGACTTTGGAGCCGCCGACGATGGCCACCATCGGCCGGGCGGGCTTGGCCAGGGCCTTCTCCAGGTTGTCCAGTTCTGCCGCCAGCAGCGGTCCGGCGCAGGCCACCGGCGCAAACTTGGCAACGCCGTGGGTGGAGGCCTGGGCGCGGTGGGCGGTACCGAAGGCATCCATCACAAAGACTTCGCAGAGGCCGGCGTAGGCCTGGGCCAAATCGTCGGCATTTTTCTTTTCACCGACGTTGTAGCGGACGTTTTCCAGCAGCGCGACTTCGCCGTCGTTGAGCTCAACGCCCAGCCGCCACTCGTCGACCAGCGGCACTTTGCAGCCCAACAACTCGCCCAGGTGCTCGGCAACTGGCTTGAGGGAGTACTGGGGGTCGATCTCGCCTTCGGAGGGGCGGCCCAGGTGGGACATTAGGATCACCTTGGCACCCTGCTCCATGGCCAGCTTAATGGTGGGTAGGGCAGCGCGAATCCGCGCATCGGAGGACACTTTGCCATCCTTTACAGGCACGTTGAGATCTTCCCGAATCAGAACCCGCTTGCCGGCCAGTTCCAGATCCGCCATTTTGATCACGGTCATTCCATCACTCCAATAATTCACAGTTCAGATTCTGAATCGCGTGTGACCTTCCCGACTCGTGGAGTCACATTGCGAAAATTGCGCCAGGGTCGGCGCGCCAAGCTAGCGCAGCCAGTGGGCGACGACGTCCAACATGCGGTTGGCATAGCCCCATTCGTTGTCGAACCAGGTAAAGACACTGGCCAACTCTCCCGCGACCCGGGTCTGGGCGGCATCGACAATGGCCGAGCGCGGATCGTGATTAAAATCGCAGGAGGCCAGCGGCTCCTCGGTGACGCCCAGCACGCCATCCAGCCGCGACCGGGCCGCCATTTGCAGCGCCGCGTTGATGTCGCCCCGGTCGACCCGAGCTCCCAGGGTCACGCTCAGTTCCATCGCCGAGACGTTGGGAGTGGGAATCCGCACCGCCCGGGCTGCAAAGCGCCCCTCCAGCTCTGGGAGGATGCGGCCAATACCCGCGGCCAGCCCGGTTTCCACCGGGATCATCGACATCCCCGCCGCGCGGGTTTTGCGTAAATCGGTGTGGTGGTAGGCGTCCAGCACCGGCTGGTCGTTCATCGCCGAGTGAATGGTGGTGATGCAACCCGAGCGCACCTCGAAAGCCCGGTTCAGGACGTCGATAACCGGGGCAATGCAATTGGTGGTACAGGAGGCATTGGAGGCAATGCGGGTCTCGCTGCTGAGTTCCTGATGGTTGAGGCCATAGACCACAGTGGGGATTTCAGCGGCGCCGGGCTGGGACAGCAGCACATGGCGGGCACCCCGCTCCAGGTGCCCCTCCAGGGAGGCAGTGTCGGGATAGGCGCCACTGCAATCCAGCACCACATCGACGTTAAAGCGGCTCCAATCCAGGTCCCGCATGTCCTCGTGGTGGCTGATGGCAATACCGTCGCCGTTCACGATCAACCACCCCTCGGTGTGCTCGACCGTGCCCACAAAACGACCGTGGGTACTGTCGTAGCGAGTCAGATGGGCAATGGTCTCCAGGTCTGCTGGCTCGTTGATGGCAACCACCACCAGTTTGTCCTGCAAGGGCGACTCGTAGAGCGCCCGCAGTACACAGCGGCCAATACGACCGTAGCCATTGATGGCCAGGCGGATCATCAGTCCAGCGTATCCTCGACGGCTTCGACTACCGCTTCAGCAGTGATGCCAAAGTGTTCGTAGAGCGCGCCGCCCGGTGCTGATTCACCAAAGCTGGTCATGCCCACAACCCGGCCGTCCAGGCCAACGTATTTGTACCAATAGTCGGCGTGAGCGGCTTCCACCACAACACGGGCCGGGACATTGCTGGGCAATACCGACTCTTTATAGTAGCCGTCCTGAGCGTCGAAGACGTCGGTACAGGGCATGGAGACAACACGCACCTTGTGCCCTTTGGCAGCCAGGGTTTCCTGAGCCGCCATGGCCAACTTCACCTCGGAGCCGGTGGCGATAATGATGGCTTCCGGCTCGCCGTCGCTGTCGCTGAGCACGTAGCCACCCTTGGCAATCGCGGCGACCTGCGCGGTGGCGCGGTGCTGGTGGGGCAGGCCCTGACGGGAGAAGATCAACGCACTGGGGCCGTCGGCGCGCTCGATGGCCGCTTTCCAGGCCACCGCGGTTTCCGCCATATCACAGGGACGCCACACCGACATATTGGGGGTGCTGCGCAGCGCGGTAAGTTGCTCCACCGGCTGGTGGGTGGGACCGTCTTCACCCAGACCAATCGAGTCGTGGGTGTAGACAAAAATGCTGCGCTGCTTCATCAGCGCCGCCATCCGCACCGCGTTGCGGGCGTATTCCATAAATACCAGGAAGGTGGCGCCGTAGTTGATAAAGCCGCCGTGCAGCGCGATGCCATTCATCATCGCCGACATACCAAACTCCCGCACGCCGTAGTGCAGGTAATTACCGCTGGCGTCTTCGGCAGTGATCGGCTTGGCGCCGCTCCACAGGGTCAGGTTAGAGCCGGCCAAGTCGGCGGAGCCGCCCAGCAGCTCGGGCAACAAGGCGCCGTAGGCTTCGATACAGGCCTGGGACGCTTTGCGGGATGCCAGCTCTTTGAGCTCGTCCTGGCACTGGTAAATGTAGGCCTCGGCCTGCTCGGCAAAATCCTCCGGCAAGGTACCGGCGGTGCGGCGCTCAAACTCGGCCGCCAACTCCGGGTACTGCTCGCGGTAAGCGGCAAACTGTTGATTCCAGGCAGATTCCGCGGCGTCACCCGAGTCTTTGGCGCTCCACTGCTGGTAGATATCCTCGGGGATTTCAAAGGGGCCGTGATTCCAGCCCAGCGCTTCCCGCGCGAGGGTAATCTCGTCGCCACCCAGCGGCGCACCGTGGCACTCTTCCTTGCCCTGCTTGTTGGGGGAGCCCTTTCCGATAATGGTCTTGCAGCAAATCAGTGTCGGCTTGCCGGTCTCGCTGCGGGCAGCTTCGATGGCCGCGGCCACCGCTGCACTGTCGTGACCGTCGACGCCGGGGACAACGTGCCAGCCGTAGGACTCAAAGCGGCGGGGGGTATCGTCGGTAAACCAGCCCTCGACTTCACCATCGATGGAAATACCGTTGTCATCGTAGAAGGCGACCAGTTTACCCAGCCCCAAAGTGCCGGCCAGCGAGCAAACCTCATGGGAAATACCCTCCATCAGGCAGCCATCTCCCAGGAATACGTAGGTATAGTGGTCAACCACGTCAAAACCGTCGCGATTGAACTGGGCTGCCAAGGTCTTCTCAGCCACGGCCATACCCACGGCGTTGGCCAAACCCTGCCCCAATGGGCCGGTGGTGGTCTCTACCCCGGGGGTGTAGCCGTACTCGGGGTGGCCAGGGGTTTTACTGTGCAGCTGACGGAAGTTCTTCAGCTCATCGATGGGCAGATCGTAGCCAGTGAGATGCAGCAGCGAGTAGATCAGCATGGAGCCGTGACCGTTAGACAGCACAAAGCGGTCGCGATTGGCCCACTGGGGGTTGCTGGGGTTGTGCTGCAGGTAGTCCCGCCAAAGCACCTCGGCAATATCCGCCATCCCCATTGGGGCGCCGGGGTGACCCGAGTTGGCTTGTTGAACGGCATCCATACTCAACGCCCGTATGGCGTTGGCGAGGTCACTGCGAGAGGGCATGGTGTGCTCCTGAAAACTGGCTACTGCGAAGAGGGGCGGTATTTTCCCTTACCCGGCGCGGAACAGCAAACCTTGAGGGCCCGAAACTACCGTAAATATTGGGCTCCAGCGCACAATTGGGGCGAATGACGGCCATCCGGCGGTAAATTTGCCCTTATACGGAAAACCGCCTTGCAGGACGGCGGAGAGCCGGCGAGAATAAATCGCCTACCTATTTTGACCTCCGGATGGACCCTACGGCATGTTCAACAACATTCTTTTTGTCTGTATTGGCAATATCTGCCGCAGTCCCAGCGCGGAATACCTGCTCAAGCACAAAACCGCTCACCGCCCGGGGCTAACCATCCACTCCGCCGGGCTCGGCGCATTGGTGGGCCAAGGGATCGACGCCACTGCCGGTGAGCTGCTAACTGCCAATGGCATCGACGCCAGCGAGCATGTAGCCCGCAAGCTAACCCGCGACATGCTGGTGAATGCCGACCTGATTCTCACCATGGAGCCCAGGCATATCAAAGGCATCAACGACCTGGCACCCCAAGTCAGTGGCAAAACCTTCCTGTTGGGCAAGTGGTCCAACAATCAGGACGTGCCCGACCCCTATCGCAAGAGCCGGGAAGCCTTTGAGCACGTGTATCAATTGCTCGATCAATATACTGATGACTGGTTGAAGTATCTCTAGCGACCACCAGTAGCGATACCAGCGAGCCTAGAGGCAGCCCGACCAGCCGCCGTCGACAGGTAACACTGCTCCGGTGACGTATTTGCCCGCGGCCGAGCACAACAACAGAACAGCCCCTTCGATGTCACCTTGCTCCCCCATTCGACGCAGCGGTATCTCACCCACCACTTTGTCCATTACCTCGGGCCCGGTCTGCTCCATCATTTTGGTCAGAAACGCCCCCGGCACAATCGCGTTAACGTTAATGTGCTCGGCGGCAAGGTGACGGGCCAAGTGACGGGTCAGATGATGCAGCCCCGCCTTGCTGGCGCTGTAGGAGTAATTGCCCAGTAGGGGCGCGTGCAGCCCCTCCGACGAGCCAACATTGACGATTCTGGCCGGCATGCCGGCATCACCCGCCTTTTTAATCAGCGGCAATAATGCTTGAACAAGAAAAAAAGGTGCCTTGAGATTAAGATCCATCACCCGGTCCCAACCTTTTTCCGGGAATTCCCCCAGCGCGTTGCCCCAGGTGGTGCCGGCATTGTTTACCAAGATATCGAGCTTTTGTTCCCGCCCCTGTAGCTCCGAAGCAAACTGTTCAATTTGACGCAAATCAGCCAAATCATAAGGAAGGGAAACACAACGCCCCTGATAATCTCTGCCATTCATCTCATCGGCAAAACGATCACAATCCGCAGATTTTCTCGAGGTAACATATACCGTCGCACCCACCGACAGCAGAGCTTGAGACATCCACGCACCCAGGCCTTTGGCGCCACCGGTGACAACAGCGACCCTGCCCTGTAAACCAAACATTTCATTAAGCATTTCATCTCCTTTTTCGTTATTGATTTAGGGCATCTCTGATTTATTCACGATTTTTGCAATAATGCACAAATCCTCGTTATCACCGGAACGATATTCCCGATGAAGCAAAACTCTCTGACAGATGGCTTCGAGAAATTCCGCAAAAGGACGCGGAAGGAGCGCTTTCTCGATGATATGGAAAGCATTATTCCCTGGGCGGAACTTTGCGAAGCCATCGGTCCCTACTATCCGAATCCTCAGGGTGCTGGCCGACGTCCCATCGGGATTGAGCGGATGCTGCGAATTCATTTCCTCCAGCACTGGTTCAACCTGTCCGATCCGGCGGCCGAGGAAGCCTTGTATGATTCCCGCGCCATGCGCAACTTCGTCGGTATTGATCTCGGCGAGGAGCCTGTTCCCGACGAAACCACGATCTGCAAGTTTCGCCATTTGATGGAAAAACACAATCTCGGCGGTCACCTGTTTCATCTGGTCAATGAGTATCTCAATGAGAACGGGATAAAAATTACCCGCGGCACCATTGTCGATGCCTCGATCATTAATGCGCCCAGTTCCACCAAGAACAAGGAAGGAAAGCGCGATCCGGATATGCACCAAACGAAGAAAGGGAATCAGTGGTATTTCGGGATGAAGGCGCATATCGGTGTCGATAGCAAAACCCGGTTGATTCATTCTGTGGTGGCGACTCCCGCCAATGTTCACGATTCGGTCGTGATTGGTGATTTGCTGCACGGAGAGGAAACGCGGGTATGGGGTGATTCGGCCTATACCGGGAAACGAGATGTTATTACCGATCACGCGCCGGCCGCCAGGGATTTCACAAACCGAAAAGGCAGCCGGTATCGCAAACTGACCGATGAAGACCGAGCAAAGAACCGGACGAAATCCAGGGTTCGCGCCCGGGTCGAACATGCGTTCGGCGTCATGAAGCGGCAATTTGGCTTCACCAAAGTGCGATACAAAGGGCTGGAGAAAAACGCCCATCATCTTTTTGTATCATGTGCATTGGTGAATCTGGTCATGGCTAAGAAGTCATTATTGAAACTGCAGCAGGCGTGACAGGATAGTTGCGCCTGAATTTGGGAATGCTGGCTAGAAACCGGCGAAGAAACGCCGTTTTCTGCCAAAAATAAGACAATATCTGACCTGATGTGTAATGGCATCGTGTTGTGCATCAATTATTCAGATGTTCCTTAGCTTAAAATGTGATATGTTTTTTTAAATAAAATAATAAATAGGTGACGTCGTGTTTAATTCATGGTCTACCCAGGGAATTACTCAAAAAGAGAAATACCCGCTTATAAACGATGCGATCAATTCTGCCATCTGCCCTTGCCAAGTCAGCTCAGACATTCCCGGCGATCGCTTCAATGCCCAACTTGAGCGCGCGGTGTTTGGCGAGTCGTCGGTAATACGCTACTCCAGTCTCGGTGCGCAAAAAGCGATTCGTGGGCGGCAACACTTAAACAGCGAAGAGTCTGACTCGATCTTGCTGTACCTGCCGATTACCGCGAAATTCACCATTCAACAAGACAAGGTCACCACCCAGGTCGACCCGGGCTCCGTTGCCCTTGTCCCGCTCTGTAAACCACTGATCGGGGTGTTTACCTCCAGCATCGAGATCGCTCAAACCGCAGTTCATATCAGAGTGCCAAGCGCCCCTTTGCGCGAGCTTCAACCACAAGTGGATCGTTTGTTTAATCAACGTCTCTCACTGAGTACCGGCAGCGGCAGAGTGTTCCAGTCTCTGGTTATGTCACTGATTGATGAAGCGGCGTATATCGAAGACAGCTGCAAGACAAATATGAGCAGCTTAATCATCGAGAGTATTGGTGCCATGTGTGGTGCAGAGATAGATCGCCGACAACAGGTCTCCAGCAAGGTCTTACCTAACCACACAGCCCAGCCTTATATTCTCGAGTTCATCAAAGCGCACTTAGGCAACCCCGATCTATCTCTGGACATGATCGCCAACCACTTTTCGTCTTCGCGGCGCTTTATCCACCGAGCGTTTGAGAATACCGGCTGGACAGTGTGGAGCTATATCAGAGAGCAACGTCTTTTAAATTGTCGTCGAGAACTTCAAAACCGCGAGCTAGACCATCTTTCAATTTCTCAAATTTGCTTTAGCTGGGGCTTCAAAGATGTGGCTCACTTCTCCCGGGTCTACAAAACTCGTTTTGGTCACGCGCCCACAAAGGAGCGCGCTTGCCAGGCATAACACCGAGCAAATAGATTAATCCGGCTCAATGATTCCGATCAGCTGACCCGCTGCCAGCACCTCACCTTCGCCGACTTTGTGTACAAGCGTGCCACTACTGCTTGCCTCCATTTCCATTTGCGCCTTCTCAACGCCAATATCGGCGATCACATCGCCGGCACGCACCGGCTGACCATCGTCGACATGCCAGGCCGTTAACACACCCTCTTGCTCACCCGACCACCAATCCAGGGGGATTCTCAATTCGATCATTACGCGGCCTCCAGCATGGCGATGGCAGTGCCTACAATTTTCTCGGCACTTGGCCTGGCAAACTGCTCCATGGGTCTTGCAAACGGAATCGGAATATCTGGAAAGCAAATCCGCCGTGGCGACGACCGCAATGCCGACAAATTCGACTCCGAGATACGCGCCAACACTTCTCCAGCCACACCGCAGTTCTTGTAGTCTTCGTCCACCACAATAAGCCGCCCGGTTTTCTCCAGAGAGGCCATGATGGTTTCCATATCCAGCGGCACCAAACTCCTTAGATCAATCACCTCCGCGCTTATGCCACTGTCACTCAAGCTCTCCGCAGCCTGCAAGGCATAGTGCAAGGTCACTCCCCAACCCACCAGGGTGATATCTGTTCCTTCGCGCTTTACCTGGGCTTTACCGATCGGTACGGTAAAGCGCTCATTGGGTACCGGTATAGAAGCCATTTTGACTGAGCCATACCAGCCCAGGCCCACCAACATTTTGTGAAACATGTATATGACCGGGTTGGGATCTTCAATGGCGGCATGCATCAAGCCCCTGGCATCGTAGGCATTACTTGGCGCCACAACCTTCATTCCCGGCATATGACAAAATGTGGCATACAAGCTTTGTGAGTGCTGGGAGCCATCGCAATAGCCACCGCCGACACTGGTCATCAAGACCAATGGCACGGCTTGCCCACCGCCGCTGTGATAGGCATTCTTGGCTGCCATGTTGTAAAGCGGGTCCAAACACACGCCGATGAAGTCGTTAAACATCAACTCGACGACCGGTTTCATGCCACTCATTGCGGCACCTACGGCCGCTGACACGAACCCGGATTCCGAGATCGGGGTATCCCTCACTCGCTCCTCGCCAAACTGCTGATGAAGACCAGCCGTAGTCTGAAAAATCGACCCCAGCGCTCCGACATCCTCACCCATAACGAAGACGTTTTCGTCGTTTTCCATTTCCCATTTGAGCGCCTCACTGACTGCCTTGTGAAAAGGCACCCGAGGGCCTTGAACTTGTCCCGACATACAACCCCCAAATTTATGCTTCTACAAAAACGTGTCTGAGCGCATCGCTCGGCTTAGCGTCCGCCTGCTCCCGGGCATAACGCTCAACAGCGTCCACTTGCTCTTTGCAGGTTGCCAGTATCGATTCCAGATAATCCGCGGAGAACGTTCCCTCATCGACCAAGCGACGCGCCATAACGTTGATGGGATCGATATCCTCCCGGTCTCGTTTCTGGTCCTCCGGAACATAGGCCTCGCCATCGCCAACAAAGTGCCCCTCCAGCCGATATGTCTCAATCTCCAGAATTGTCGGGCCCAAGCCTTTGCGTGCTCGCTCAACGGCACGGCCGGCGGCCTCGAATACCGCCCAGACATCATTCCCGCTGACATATTCGCCATAGCATCCGTATGCAATGGCCCGATCCGAATTTTTGGATACCGACGTAGACTTGTCCTTGGCGACCGATACCCCCCAGCGATTGTCTTCAATCACGCAAATTAACGGCAATTTCCACAGTGCCGCCAAGTTCATCGCCTCATGAAAAACACCCTGGTTTGCGCCGCCCTCGCCGATACAGCCCACTGCAACGTCGCTGGTGCCCTTCATCTTTGACGCCAGAGCGTGGCCACCCGCAATACCCAGTGCCTGGCCAACAATGCCCGTAGAGGTAAACCGAACCTTCGGATCGGAGAGGTGCATATGACCTCCGCGCCCTCCCCCCAGCCCGGATTCCTTGCCAAGGATTTCCGCTGTCATCGCCGCCAAATCCACATTTTTGGCAATGGCCTGATGATGGGAGCGGTGGGAGGCCACCATCCAATCGGCCGCGGATAAATGCACCGCCACGCCAACGGCGCAGGGTTCCTGCCCGGATGAAATATGCATTTCGCCTGGCAAAGGCCCGGCCGACATATCAAAGACTGGAACCTTGCCCTCTAAGTAAACGCGCTTCATCATTTCCTCGTATTCGCGCGCCAACACCATCTTGCTATACATCCACTCGAGCTGATCTTTACTTGGACTTTCCATACCCCTATTTACCCCGCATATATCGATCGTATTCTTCGTAAAAGGCCTGCATACGCATCTCCTGATGGGAAAGCCGCTGCCCCTTGAAGCCCCTGGACTTCATTCCTTTTTGAACGCGCGGGACAAACTCAGCATCCTGATCCAGAACCTGACTTAAACTCGCCTCACCGTGTTTAAGCTTGATCCGCGGGGGCCGGGGAACCTCGCCGGATAAATCGATGTCCGGCGCACCCATATACCTGGGCATCCGATAGTTGGGATCGTCAACCCGGTGAGCCAGCACGGATACGTGGTAGTAACATTTTTCAGGATCACTTTCGTTGGGGAAGAAGCGCATCACCAAAACCCCTTCGGCGTGGGCGTTGAAGGTCATATTGGGGAACACAAAATAGTTCCAGTCATCGGTGAGCTGACTATCGGAGTATCCCGAAAAATCAAGGCCCACTTCCTTTGCCCACTCCCGCTTTCGCTGTTGAAGTGCGGGGCGAATCAGCCCAGCCTTACCCTCATAGGATTCTGGTGACAATCCCACTTCGCTAAGCATGGCCCGCAACTCATCGTTCAATGCATGCTGATCTTTTAGGCGTTTGCTTTTTACCGGCACAGGCAAAATCATTCTGGAGTGGCCGTTATCAAAAAAATCATGCTGTAAGTGATAGTCTTCGATCCAGCCCAGCCCTTCAGGGTGTCGACGATGAATATGGTAGCCTTCCATAAACGCATCCAAGGCCGTCTTCCAGTTCACATTCCACTCGACACACACATCACTGATCAGCACCATATCTTCCATGCGATAAGCAGAGAGTTGTTCAGGGAGAGGAGTAAGGTAGGAATGCAACGGCGGAGGATTAGGATCCAGCGAAATAAAGATAAATCCTGACCACATATCCAGCGCAACAGGCTGCAAACCCGGCCTGTCGCAAATCATCTCGCTGGCGAAGGTCTCCTCATCGGCGATGCGGTGGAGCTCGCCAGTATTCATCCAGGTCCAGCTGTGAAAACCGCAGACAAATTTGCTGGCATTGCCTGCATCATCCACCACCAGTTGAGCACCTCGGTGCTGGCACACATTGTAAAATGCCCGGATCACACCATCGGTACTTTTGACGACTATGATGCTCTCGTAGCCGATATCAAATTTAAACCAGTCGCCCACGTCCTGGACATCGGACTCCCGGCCAGCGCACAGCCAGGTTTTGGCAAAGATCTTTTCGTCTTCCTGGGTGGCTATGTCTTTCGACCAGTATTTATCCATCCCGACAAGCATTTTTGGTACTGGCGCGGCCCGCTCACCTTTTTTGGTTGGGTCAACGGCCTGGGCGTCTGTGTCAATAATCGTCGCCGGGCCCTTGGCCAAATAGCTTTTCGACATACCTAACTCCTAGAACTCAATATCGATTCGTCCGACGATTTGACGAGGTGGCGCATAGGTCCCACTCACGCCAAAGTCGTGAAGCAGCGCATTTTTTAAGTATTCAGTACTGGTGAGGTTTGAACCGATAAGCGACAGTTTGATATTGGAGGGAATCAGCTCGTAGGAAATATGGCCGCCTAAAACCGTGAATGGCTCCTGCTCAAAGGTATTCTGCGCATCAAAATACCAACCACTGGCGTGATAGATAGAGACACCAGCTTCTAATCGATCATCGCCAAAATAAAAGTGAGTGGTCACATCACCTGAGACAGTCAAAGAGGGCGCTCGATTTAGTTCATTGCCGGAGAAATCGCCTGTAAACGCCAAGCCGGTAGTTTGGTCGTAGCCGGTACCCACATACTCTTTGTACTCGGACTCCATCCAGCTGGCGCCGAGATTAAATCGCAGCTGTTCAATAGGCGCGAAGGCCAACTGCGCTTCTGCGCCATATACTTGTGCATTGCCCGCATTCTCCAGCCTGGCGGTACCGGAATTCACCAGCGACACGATTTGTACTTGCAGGTCATCGTAGTTATAGAAAAAGCCAGCGAAGTTAAACCGCAGACTTCGGTCGAAGAACTCGCCCTTAAGGCCTATTTCATAGGCTTTAATAAACTCAGGCTCAACGGGAGTGACAGGCTCCAGGATAAGAACCGGATTGTAGTTACCCGACTTAAAGCCCTCGGAGTACTTGAAGTAATACAGCGTATCCCGGGGCCGCCACTCCACCGACGCCATAGGCGTCCAGGCATCCCAGGTCTTGTCCTGAGGGGGCGATGACAGAAGGGTCGGAGATACAGACTCCAGGCTCAGCAGCCTGACCTCAGTTCGGGATTCAGTGACAAAACGGGTCTCGCTGGAATAGCGAAGTCCGGCGCTAAGCGAAAAGGTATCCGTTAGCTGCCAGGATAAGTTGGTAAAAACAGCGGAGGCTTCGGTCTCGATAATGCCAAAGGTTCGCAAGGTTGCCGCATCAGGAAAGCCATCACCGATTATTCCGCCCAGTAATTCGCCAATCGCGGTACCGTCAATGAGATCAACCAGGGTCGCATCGAAGACGGCGGTCGGTCCCAAGGATATTTCCAGAGGATCAAAGCCACCCTCCGACTCAAGATAGAACGCACCAACCAGGTAGTGAAGGCTGTCGTTCCACAGATCGCCGCTGAGCTGCAACTCTTGCGACCAAGTATAGGTAAACGCTTTTGGAACCGGCACTTCTTCAAGGTCAGCTTCGGTATAATCCAGCTCGATAAACCCTGAATTATCGGTGTCTAGCATTGCTGTTATCGACTTGAACTCAAATGAGTCCGCGATGTAGTTGAGTTTCAGGTCCACCCCTGTGGTGCGAAATTCATTGAAGTACGGCCCGCGGTCAGCATTGGTCTTGTAAGGTTTATTGGAGGTTTCCACCCGGCCGCCTGCCGCCTCCGTCAGCAACGACGTCCTGAAACTATTCCCTACTGTGGTATCGGCACCGTAATGTTCTGTCAGATAGCCCGTCAGCTGTGCCGATAACTTGTCGCTAATATCAAGCAAAATCTTAACGCGGCCACCGTAATCTTCATTATCGACAACAGGTGGAGCGGCTGGGTTAATCGATGTGTAGTACGATTCGCTTTCGTCGTAATAGGCGGATACTGAGGCACTTAACGCATCACCGAGGGGACCGGATACGTACATGTCCACTCCCCGTCGCTCATAACTTCCGCCCAGCAAAGCCATCGAGGCCTCAAATTCTTGTGCCGGCTTTTTGGTGGTGATATTTATCGCACCACCAGTAGTATTGCGGCCAAATAACGTGCCTTGCGGACCCTTTAGCACCTCGACACGCTGGACATCGGCAAAGTGTTGGATAGACGAGTTGGCATTGGGGTTGTACACGCCATCAAGAAATGTGGCTATCGAACCTTCAGAGGTGGGGATCGTGCCATCCGAACCGATGCCCCTGATATAAATATGCGCATAGCCACCCTGGCTGTTGTATACCATGCCCGGCGTTTTTAGCTGCAAACCGTGACTTTCGGATATATTGGCACTGACCAGATCGTCACCCGAGAAGACAGATACCGTTACCGGCACATCCTGCAGGCTCTGCTCTCTCCTCTGCACCGTTACAATGACTTCTTCTATGTACCCTTTGTTTCTTTTTACGCTTTGGGTACTGGCAACATCATCCTGTTTTTCATCACTTGTGACCGCTGGCGACTGCGCCACCACAAAGCCGTGGTAGAACAGCATCAATATCGGTATCAGGCATAGTCTCTTAAACATTATCGCACCCATTTTCTTATTTCAGTTTTAGCGATTTTTCCTGCCGCGGTCTTTGGCAACGGTTCGCTGGCAATAACAACTTTTTTAGGGCATTTATAATTGGCGATCTTGGTGGCACAGAACTCTTTTATTGTAGGCTCATCAATAGTACAGCCAGCCTCGGGGTAAATAACCGCACAAACGCTTTCGCCCCATCGACTATCCGGCACACCGACAACTGCACACTCTTGAACGCCGGGATATTGATATACCGCCTGCTCAACCTCGGTGGAATAGACATTTTCACCACCAGAGATGATCATATCTTTAATTCGGTCCACCAAGTAAAGATATCCATGCTCGTCGCAGTAACCGGCATCTCCGGTATGCATATAGCCATGGCGTATCGCCGCTGCGGTGGCATCAGGGTTGTTCCAGTAACCCTGCATCACCGACGGACCAGCGACGGTCACCTCTCCCACCTCACCGCGGGGAACTTCATCCCCTTGATCATCCACGATCCGTAAGTCGGCCAGCTGGATGGGAACTCCCGCCGACCTCAGCCTCGATGGGAAGGCGCAGGCTTCTTGATGATCCTCCGGCGGGAGCACCGTGGCTACGGGAGACAATTCCGTCATACCATAAAATTGCGTAAATTCGACCCCAGGCAAGCGATCCATGGCCAAGCGGAGCAGAGATTCCGGCATAGGCGACGACCCATAGACGATACGACGCAGACTACTCAAGTCATAGCTGGAGAACGACGGATCATAAAGCAGCATCTCGATCATGGTGGGCACTAACAGAATGTGAGTCACACTATGCTGCTGTATTGCCTGTGCCACCACAGAGGGTACAAATGCCGGCAAGATAACCGAACTCGCCCCCGCCAGAAGGGTGGCGTAAATGATGCCACCCGCCGCCATATGAAAAAATGGCGCCACGTGCAGAACCACCGCTGAATGATCCAGGCCGGAGTGAGCCTGCACCTGAAGGCCTGTGGTCAACAAGCCCACCGAATTCAGCATGACCCCCTTGGACCGCCCAGTGGTACCCCCTGTATAGAACAGAGCCACTGTTTCGTCGTCACTGCGTCCGGAATCACTCAATGGCGACAGGCCCGACATAGCCGACAGGCAGCTTTCATGCTCGATATTCACCACTTGCCGAATGACCTCTGACCTAGCCAGCAGAGCCTGACCTGTAGCGTCGAAATGCTGGTCCACAAGCAATATTATGGCGCCGCTATCATCCAGCGCGGTGAGCATTTCTTCTTCTGACCAGCGAGTGTTGATAGACACCATAATCACATCGGCCCAGGGGGCGGCCATGTAAAACTGAAAGAACGACTCGCTGTTTTGCGACAGGATCGCGACCCGATCACCTTTACTCACCCCGAAGTCCCGCAAAAATTGCGCAAACTTCGCCACCCCCGCTTCCAATTCCTTCCAGGTCAGCGCGCCCTCTTCCCGCAACAAGGCCGGGGATGAAGGCCAGAGCTTTGCCGCGCGGCGCAGTGGTTGGGTGATTGCAAACATTCGAATCTGTTCCTTTGCACAGTTAAACCATGGAACGAGATTATGGCCAACCCACCTGGCTGCGACCATGCACGGGAGTGACTGGCGGCTTGTCGATTTGTGACGGCACGTAGTGACGGCGCACCCGAATCCGCCCCATCTATATCAAAATATTTTGATATAGATAAAAATCTTGCTACACTGCCGGGCAATGAGTGAACTGCCGAATACCGTCAGCGCAATTGCGCCCCTGGAAGATACCCTGCTGCAACTGTGCAAAGCGGGCGGGGATGCACTTCGCCTGCAGGTATTGCGGGTGCTAAGCCGGGACGCCTATACCGTCCAGGAGCTGTGCCACATCCTCGACAGTCGGCAGTCGGGGCTGAGTCACCATTTGAAGATATTGCTCAGCGCGGGGCTGGTCACCAAGCGCCGGGAAGGCAACAGCCTGTTTTATCGGCGCACCTACCGGGCGAGTCATCCACAGCTTTTTGCACTGCAACAGCAGTTATTGAGCAGCGTCGATCAGCTGGAGCTGAGCCCGGGTTTGGAGGCACGGCTGGACCAGGTAATCGACGAGCGTTCAGCTCGCTCCCAGGCCTTTTTTGCCCAATACGCCGGGCAATTTCAGGCCCAGCAGGAGCAGATGGTGGCCTTTGAGGTATACGGCCAAAGTACCGCGGAGCTGCTGGCTAACAGTCAGCCCCAGGGCGGCGATCTGGCGGTGGAAGTGGGGCCCGGCGATGGCGCTTTTCTGCCAGAGTTGGCCAGGCGCTATCAGCGCGTTGTCGCCATCGACAACAGCGCCGCGATGCTGGACAAGGCCAAAGAGACGGTCAGTCAGCAGGGACTGGACAATGTGCACTGCCAACTGGACAGCACTGACATTGCCCCGGCCAGCGCCGACTGTGTCGTGGCCAATATGGTTTTGCACCATGTTCCCTCGCCGGTGGATATTTTTCGGGAAGTGGCAACTTGGCTGAAACCCGGCGGGTTGTTGTGCGTGACGGAATTGTGCCGCCACGACCAAAACTGGGCCCGAGAGGCCTGCGGCGACTTGTGGCTGGGTTTTGAGCCCGACGACCTGAGCGAGTGGGCGGCGGCGAGTGGCTTTAGCGATGGCCCCGGGGTCTACTTAGCCCAGCTCAATGGCTTTCGAGTACAAGTTCGACAATTTATTAATACAGCGGCCTAAGGGCCTTTTATTTAAGAGGACGACAGAATGTCTGACTACAGTTTATTTACTTCGGAGTCGGTGTCCGAGGGCCACCCCGACAAAATGGCCGACCAGATTTCCGATGCCGTGTTGGACGCCATCATTGCCCGGGACAAATACGCCCGGGTGGCGGTGGAGTCATTGGTTAAGACCGGGATGGCCATCGTCGCCGGCGAGCTGACCACCTCCTGTTATGTCGATCTGGAAGACATCATCCGCGACGTGATCACCGGCATTGGCTACGATAGCTCTGACGTCGGCTTCGACGGGGCCAGTTGTGCGGTATTGAACGCGATTGGCAAACAGTCGGTGGATATTAATCAAGGCGTCGATCGGGCCAAGCCCGAGGACCAAGGCGCCGGCGACCAGGGCCTGATGTTTGGCTACGCCACCAACGAAACCGAATCGCTGATGCCCGCGCCGCTGTTCTACTCCCACCGCTTGGTGGAGCGCCAAGCCAAACTGCGCAAAGAGGGCGTACTGCCCTGGCTGCGACCGGACGCCAAAAGCCAGGTGACCCTGCGTTACGACGGCGGCAAACCGGTCGCCATTGATGCGGTGGTCCTGTCCACTCAGCACGACCCCGATATCAGTCAAAGTAACCTGCAGGAAGCGGTACTGGAAGAAATCATCCGCCCGGTACTGCCCGCCGAGTGGCTCCATGCTGACACCCGCTTCCATATCAACCCCACCGGCAAGTTTGTGATCGGTGGACCGGTCGGCGACTGCGGCCTGACCGGGCGTAAGATCATCGTTGACACCTATGGCGGCATGGCCCGTCACGGCGGTGGCGCTTTCTCCGGCAAGGACCCCTCCAAGGTGGATCGCAGCGCCGCTTATGCAGGCCGTTACGTCGCTAAAAACATTGTCGCCGCTGGGCTTGCCGACCGCTGTGAAATCCAGGTGAGCTACGCCATTGGCGTGGCAGAGCCCACCTCGGTCTCCATCAATACCTTTGGTACCGGCAAAGTCAGCGAGGAAAAACTGGCCGCCGCCGTGCGTGAAGTCTTCGACTTGCGCCCCTACGGCATCACCAAAATGCTCGACCTGCTGCACCCGGTTTACCAGCCCACAGCAGCCTACGGTCACTTCGGGCGCGAGCCTTACGAATATACCTATAACTTCACCGAAAACGGTGAACAACGCAGCGAAACAGCGATTGCCTTTAGCTGGGAAAAGACCGACAAGGCCGAAGCACTGAAAGCCGCCGTATAAACGAACACATTTAATTTGAGGTCACGACTTATGAGTACTGTAAGCGCAATAGACACTACCTTCACCGACTACAAAGTTGCCGATATCAGCCTGGCCGACTGGGGCCGCCGCGAGATCGACATCGCCGAAACTGAAATGCCGGCACTGATGGCCCTGCGGGAAAAATACAAAGCCGATCAGCCTCTCAAGGGCGCCAAGATCATGGGCTGTATTCACATGACCATCCAGACCGCGGTATTGATTGAAACTCTGATCGAGCTGGGCGCCGAAGTGCGCTGGTCATCCTGTAATATTTTCTCCACCCAGGACCACGCCGCCGCTGCCATCGCCGCCGCCGGTATTCCTGTGTTTGCCTGGAAAGGTGAGACCGAGGAAGAGTTCTGGTGGTGCATCGAGCAAACCGTACTGCAAGACGGAAAAGAGTGGGACGCCAATATGATTCTGGACGATGGTGGCGACCTGACTCTGCTGATGCACGACAAGTACCCCCATATGCTGGACAACATTCACGGCATTTCCGAAGAGACCACCACCGGCGTTCACCGCCTGCTGGAAATGATGGAAGCAGGCACACTGAAAGTGCCCGCCATCAACGTCAACGATGCGGTGACCAAGTCCAAGAACGATAACAAGTACGGCTGCCGCCACAGCCTGAACGACGCCATCAAGCGCGGCACAGACCACCTGTTATCCGGCAAGAAAGCGCTGGTCATCGGCTACGGCGATGTGGGTAAAGGCTCTGCGGCCAGCCTGCGTCAGGAAGGTATGATCGTAAAGATCACTGAGATTGACCCCATCTGTGCCATGCAGGCCTGTATGGATGGTTTTGAGGTTGTATCGCCTTACAAAGACGGTATCAATGACGGTTCTGAAGCCTCAATCGACAAAGCGCTGTTACAGAACACCGACCTGGTGGTCACCACCACCGGCAACGTGGATGTCTGTGACGCCAATATGCTGAAGAACCTGAAAAACGGCTGTGTGGTCTGCAACATCGGTCACTTCGACAGCGAAATCGACACGGCCTATATGCGTAAAAACTGGGAGTGGCAGGAAGTGAAGCCCCAGGTCCACAAAGTGGTACGCGATGCGGCCAGCAACGATCACTTGATCCTTCTCTCTGAGGGTCGCCTGGTAAACCTGGGCAATGCCACAGGTCACCCCTCGCGCATTATGGATGGCTCCTTCGCCAACCAGGTACTGGCACAAATCTACCTGTGGGAGCGTAAGTTTGCCGATCTTCCCGAGGCGGAAAAGGCTTCCAACCTCTACGTTAAAGTCCTGCCTAAAAAGCTGGACGAGGAAGTGGCCGCGGAGATGGTGCGGGGCTTTGGCGGCGTCATTACCCGGATGACCGACGAGCAGGCCAAGTACATCAATGTGCCGGTGGAAGGCCCCTACAAGCCCGAAGCCTACAAATACTAATCAGGCACAGGCAGAACGGACCCGGCGCTGGCGCCGGGTCCAAACAATCGATGCGATACTTCAACGAGGTGCGACGCGTCCTCGGCAAGCGGGTATCACTCGGCTATAGAACAAGTAAACACGCTCAAGGCCTAAGATGGACAAGCGATTTAGTTTTGAATTTTTTCCCCCAAAAACCGATGTCGGTCGCGACAAGCTGATCAACACCCGGGACCAACTGGCCGCGCTGGAGCCCGAGTTCTTCTCCGTGACCTACGGCGCCGGCGGTTCCACCCGGGACAACACCCGCAATATTGTGATGGACACCAAAAAGGCAGGGCTGTCAGTGGCGCCCCACTTGTCCTTTGGCAGTGACAATGAAGCCGCCATGCTGTCCCTGATCGAAGATTACCGCGATGCGGGCATCGATCGGATTGTCGCGCTGCGGGGAGATATGCCTTCCGGGATGGGCGCCACGCGATTGGTTTATGCCCGGGAATTGGTGGAGTTTATCCGCAAGCACACCGGCGATCATTTTCACTTGGAGGTCGCGGCGTATCCGGAGATCCACCCCGACGCCCCCAGTTACGATCAGGACATCACCTACCTGAAAGAAAAGCTCGACGCCGGCGCCAACAGCGCCATTACCCAGTATTTTTACAGCGCCGACGCTTACTTTTACTTCCTCGACGCCTGCGAAAAGGCCGGTATAGACAAGCCGATTTACCCCGGCATTATGCCCATCACTAACTACGATAATCTGGCGCGCTTCTCGCGCAATTGCGGCGCAGAGATTCCCCGCTGGCTGGCTCACAAGCTGGAAGGTTATGGCAAGGACATGGACAGCGTAGTGGCATTTGGCAAAGAGATGGTCACCGAGCTCTGTCACATCCTGCTGGAGGGCGGCGCACCCGGCATCCACTTCTACACCATGAACCAAGTGGAACCCGTTGCCGGCATCCTTAAAGCCCTGAAGTCAGACTAAGGTTAGCAACCCAGCCCGGCTGTTTACCAGCCGGACTCTTGAGCGAGACGTTTTTCGACGCGATCCTCGCCCAGGCGGTCCGCATCCAGGCAGTGATGGCGCCACAGGCGAATACGGCGGGTTGGCGGCTCGTCAGCGGCCCCGGGGGCCGGGGTCGGTTTACGGAACAGATAGATGTTAAAGGCTTCCAGCCGCTGTTCCCCACGGCGGCTTTCGTTCCAGGTTCGACACACCCAGCTGCCGTATTCGCCGCGATAGCGGCTGTTGCTGCGGTAGCCAATGCGGGTTAGATACTTCCGCCAGCGGTAATCCAACAGAAAGGCCGGCCGGGGATAGTAATCATCAGGCTGCCCCCAGTCAGGCATGCCATCCTTTTGCCTCAGCACATCCACCATGTCACCCCCCACAGTGATGCCGGGGATAAAATACCAGTCGTCAGAGCGGTCGGGATACGGCGCAAACATATTCCACTTCTGATCCAGGCGCAGCACATTTTTAACGGTTCTCAAGGTCTCAGGGTAGCTCACACGGGACGAGGGCAGGCCGGTATGCACGCCGTGAATATAATCCCACTGGGGAATGGTGCTGATATTCCACCACAGAATTCCTCCGGCAAAGAGTGCCGCGACGCCCTGCAGCACCCAACCCTGCCGCGGGTAGCGCTCCCGCCAGGGCAGGGCCAGAGCGGTCACCCGACCAAACTGGCGACGGTGGTTGCCAATCCAGTGGTAGAGGCGATCCCCCGCGCCACCCAGTAATGACAGGGGGCGAGCTAACCACGCCGCTCGCGGTGAATGTTGCAACAGCACCACAATCGCTTGCCAGCGCAAGTAACGACTGCCATCGGCGGTTTCCAGTACCCAGCTGAACTCCCGCTCCAGCAGCGGCCCTACCTCAGGGTGATCCTGAGCTGGCTGAATACTGGTGACCGACTTCAGCCCCAGCAGATAGGCGAGCCAATAGCAGGTTTTGACACAGAAGCCGCAGTCCCGGTCGTAATACATCACCAGCGACGAACTGACCGGTCGCCGCGGCGCAAACACTCGATCCAGTGCTGCCGTGGGCAGCAGCGCCAACAGCGAGACGATGGAGATAAAGGGAAACAGGCCAACACTGAGGTTAAAAAGAAAACCAATCTCCAGGGTGACAAAACAGAAGAACACCAACAGCCGCGCCTGGGTAAAAAACAGCGGGCTAAAAGCCAACAGTGGCCCGACCAGCTCCAGCCACCACACATAGTGAGTCAGTGGCTTGTTGAGCCACAGCCAATCGTTCCAGAAACTGGCCAGGCCGATAGTGAACTGCTTGTTGCTGAGGGCGTAATAGATCCCGGTGCCCTCACTACCCCAGGCAGCACCGTTCTTAAGGAACGCGGAGAAAAAATACACCGACATAATCTGCAGCAACAACGCCACCCCACCGGCACTAAACAGGCGGTTCTGGTATCGGGGCTCACGAGTCATTGCCGCATCGAAAGAGAAGCGCTCCCCCCAGGGCAGGAACAGCCCCCAAAACAACAACATCAGCAGCAGATTATCGCCACCCTGTAACAACAGCGGCGCCCGGTTGTGCAGAGACGCCAGCAGAATAAAACTCATCAGCGTTGCCAGGCGAGTGCGCATACCGCACAGCAGGCAGATGGCAAAAAAGCCGGCACATAAAAATAGCAGCAGGGACCACAGCCAGTGACCACTAATCCAATACAGGGACCAACGTTCCGAGCCCAAGTAGGCCATGGAGACATCCCGGGGCCATACTCCCGAGTCACTGAGGAAGACGGCCAGGTCCGGTGCGCGAATCAGCAAGTCGGCGAGTATCAGGGCACCGATACCCATCCGCATCAACGCAATGGCACGAAGGTCCACCACAAAGGGGTTGCGCAAGCTCAGCATCTCACCCCCGCTAATTTGGCATTCGCCATGTCACCTACCCTGTAACGTATTGTTGTTTGTGGTTTTAGTCCCTGGGGGCCGATTAGGCCCTCTTATTATGGTGGCAAATCATCGCATAGGCCGGGCCACTTACCAATGCGCAAACGCGCACAGAGAATGAAGTAGATAATGCATTCGCATGATGTGGCAAAAAGGCGCTTACGACACCATCTGCACTCTATCTGAATAAATAACGAGAATACGATGAAAATTGGTGTTTGCCTGCCCTACATGAAACGGGAACTCCGCCGCCAGCACTTTCTGGACTGGTGCCGTTTTATCGACCAGGGCCCCTTTCACAGTCTGTCCTGCGGTGAGCGCGTCACTGGCTATACCCTGGAGATGCGCAATATCCTGGCCTTTGCCGCCGCGGTTACTGAACGGGTAAGAATTATTCCCTCCCTCTACGTATTGCCGATGCACAGCTCGGTGCAGAGCGCTAAGGAAATCGCCACCCTGGACATTCTCTCCAACGGCCGGGTCACACTGTGCGTTGGTGTCGGCGGCCGGGAGCAGGACTATCGCGCCCTGGGCGCCAGCTTCAAGCGCCGCTTCCAGCGCATGGACGACCAAATTGCCGAGATGAAAACCCTGTGGCGAGGCGAAGCACTGGAAGGGCTTGAAGAAGTGGGCCCCTTACCGATTCAGGAAGGCGGCCCCCCTATCCTTGCCGGCTCCATGGGGCCCAAAAGTATCCGGCGCGTCGCCGAGTGGGCAGACGGCCTTTACGGCTTTGCCATGGACGGCAACCCATCGCTGGTCCGCTACTTTTTTGACGCTGCCGAACAGGCTTGGCGGGACGCCGGTCGCGACACCCGCCCCTATCGCATGAGCGGCTTCTGGTACTGTCTGGCCGAGGGTGCCGAAGCACAACTCCGAGCCTATGTTTACGACTACCTGGAAGTACTCAGCAAAGAGGAAGCCGGCAAAATCGCCGATGGCATGGTGATGCACGACCCCGGCGCCATCCGCGAAGGGATCAGCGCCATTGAGGAGCTGGGCTGCGATGAAATCCAACTGGTCCCTGCCACCGCCGATATGGCGGAATTGGAAAAGCTGGCCACGATCCTGGAGACACGCTGAACCCCTACCCCGGAGATGTATCTAATAATCCGATCATTAAGCCCAGCTAATTGTGCTTTTTAATCGATACAGCTTTTCTATACTGGGCATCAATTGGAACGCCGCCGGGGACGAGGGACGCAATGGCACTGAAAAATACCCAATCTCGCTATGGATGGGTCAGCGTGGCGCTGCACTGGAGCATGGCGCTGGCCATTTTCGGGATGTTCGGCCTTGGCCTGTGGATGGACAGCCTCAGCTACTACGACCCCTGGTACCGTCAGGGGCCCTTTATCCATAAAAGCGTGGGGATGATACTGCTGGCATTGCTGGTATTTCGTTTGCTGTGGCGCCTCACCAATATCCGCCCGGCCGATGCCAGCACCCTCAAAAACTGGGAGCGCACCACCGCTCACGCCACCCACTGGGCCCTGTATGGGCTGATGCTGGCCGCCATGGTGGCAGGTTATCTGATTTCCACCGCCGATGGCCGCGCCATCAGTGTATTTGGCTGGTTTGACATACCCGCCACCTTGCAGGGTATTGAGAACCAAGAGGACATCGCCGGTGAGATCCACGAGATTTTGGCCTGGGCCATTATCGCCCTAGTTGCGGTACACGGCCTGGCGGCACTGAAGCACCATTTTATCGATCGGGACGACACCCTGCGCAAGATGCTGGGTAAGTCCGGCGATCCGCAACAGTAAGTCATCACTTACCCCAGAAAGGAAGGTAGAACACTATGATTAAACAGTTACTGAGCCGCTCACTGCTGTCACTGAGCCTGATCGGAAGCCTGATGTTGGGCCTCGCCGCACCACTTCACGCCGCCGATTACACCATTGATACCAAGGGCGCCCACGCCTTCATTCAATTCAGAATCAAGCACTTGGGCTACAGCTGGCTGTACGGCCGTTTCAACGATTTTGAAGGCGACTTCTCCTACGACCCCGACAAGCCTGAAGCCTCGTCAGTGAAGGTGAAAATCGATGTAGCCAGTATCGACAGCAACCACGCCGAGCGAGACAAGCACTTGCGCGGTGACGATTTTTTAGATGTGGAAAAATACCCCACCGCCACTTTCGTTAGCACCAGCTTCACACCGACTGGCGAGGATACGGCCGAACTGAAAGGGGAACTGACCCTGCGGGGCGTCACCAAGCCCATCACCATTGCCGTTACCGAAATCGGCGCCGGCAAAGACCCCTGGGGCGGTTACCGGCAGGGCTTTACCGGTAAAACCGAATTTGCGCTGAAGGATTTTGGGATTGACTACGACCTGGGGCCCGCATCCCGCACCGTAGAACTGATACTAGATGTGGAAGGCATTGCCAAAACCATGATGTAAAAATTGTTGAACTTTTTCCCACCCACTAAGTCTCAATTATCGACTTATCTCATTACCCTCATTAGGGGCCCATTTGCGGCCCCCTTTTTTTGTCTAGACTTTTTGCCTTAGCTGTTGGGCCCGCCTAGTTGCTGAGCGCACCGCGGGGCGCACAACAATAAGGCACCAGCGCCGATTAAGCCCGGCTTTAGCCTGCACCAAAAACAAACAAAACACAGGCGGCAACTTCAAACCTCGAGCAAACCCCACCTACTCATTGTAATTGCTGGATTTTTTATCGCACTCTCGGAACACCAATTCAGTGCGAACAGATTTATTTTGGTGCAAACACCATACGTACTTTCCTCTAATCGGCTTGTCATTTTGAGAACTACGTCACTCTTTTGGCCTTAAATCACGCCGTTTTAACCAGGGTTGGTCATTTCGGCCAAGCCTTTGCAATTGCCCCTTCAAGCTTCACTGGCGCTACCGACCACAGCCCGGTAGCACACCAGTAGCTTTTAACCGCTAATCCAAACCTAAAGGAAGTACAAATGAAGAAGTATCTCGCGAGTTTGACCCTGGCCACTGCGGCGGCCAGTCCGGCCTATGCCGCCGAGCCCAGCCCCATCGAGACTCTGACCAGCTACCTGGCCAGCAGTGTCGAAGGCACCGTTGCCTTTTTGGTCAACGACCTGCAAGGCACCGCCGAGTTTCTGGCAGCCGATGTCGAAAGCACCTTGGGTTTCTTGGGATCGAGCATAGAAGGAACCACCGAATTTCTGGCCGGCGACGTGGAGGCGTTTTACGACCTGATCAACGGCAAAGTGACGCCGGAAGAGTATCTGGTTAACAGCCTGAAGGGCACAGGGGAGTTCCTGAGCGCCGACCTGGAAGCCACTGCCGATTTCCTCTCCGCGTCTCTGGTTGGCACCGTCACCTTTATCAATGAAGGCTTGACCGCGACAGGCGCCTTTATCGCCGCCGATATCGAAGGGCTAAACACGGTGCTGCCTTCCCTGCCCGGCCTCGAAGAACTCGATCTCGCCGCGCTGGCTCTCTAAGCCTTATTATCCCGCTATTTTAACTGCTTCTTGCAATTGCACGGCCTGCAAACAATAACAAACAGGCCCATCAACTTCCGAACAACCAGCCCTACCGAAACTCCGAATTTACCGTCCGCCCATTGCCCTCACCACTGAGGTAATCATTGCTGGCTACCCAACCCTCCTCGGTGTAAAAACCCCAGCGCCGACACTTTGGTCCGGTCACAAATACCGTTACGCAGTCCGGCGTTTCCAGCACCAGGCGGTGCGGCGCTCGCCCCATGCGCGCAGTGAGGTGACCGGCGGTCAGCGGCCGGCTGCGGCGGGTGAGAAATTCCTTCATTTGTCCCCGCAGCACTATCGAGCAATTAAACAACCAAGGATGGTCGTGCAGATGGGTATCGGGGTCGCTACCCTCAACGTGGTGCAAATAGATATTAAACAGCGGATTCTTGGGAATGATATGCCAGCGGGTCAGGTATTGTTCACCGATCACCTTGTTGGGAGTGCGGGACATGATACGGTCGGCTCTGGCTTTGAGGCGGTCGAGCAGTGGTACGGGTAGCTTCATCGAGAACTCCTGGAAAGAAGCGGAAAATACCAGAAGTCCTCGATGCTGTTAACTACCCTGTGCCGCCAAGTGACGCGCCGGCGGCAAATTAGCCACTCGCCCTAGCCAATCCAGTTGGCCGCTCGGCGCAAATCCAGGGTGTGAGGATATTCTCCCGGCGACTCTTCTGGAGGCGGCGACATCGGTCGCGGCGGCTCGGCAAAAAACTCTCTGACCGCGTCCACATCCGGTCTCGGGGTATAGGGCCCCGGCGTGTGGCTGACGGTGTCAAAGCGGTTAATACGCCGAGATTCGGCCTCGAAGGCGTTGACCGGGAAGGTCTCGTAGCTGCGACCACCGGGATGGGATACGTGGTAGCTACAGCCGCCCACCGAGCGACCATTCCAGGTATCAATCAAGTCGAACACCAGCGGCGTGTGTACACCGATGGTGGGGTGCAGAGCCGAAGGCGGCGCCCAGGCCCGATAGCGCACCCCAGCTACATACTCGCCCTGGCGGCCGGTATTGTGCAGCGGCACCCGGCGGCCATTACAAGCCAGTACATAGCGGCTGTCAGTGAGGCCGCTGACTTTGACTTGCAGGCGCTCCACCGAGGAATCCACATAGCGGGCGGTACCGAAGCTGCCTACCTCTTCACCCAGCACGTGCCAGGGCTCGATCGCCCAGCGCAACTCAATCTCGATGCCCTCCAGAGAAATGCGGCCATAATGCGGAAAGCGAAACTCTTCGAAGGGCAGCAGCCACTCGCTCTTGAAGTCATAGCCGCGGCTTTGCAGGTCGGCGGCAACTTCCTTGACGTCTTCCCATATAAAGTGCGGCAGCATGAATTTGTCGTGCAGGGAGGTCCCCCAGCGCACCAGCGGCTTGCGGTAGGGCTCGTCCCAGAAACGCGCCACCATGGCCCGGATCAACAAGGCCTGAACCAGTGCCATACGGGCGTGGGGCGGCATTTCAAAGCCGCGAAATTCCAATAAGCCCAAGCGCCCTGTGGCAGATCCCGGCGCGTAAAGTTTGTCGATACAGAATTCGGCCCGATGGGTATTGCCGGTAATATCCACCAGCAAATTGCGCATCAGTCTGTCGATCAACCAGGGCTTTTCGGAAAGCCCTTCAGGCATTTGCTGGAAGGCGATTTCCATCTCGTAGAGCATCTCGTCCCGCCCTTCATCGGCGCGGGGCGCCTGACTGGTGGGGCCGACAAACGCACTGGAGAACAAGTAGGACAGACTGGGGTGGTGCTGCCAGAAGCTCACCAGGCTGCGCAACAAATCCGGACGCCGCAACATCGGGCTGTCGGCGGGAGTCGCGCCACCCAGAGTAATATGGTTGCCGCCACCGGTACCGGTGTGGCGACCGTCCAACATAAATTTCTCGGTTCCCAGGCGGGACTCCCGAGCAGCGGCATACAACTCATTGGTATTCGCCACCAGCTCCCGCCAGTTTTTGGCGGGATGAATGTTCACTTCAATAACGCCGGGATCTGGGGTCACCAGCAGCTTTTGCATACGCGGATCCCGCGGCGGCTCGTAGCCCTCCAAGATCATCGGCGCATCCAACTCCGCGGCCACTTCCTCCAGTACGGCTAACAGAGCGACATAGTGCTCCAGTGCATAAAGAGGCGGCAGGAAGGCGTGCAGCTTACCGTCCCGAGCTTCAATACACAGCGCTGTGCGAACCAGAGGACGCACTTCGGTCTTGGATTGTGCGGGGGAGCCACCGGAGGCCGGCTTTGCAGCATCGGCAACCTGAGGACTCACTGTCTGCCCCAGCACCGCTGGCCAATCACCATCGGCATAGGCCACCCGGGGCGCAAGCTCCGGCTTGGGCTCAAAGGGGTCGCGGTCTGGTGGCAGCTCTTCCTCGGTCAACGCCGGCAGATCCCCCAACGGCAGGCGCAAGCCCATCGGCGAGTCGCCGGGTATCAATATCAGGCGCTCCCGCCGGGTTTCCCATACCGAGCTCTGCCAGGCACGACCATTCCACTCCAGGGGCAAGACAAAGCCGGTGGGCGTATTAAAACCCCGCTCGACCAGGCGGGCCAGTCGGCGCCGATCGAGATCACCCTTGACCCGAAAAGCCAGGGCATCAATATTTTTGGGTACCTTCTGTTCTTGTAACAGATAATGCAGGGCATCTTCATAGGCAGGCTGGGCATACTTCTGGTCGACCCCCAAGCGCACCACCACCCTTTCAGTAAATTTCTCGGCTAATGCACTGTCATGGCCATAGTCCTTGTCGACCCTGGCCAACAAATGGGGACGACTCCAGAGCGGTTCTCCATCGGTACGCCAGAACAATCCCAGGGCCCAGCGCGGCACTTCCTCGCCGGGGTACCACTTGCCCTGCCCGTAGTGCAGCAGACCTTTGGGCGCAAAGTGGTCTCGCAGGCGCAGCAGCAGGGTTTTGGCCAAACTCAATTTCTCGGCGCCCAAAGCGGCGGTATTCCACTGCGCCGATTCCATATCGTCAACCGAGACAAAGGTAGGCTCACCGCCCATTGTCAGGCGCACATCCCGCGCCGTCAGCTGCTCGTCAATGTGATCGCCCAAGGTCAGGATATCCGCCCACTGCGCATCGCTGTATGGCTTGGTCACCCGGGGGTCTTCGTGAACACGAGTCACTTCGTTGCTGAAATCAAAGTCGACTTCGCACTCGTCCATAAAGCCGTCGATAGGCGCCGCCGACACCGGATCGGGGGTACAGGCAAGCGGGATATGCCCTTCACTGGCAAACAGTCCGGAGGTGGGGTCCAAGCCTATCCAACCAGCACCAGGGATATACACTTCGCACCACGCGTGCAAGTCAGTAAAGTCTTGTTCCGGCCCGCTCGGCCCATCCAGCGACTTCTCGTCGGACGCCAATTGCACCAGATAGCCAGAGGCAAACCGTGCTGCCAAACCAAGATGGCGAAATAACTGCACCAGCAACCAACCGGAGTCCCGGCAGGAGCCGACCGCTTTTTCAAGGGTTTCTTCCGGGCTCTGAACACCCGGTTCCATTCTGATCGCGTAATCGATGGCCCCCTCAACCAGTTGGTTCACCGCCACCAACATATCAATGGTGCGCCGCTCCTCAAGACTGATGCTGTTCAGCATGGCCTCAAATTTAGGCCCCTGCGGCCGCTTTTCCAGATAGGGAGTCAGTTCCTTTTGAAGCTGCTCAGGGTAAGTGAAAGGAAAATGCTCGGCGTACTCCTCCAGGAAGAAATCAAAGGGGTTAATCACCGTCATATCGGCAATCACTTCCACCTCGACAGAAAGCTCCCGAGTCTTTTCCGGAAAGACGACACGCGCCAGGTAGTTGCCAAAAGCATCTTGCTGCCAGTTGAGAAAGTGGTCCTTGGGGGAGACTTTTAGGCTGTAGCTTTTGATTGGTGTGCGGCTGTGAGGGGCCGGCCTAAGACGAATCACGTGAGGTGACAGTTCGACCAGGCGATCGAACTTGTAATAGGTGTTGTGGTTGATTGCCACCCTGATAGTCATGCTATTTCCTCGAGACCATTCACTAGTGCGTCACTTGTGCGCCGTGCCGCGTGTCCAGTTTACGCCGCTTTTCATTGGAAGATTATGACGGAGGACAAATAAGCGCGCCGCGATCAATCCATTTTACTCCTTCACTTCTTCACACGTAGCACATTTCACGCCAGCAGAAGAAACCCGCAGGGGCGCGGGGAATCGACAAAATGAATTTGCTGAACATGAAGCAGAGGCAGGAGGTGTAAGTCGCGAACACAAAAAAGGCACCATAAAGGTGCCTTATCGATCTCTTGGGCGGGGAAGCGCTCAGATTTCGTCTTTCAGGGCTTCCTGACGCGCCAGTTCATTTTCCATGAACTTCATCCACTGGCGAGCGTAGTCCGCAGAGCGATCATCCTTCAAAGCCTGTTTAAAGGCACGGCGGGCGCTGTCGTATTGCTCGAGGTTAAAGCGGGCCATTCCCAACACCAGATAAGCGCTGTCAGGACGCTTCAAACCGCCTTTTTTGAAGGCACTCTCGATGGCGTCAGCCGCCTTGGCAAACTCGTCGTTGTCCAGGTAGACGCTACCCAAACGGGACCAGAGCTCGCCCTTGTCGGACTTGGCGGCGGCTTTTTCCATTTCCGGAATAGCTTTTTTCACTTCCTGGGCCTGACGCCAGGAGTTACCCAGCAATTCCAGGTTTTTGGAGGTGGCCGGAATGGCGCCTTTCTTGATGCCTTCATCCAGAACTTTGGCCGCCTTATAGGGGACTTCGGACTGAAGGAAGAGGTAGGCCATATTAACCAGCTCTTTGTCCTTCTCCAGCAAGCCCTGCTCGTAGGCAGCTTCCATTGCGGCGGTGGCCTCGTTCTCTCGCTTCAACTCGTTATAGAGCGACGAGAGCTGCAACCAGTAGTTTTTCTTCTGGTAATGCTTGAGGGTCTCTTCCAGCAGCTCTACGACTTTCTTGGTGTTGCCTTTTTCGTAGTAGAGATAGCGCTGCAAACCCCACCACTGCTCCTTGGGCACCTTGCCACGCTTCTCGTAGTCGTTGATGGCCACTTCGATATAGCGCAGTGCTTTGTCCTGATCGTTGAGCTGGTAGTAGCCCTGGGCCAGTAGCGCGTAAGCGCCAGCACCGGGGTCTTCCTGCAGATCTTCTTTAAATTTAAACCACTCCAGCAGTGTTTTTACACCGGCACGGTAGTTTTCAGCGACAAAGTACAGCTGGGCAATGGTGTACTTGGTGTTGAGCTCCATGGCAATGGGAATGTCGGGCTGCTTGATGACATTCTCATAGGACTCCAGCGCCTTGGGGTAGTTTTCCTGAGTGAAGTACACAAAGGCGTAGAGATTGTAGAGGTTGGCCAGCTCATAGCTGTTCAACTCACCACGTCCAGTTTTGTCACGCAGGCCGTTGAGGATCTTGATAGCTTCGTTGTAGCGCTTTTCGTCAGCCGCTACCTGAGCCTCGTTCAAGACTTCAAAGACTTTCGCGCGAATCGCCGGCGTGCGGCGGGTTTCGCGGCGCTCTTTGTTTTCTGAGTCCTGCGCAAATGCCTGGCCGGGACCCG